>JBBQJG010000120.1:0-15717 GCA_038325725.1 Polyangia bacterium | reverse complement strand
CCTCGGCCGCGGCGCCGGGCCCGAGCGCTGCGGCCAACGACTCGACGAGACCGGCGAGCTCGGGGCCGAGGCGCCTGTGCGCGACCGAGACGCGCGCGAGGGCAAGGTCGTCCGACAGCGACAACGTCACGGGCGCGTCGTCGGCGCCCGCGACGTGACACGCGGCGATCTCGGCGAAGTCGTGATCCTCCGTCTGCAGCCAGAAGACAGGCACCGTGCGCACGCCCGAGGCGGCCTCGAGCGCGCGGGCCGCCGCGATCGCCGACGCCGCTTTGTAAAAGGAATAGAGCGGGCCGAGGAAGAGCCCGACCTGTTGCCCCGTGACAACGACGGCGGTCTGGCCGCGCGCGAGGGACCCTAAGGCCTCGGTGCGCGCCGCGCTCGGCGCGAGCCGCGCCTGTTGTTCGGCGAGCACGGTCAGCAGCGCCGGGCTCGCGCGGCGCGCGGCCGCCGCGCGGGTTGCTTCGACGCGCACCGCGGGATCGCGGAAGTCACGCGCGAGGAACCCGTGCGCAGCGGGATCGCCCGCGAGATAACAGCTTGAGAACGGTCGACCCACCGGAGTCGTCAACTATACTCCGGCCGCCTCGGTGAAATTCCCATGCGTAACCTCATTTTCTCGTCGCTGTTGGTTGTCCTCGTCATGACCACCGCCGCGAACGCCGGCCCGCCTCCCGAGCCCGACGCCGCGCGCGTCCAGCTCGCGCTGCGACGTCTCGGCGTCGTGGGCCGCGTGCTCTACGTCGCCGCGCACCCCGACGACGAGAACACGATCTTGCTCGCGTATCTCCAGAACGTCGCGCTCGTGCGCACGGCGTACCTGTCGATGACCCGCGGCGACGGCGGCCAGAACCTCGTCGGCTCGGAGCAGGGCCCCGAGCTCGGCCTCATCCGCACGCAGGAGCTGCTCGCCGCGCGTCGCATCGACGGCGCCGAACAGTTTTTCACGCGCGCGCGCGACTTCGGGTTCTCGAAGAGCCCCGACGAGACGCTGCGCCTGTGGGGCAAGGACGCCGTGCTCGCCGACACCGTCGCCGTCATCCGCCGCTATCGGCCCGACGTCATCATCACGCGCTTCCCGGCCGAAAAGACCGACACGCACGGCCACCACACGGCGTCGGCGATGCTCGCCGTCGAGGCGTTCCGCGCGGCGGCCGATCCGAAGTTCCACCCCGAGCAGCTCGTCGGCGGTATCGAGCCGTGGCAGGCGCGTCGTCTCTTGTGGAACAAGTCGACCTGGAATTCGAAGCCCGGCGAGGATCTCTCGTCATTTATCAAACTGGACGTGGGCACGTTCAGCCCGCTGCTCGGCGTCTCGATGGGCGAGCTCGCGGCCGACAGCCGCAGCATGCACAAGAGCCAGGGCTTCGGCGTCGCGCGCACGCGCGGGCCCATCGCCGAGTATTTCAAGGTGCTCGCCGACGCGGCGCCCACCAGCGTCAAGAGCAAGACACCGTCGGTGTTCGCGGGTCTCGATTTGTCTTGGGGCCGCTTCAAGGGCGCGGCGAGCCTCCGCGGTCTCACGGAGAAGGCGGCGCGCGCCTTCGACCCGACGGCGCCGTACGCGTCGATCCCCGCGTTGCTCGCCATCGATCGGGCGCTCGACGGCGTGCCCGAGCCTTCGTATCGCGCGCAGAAGAAGCGCGAGGTCGCGGACCTGGTGCTCGCCTGCGCCGGCCTTTTCGTCGAAGCGACGGCGGCCGCTCCCGACGTTGCCCCCGGACAGTCACTCGACGTCGTCGCGAGCGTGATCGATCGCGCGCCGACGAAGGTGACGCTCGACGAGATCGTCTTTCCGTTCGAGCCGGCGACGGCCGTCGGCAAGGTCGTCGCGGCGCCCACGGCCGACGGCGCGGCCGCGGCGCTCGAGCTCAAACGTTCCTTCGTCGTGCCCGCGACGGCGGTGCCGACGACGCCGTACTGGCTCGCCGTGCCGCCCGACCCGGGCGTGTACCACGCCGACCTGGCGCTCATCGGCGCGCCCGAGAACGAGCCCGCGCTCGCCGTGACGTTTCGGCTCACGATCGCGGGCCGCGCCTTCACGGTCGTTCGGGCCGTGCAACACAAGTGGACGGATCCCGTCATGGGCGAGCGTTACCGCCCGGTCGAGATCACCCCCGTCATCTCAGTGCGTCCCGACGCCGGCGTCCTCATGTTCCCTGACGGCGCGGCCCACGCGCTCGCCGTGCGGCTGACGGCGGGCGCGCCCAACGTCGCGGGCGTCGTTCGTCCGACGCCGCCCGCGGGGTGGGTCGTCGAGCCGGCGACGGCGCCGTTCTCGCTGCCACGAAAAGGCGCCATCGCGACGGTGACCTTCGCCGTGCGGCCTGCGGCGGGCGCGAAGCCCGGCGTGTTGAAGGTCGTCGCCGAGGTCGGTGGCGCGATGCTCGGGCGCGGCGTCGTCACGATCGATCACCCGCACATCCCGATTCAGACGTGGCTCGTCGACGCCGACGTGCGCCTCGTGCCCGTCGCCCTCGTGAAAGGCGGCACACGCATTGGCTACGTCCCCGGCCCCGGCGACGAGGTGCCGGCGAGCCTCCGTCGCGTCGGCTACGAGGTCACGCTTCTCGACGACGCGACGTTGAGCGCGGCCTCGCTCGCGCGCTTCGACGCCGTCGTCACGGGCGTGCGCGCGTTCAACATCAGCGAGCGTCTGCGCGCCGCCGGCACCCACTCGGCCCTCATGACCTACGTCGAAGCGGGCGGCACGCTCGTCGTCCAGTACAACACCAACAACCGCCTCGCGCCGCTGTCCGAGCCGCTCGGCCCGTGGCCCTTCGACATCGGCCACGACCGCGTCACCGACGAGACCGCCGCCGTGGCGTTCGCGAGCGCCGCGCACCCCGCGCTCACGACGCCCAACGCGCTCACGGCCGCCGACTTCGCGGGGTGGATCCAAGAGCGCGGCCTCTACTTCGCCGGCAAGTGGGACCCGCGCTATCAGACCGTGCTCTCGATGCACGATCCCGACGAGCCGCCCCTGGCCGGCAGCATCCTTTGGGCCCGCCACGGCAAGGGCACCTTCGTGTACACCGGCCTCGCGTTCTTCCGTCAGCTCCCCGCGGGCGTGCCGGGCGCGTTCCGGCTGTTCGCGAACCTCCTCGCGGGAGGGCACGCGGCCCATGGCCACTGAGCCGCTGGCCGAGCCCGAGCGCCCCGAGTTGGGCGACGCGCCGCCGTTCGCGACGTGGCCGCGCCTCTACCTCGTCGTCTTGGGCGCGCTCGCCGTCCAGGTGATCCTCTACGCCGCGCTCACGGCGGCGTTCCAATAAGATGAGCGCGCTCGATTGGGTCGTCCTGTTCGGGACGCTGGGCGCGATCGTCGGTTACGGCTTGTGGAAGACGCGCGCGCGTGTCGACATGGCCGGCTACCTGCACGGCGGCTACCGCGACGACTGGCGCACGATCGGCCTGTCCGTCATGGCGACGCAGGCGAGCGCCATCACCTTCCTGTCGACGCCGGGGCAGGCCTACGAAGACGGCATGCGCTTCGTGCAGTTCTACTTCGGCCTGCCGCTCGCGATGATCGCGCTGTCGGTCGCCTTCGTGCCGCGCTTCTACCGGCTGCGCGTCTTTACCGCCTACGAATACCTCGAGAGCCGCTTCGATCTGAAGACGCGACAGCTGGCCGCCATCTTGTTCCTCCTGCAGCGCGGCCTGTCGGCCGGCATCACGATTTACGCGCCCGCGATCATCCTGTCGAAGGTGCTCGGCTGGTCGCTCAACGGCACATGCCTCGTCATCGGCGCGCTCGTCGTCCTGTACACCGTCGCGGGCGGCACGCGCGCCGTGAGCCAAACCCAGAAGCAACAGATGGTCGTCATGCTGGGCGGCATGGCGGTCGCCGCCGTCGTCATCGTCATGCGCTTGCCGCCGAACCTGACCTTCGGTCGCGCCGTGCGCCTCGCGGGCGTGTTCGGCAAGATGAACATCGTCGATTTTTCGGTCTCGCCCGGCAACCGCTACACGTTCTGGTCGGGCCTCACGGGCGGTTTCTTCCTCGCGATGGCGTACTTCGGGACGGACCAATCGCAGGTGCAGCGCTATCTGTCGGGCCGATCGATCACGGAGAGCCGCCTGGGCCTGCTCTTCAATGGCCTGTTCAAGGTCCCGATGCAGGCGTTGATCCTGTTCGTCGGCGTCCTCGTGTTCGTCTTCTATCAGTTCAACCCGTCGCCGCTGTTCTTCAATGAGTCGGAGGTCGCGCGCGTCTACGCGACGCCGCACGCGGGCGAGCTCCGGGCCCTCGAGGCCGAGCACCACGAGATCTTCGAGCGCAAGCGAACGGCCATCGCCCAGCTCGAGTCGTCCCTCGACGAGGGCGCGCCCGCCGCGATCGCCGCCGCCGAGACGCGCGTGCGGGCCACCGCCGCCGAGGCCGCCGACGTGCGGGCGCGCGCCGTCCGCCTGCTCGCCGCGTCCGTCCCGCGGGCCGAGACCAAGGACGCCGACTACGTCTTCATCACGTTCGTCGTCAACTACCTGCCGCGCGGGCTGATCGGGCTGCTGCTCGCCGTCATCCTGTGCGCCGCCATGTCATCGACGGCGAGCGAGCTGTCGGCGCTCGGCCAGTGCACGCTCATCGATTTCTACAAGCGGCGCTGGCGCCCCGGCCGGACCGACGCCCACTACCTGCGCGCCGCGCAGCTCTTCACGGCGGGGTGGGGCGCGCTCGCCGTCGTCTTCGCCCTGGGCGCGTCGCTGCTCGACAACCTCATCCAGGCCGTGAACATCCTCGGCTCGCTTTTCTATGGGACGATCCTCGGCATCTTCCTGCTGGCGTTCTTCGCGCGCCGCGTGCGGGCCACGCCCGTCTTCATCGCCGCGCTCGTCTCGGAGGCCGTCGTCATCGCCGTGTGGCTGGGCACGAGCGTCGGGTTCTTGTGGTTCAACGTCCTCGGATGCGCGGCCGTCGTTGGTCTCGCGCTCGCCCTCGACGCTGCGACGCCACCTACATCGAAGCCGGCACCGGCGCGATCCGCGGGGCCCGAGGTTTCGGAAATCTGAGGCGGAGCCTCGGGCGCGGCCCCGACGAACGGCGTCCAACGCCGCCGCGGTGCCTGGCCTGCTCCTTGCTGTCGTTTTGTCCGTGAACAAACGATCGCCCGACGTTAGAGGGTTCTTTGAGCTGACCGCGACAACCTTGATGGCCGTCAGCGTGACGCTCGCTGGCGCCTTGTCGGCCTGCACGTGGAGCCCGGCGTTGGCCCCCGACAACACAGGCGCCGCCGGCCACGGCGCGACCGGAGGGACCGGCGGCGTGCCCATCGTCGGCGGTACGGGCGGCGTCCCCGTGGGGAACGGAATGGGCACGGGCGGATCGACCTCCATCACAGGCGGCGGCCCGGGCAAGGTCGTTCCCATCCCGGCCGACTACACGACGGTCGACGTCGGCGGCTTCAAGCTCGGCGCGCCGATCGACCCCGCGGGCGGCAACACGTCGATCGACAGTCCCCCCGACGGCTGCTTCAAGGTCGTCGGCGTCGTGCGTGACTTCAAGGGCTCCAACGAGCCGGGCGGCCACCCCGACTTCGAGACCTTCTCGGGCTCGAAGCCGACGACGGGCCTGCTCGGCGCCATGCTGGGCGGCGATCGCAAGCCGATCTACGGCGCGATGTGCGACACACCGGGGAAGACGGCCGCGTGTCCGTACAACCAGCAGATGACGTCCAAGGCCGCCTTCGATCAGTGGTACCGCACGGTCGCGGGCACGAACATGGCGTACCAGATCTCCTTTATCTTTGAGCCGAACGGCGCCGTGACGACCTTCCGGTCCGATGCCTTCTTCCCGCTCGATGGCGCGGGCTTCGGCAACGGCCCGAACGCCCACAACTTCGGCTTCACGACCGAGCTGCACACGAAGTTCGTCTACAAGGGCGGCGAGACGTTCACGTTCACGGGCGACGACGACCTATGGGTCTTCGTCAACAAGAAGCTCGCCCTCGACCTGGGCGGCCTGCACCCGGAGGCGACGGGGACCATCGACATGGACGCGATGGCGGCCCCGCTCGGCCTCGTGAAGGGCACGGCATACGACATCGAGCTGTTCCACGCCGAGCGCCACACGAGCGCATCGCACTTCCGTGTCGACACGAACTTCGTGTTCATCGACTGCGGGATCATCATCCCGTAGCGCTCGCGCAGCTTCGGTTAGAAGACCTGCTGGAAGCCCGCCGTGAACCGGCCGGGGAGGCCAGCGGCCGTGAACGGCGTGCTCTGCGTCGCGATGGCCCAGTCGAAGCGCAGCACCGACGAGTTGAGCTGCGGGATCAACCAGCGCAGGCCCAGGCCGAAATCGTGGTGCGGGACGAGCGTCGCGAACGACGCCGCTGTGTGGCCGACGTCGGAAAACAGCAGCGCGCCGAAACGCTGCGAGAAGATCGGGAGCGCGGCGGTGCGCAGCTCGGCGTGGGAGACGACCATGCTCGTGCCCTGAAAATCTCCGATGGCGTAGCCGCGCAGGCCCGTGCTGCCGCCGAGCACGTACCGCCGTCGCTGGGTGTCGTTGCGGGCCGCGTCCGCCTCGGTCGACAGGACGAGCCGAACGGCGCGCGCGAGCAGCGGTGACGCGACGTAGAGGCGCGCCGTCGCGTTTTGATCGATGAAGGTCCCGTCGCGCAGGCGGGCACCGCCTTGCACGAGCACCTGACCGAACCCACCGTGGAGATCCACCGCCCACGCCGCAGACGCGCTGAGGGACAGCGCCGTGAAGTCCGCGCCGAGCGCCGGGAGGCCGTAGCCGGCGCTGAGCGAGACGTTGGGGCCGAGGAGCTTATTTTCGCGGAGGTCGAAGGTGTTCAGGTCGCGGTAGACACCGTAGCGCGGCGTGAAGACCGCGTAGTTGACGTAGGGCTCGGAGCGTCGCTCGGAGAGGGGCGCGAACTGATTCAGGAAGCGCCGTTCGTCGAGGGCGCGCTGCGGATCGCCGGGGTCGCCCGGAAACTCTGGGAGGACGCTCGAGCGGCGATCGTCGAACAGATGTCCCACGGTGACGCGCTGGATGACGTTGCCGCCGAACGAGCGCACGACGCTGCTGTTGACCGAGACAATGCCGCGCCGGTACTCGTAAGGGATCGCCTCGACGACGCCGGCCGGGTCGCCGGCGAGATCGAGCAGGCGCAAGCTGTTGCCGCGAAAGCTGCGCAGGACGGCGTCCTGGTGATTGACGTCGACGCCGCCGCCCCACCGACTCGCGAGTGAGAATAGCGGATAGCGCACCGAGAACAGCTCGGCGTCGCCTTCGTAGGCGTCCGTGCCGCGCGTGTAAAAGGCTCGCGCCGACGCGAGCAGAGTCAGCCGCGTGCCGGCTAGGTTTGGGTCGAAGTACGTCGGGCCGATCGCGTAGGCGCCCTGATCCAGCGTGAAGCCCACGGACAGGTACTTGCGCCACCCGAATAGGTTGTTCTCCGAGAGCGACGTGTCGAGCAGCGACAGCGTGTTCTGTTGGAACTCGAAGTTCGTATTGAAGCGCAGGCTCCAGACGTCGCGCGTGACGGTCAGCAGGTCGACGGTGCCCGGACGCGACGACACGACGGGCACGATGGCGACGACGCTCGACAGCTCGGGCTGGCCGAACGGACGTCCGCCGATCGTCAGCGCGGCCGGCGCCTGCAGGTTGCGGATGCTCTCCTCGACGAGCGCGCCGTCGTAGACCTGGCCCGGTTTGACGAGCAGCTCACGCTGCAAGATCCAAGGGCGCGTCGTGCGGTGGAAGATGTTGAAGAGCTGAAAATACCAATCGCGTCGCGAGAAGACCTCTTGGTTGACGACGGCGATCGCCCCGACGATCTTGCCCTCGGGATGGGGGTCGATCTTCATCCCCAACGCCGCGAGCGCCTCTTCGACGGACTCCTGCTCGAGCCGCCCCAGCGCCGCCGCCTGTTCCGCGTGGGCGGGGCCGGCCGCAAATAGGTAGAAGACGGCCGTAGAGAGGACGGCGAGCGAAACGCCGCGCCCCGCGCGGCCAACCGGCTCGACCATGGCGAGCAAGGTATCCCAAGTTAGTGATATGAGGATCGGACCATGCCCAACCCGTTCGCCCACGTCGAGCTCAACACCGACGACGTCACCAAAGCGAAGAAGTTCTACAAGAGCCTGTTCGACTGGAAGCTCGGCGCCATGGGGCCCGACTACACGATGATCGACGTCGGCAAGGGCGGCGCGGGGGGCGGCATGCAGCGCAAAGCGATCCCCGGATCACCGACGCTGTGGCTGCCCTACGTCCAGGTCGACGACGTCAAGAAGACCATCGCCAAAGCGCGCAAGCTCGGCGCCGACATCCAGGTCGACTACATGGACATCGGCGAGATGGGCGCGATCGGCGTGTTCGTCGACCCCTCGGGCGCGCCCCTCGGCGTTTGGTCGTTGCCTCAGAAAGCCGGCAAAAAAGCCGTAAAGAAGGCCACCAAGGTTAAAAAGCCGGCCAAAAAGTAGCCCACTTTTGCTCGGAATCTCTTGGTGACCAAGGGGGCAATGCCCCATGATGGCGCCACAATGCAAAAAGGTACCGTCAAGTTCTTCAACACGGCCAAGGGTTTCGGATTCATCACGCCTGAGGGCGGTGGCAAGGACGTGTTCGTCCACGCCAACGACACGGGCGGCGCCGTGCTGCAGGAAGGCTCCAAGGTCGAGTTCGAGGTCGTTCAGGGCAAGAAAGGGCCCCAGGCCAGCGGCGTCAAAGTGGTTTGACGTCTGACGTCTGACCGGTCGCCCGATGGGGCCGCGGCTCGTACGCGGCCCCAACTCGGCTGGATCCCAGCGCCCTAGTGCGCTTTTTTCTGCTGCCGGAACAAGGCCAGGCAGCTGTCGCACAGCTCGAGGCCCGAGGCCGTCGCGTCATCCATCGTGCGGAAGACCGGTTCGTGGCTCGCGCCGCAGAACGCCGTGCCCGAGGCGCCGGCCTTCCGGGGAGCGGCGGCACCCGAGGGGGCGCGGTTGCGGTCCGACTTTGCGGGCTGAAGGTGGGCGAGCGACATGCCGACGACTATCACCCCACCTGCGCCACATAGCTCTCTTTTAAACGGGGTCGGGGGTTCCCTCGAGGAAGTTCGCGGCGTCGACCGGACGGACGACGCTCTGCTGGGAACGATAGAAGACCTTCTTGCTGGCGTTCAGGCGCACGGCATTTTCGGCCACGCCGTGCTCGTCCGTGAAATGCTCCGGTAGGCAAAAACCGTCGCAAAACGCGCAATAAACGACGCTTCCGGGTCTTCGGTCCGACGGCTCTAGGTAGTCGCCGTGTAGGTAATGTCGGGGGGCTGTCATGCTCCAGTCGTCTTTGTCGATCTCAATCATCGGCCGTTCCGATGAGCACCCGAAGCTTGATACCACGTATGATGGTCGACATGAACGGATCCGACAAAAGAAAGCAGAGCCTGTACTTCCCCGAAGAGATGCTGAAGGAGATCGGCACCGAAGCGATGCGGCAGGACCGCTCGATGTCGTGGATCGTCCAGAAGTCGTGGAAGGCGGCCCGCAAGGACATCATGAGCATGCCCTCCGTGAACGACGGCCCGATCGGCGAAAAACCGACCCCCGGCGCGAAATAGCCTCGAAAGCTCGGCGTCGTCGATTGCGTTACCGCCCGTGGGCGCGCATGGTGTGGCCCATCATGAGTGACAGGGCGAAGTTGTAGGAATGGACGATACCTTCGACACCGAATCAGACAGCGACGAAGCGGAGAAAACCCTCCCCGGCGCCCGCGACAAGGCCGCCAAGGCCGTAGCGGCCGGGAAAAAAGGCGCAGCCTCCCTCAAAGAGAACGAGCGCAAGAAGCGCGAGCTCATCACGAGGGGCAAGGCCAAGGGATTTCTGACGTACGACGAGGTCACCGAGGCCATGCCTGAGAGCGGAGCCTCGTCTCCGCAGATGGACGATTGGCTGTCGGCCTTCTCGGCGGCGGGCATCGAGATCGTCGACGCGGCGGCCAAGAAGGGCTCCGGCAAAGGCGAGCCCGAGGTCGACGAAGAGGCGGCCGCCGAGGCCGAGGAAGACGAAGAAGCCGAGGCCAAGAAAGAGGCCGCGGAAGAAGAAGATACGGAAGGCTCGCCCGCGACGAGCGATCCCGTGCGCATGTACCTGCGCAAGATGGGCTCGGTCGCGCTGCTGACGCGCGAGAGCGAGGTCGAGGTCGCCAAGCGCATCGAGGAGGGCGAGCGGCGCGTGCTGAGCGTCGTTCTGAACTCGTCGGTCGCGATCGAGGAGATCCTCGCGATCGGCGACAAGCTGCGCAAGCAGGAGATCCGCGTCAAAGAGGTCGTCAAGGACGCCGACGAGGAAGACGGCGAGCTGGACGAGGAGTGGCACGTCGCGCGTGCCTGCAAGATCATCGACAAGGTCCGCACGCTCTGGAAGGCGCAGGGCACGATCGTCGAGAAGCTGGACGCCGCGGGCTCCGAGCCCACGAAGAAGAAGCTGCAGAAGCAGCTCGAGGACTCGAAGCACGCCATCTTGGCGGCGCTGCAGGAGGTCCGCTTCAAGAAGAAGCAGATCAACGAGATCGTCCTCAAGCTCAAGCAGTTCGTGCAGCGCATCGACCAGGCGAACCGCGAGATCACGGCGAGCGAGCAGAAGTCGGGCCTGTCCTTGAAGGAGTTCAAGCAGACGCTGCGCGAGATCCGCTCGTCTCCGCTGCGGCAGAAGGCCGTGTCGAAGAAGCTCGGCCTGCGCCCCGGCGAGGTCGAGGAGATGTCACGCGTCATCGCCTCGGCGACGCAGCGGAAGAAGAAGGTCGAGGACGAAGCGAAGCTGACCGAGAAGGTCCTGCGCGAGACCGTCCACGAGATTCAGGACGGCGAGCGCATGGCCGAGAAGGCCAAGGCCGAGCTCATCGAGGCCAACCTGCGCCTCGTCGTCTCGATCGGAAAGAAGTACACGAACCGCGGGTTGCAGTTCCTGGACCTTATCCAAGAAGGCAACATCGGCCTCATGCGCGCCATCGACAAGTTCGACTACAAGCATGGGTACAAGTTCTCGACGTACGCGACGTGGTGGATCCGCCAGGCGGTCACGCGCGCGATCGCCGACCAGGCCCGCACGATCCGCATCCCCGTCCATATGATTGAGACAATGAACAAGCTCGTCAGGACGAGTCGCTACCTCGTCCAAGAGCTGGGACGCGAGCCGACGCACGAGGAGATCAGCGCCAAGATGGAGCTGCCTCTCGACAAGGTCCGCAAGGTCCTCAAGCTCGCCAAGGAACCGATGTCGCTCGACACGCCCGTGGGCGACGAGGGCGATTCGCACCTTGGCGACTTCATCGAGGACAAGAGCGTCCTGTCGCCGGCCGACGCGGTCATATCGATGAACCTCGCCGAGCAGACGCGCAAGGTGTTGGCGACGCTGACGCCGCGCGAGGAGAAGGTGCTGCGCATGCGCTTCGGCATCGGCGAGAAGACCGACCACACGCTCGAAGAGGTGGGTCAGGACTTCGAGGTCACGCGCGAGCGCATCCGGCAGATCGAGGCGAAGGCGCTGCGCAAGCTGCAGCACCCGTCGCGCGGGAAACGCCTCAAGGCGTTCATCGACAACTAGACCACTAGACGGTCTCTAGAGCCCCCCGCACGGCTTCGAGCAGCTGCGCGGGGGTGAACGGCTTGGGGAGCAGGCGCCCGAAGGCCGCGAGGTCGGTCGGCGTCTCCTGGCTGTAGCCCGAGATGAACAGCATCGGCAGCACGCGGCCCCCCGCGTGGAGCCGCTGGGCCAGTGTCATGCCGCCGACGTTGGGCATGATCAGATCGGTGACGATGAGGTCGAAGGGCTTCGGCTCGGTCTCGACGAGGTGGAGGCCTTCTTCGCCGTCGCGCGCGACGACGACTTGGTAGTGGGCGCCGAGGAGCAGGTTCGCGACGAGCGAGCGCACCGACGGCTCGTCCTCGATGACGAGCACGCGCCGGCTGTTGGGCGCCGGCTCTCGCCGTCGCGCCTCCTCGGGCGCCGGGGCCTTCGGGGGCGTGGTCTCGGCGCGGGGAAAGAACACGGTGACGGTCGTGCCTCGGCCCGGCGTGCTCTCGACGTCGATGAAGCCGCCGACCTCGGCGACGATCCGCTGCACCGTCGCGAGGCCGAGCCCAGTCCCCTGCGTGCCTGGACGGTTCATGCGCGTCGTGAAGAAGGGTTCGAAGATGCGCGCCCGTGTCTCCAGGCTCATCCCGTGGCCGTCGTCGGAGATCGCGAGGACGACCCAGTCGCCGGGCCCCGGGGGGCCCGCCGGCGCGCCCGGCGGAACGACGAGGTCGCGCGTCGTGAGCGCGATGTGTCCGCCTTCGCTGACGGCGTCTCGCGCGTTGAGCACGAGGTTCATGACGACCTGACCGACCTGGCCTTGGTCGGCGAGGATCGCGCCTTCGGCCATCAGCGAATGCGCGACGTGGACGTCGGAGCCGATCGTACGCGCCAGCAGCCGCTCCAACTTTCCGACGGCCTCCGACAGCACGAACGTGCGGAGCGTGACCGTCTCGCGGCGTCCGTGGGCGAGCACCTGCGCCGTGAGGCTCGCCGCGCGGGCGCAGGCGGCGAGGATCGCCTCGAGGCCTTCGTGCAGATCGGGCGCCGACGGCACGCCCCGGTCCGACAGGCTCCTCAGCACCTCGGCGTGACCCATGATGACCGTGAGCAGGTTGTTGAAGTCATGGGCGATGCCGGCCGCGAGGCGCCCGATGCCGTCTATTTTCTGGGCGTGGCGCAGGTCCTCCTCGCGTCGCCGCAGCGTGTCCGCCTGGGCCTTCTGCTCGGTGATGTCGACCATCTGCACGATGGTGTGTCGGAGAGGTCGCACCGGTGCCGCGGCGTCGGTCGGCTCGTCGTGGATCCCACTGAGCGTCACGAGCGCCCAGCGCGTCGTCCCGTCGGCGCGCACGATGCGCTTTTCGATCCGATAGAAGTCGCGGTTGCCGACGGCGAGCTCGGCGAAGAGGGTCTGTTCGGCGACGAGGTCGTCGGGGTGGGTGATCCGCAGCGCCACCGAGTACGGGTCGGCGGCGAGGATCTCGGGGACGGTCATGCCGAGTAGGTCGGCGAGCGCCTGGTTCGCGCGGACGTAACTGCCCTCGAGGCTCGAGATGATCCCCATCCCGATCGTCGACGTCTCGAGAGCGACGTCGAACCACGCGGGATCCGGCGGCGTTCGCCAGGCAGCCATGCCTCCACGGTCCTCCTCGGACGACCTCAAGTCAACGAATGCGCTCCGGGCGCGATCGCTAGTAGACGGGCGTCGGGAAGCCACGCCCGGGGCGCGCGAACAGATAGCCCTGGTACAGGTCCCCGCCGAGGTCACCGAGGCAGTCACGCTCTTCCGCGATCTCGACGCCCTCGGCGATGAGCTCGGTGTTCAGGTCGCGGCACAGCGTCGCGAAGGAACGGAACAGCTTCTGCTTCGTGGGCGACTTGTGGATGTCGCGGATGAGCGACATGTCGATCTTGACGATCTCCGGTTCGAGCAGCGCGAAGCTCGAGAGTCCGGCGTAGCCGGCGCCGAGATCGTCGAGCGCGATCCGGTAGCCGAGCTCGCGCAGCCGAACGACGCTCGCGCTCAGCCCGTGGACCTTCTCGAGCGTCGCGCGCTCGGTGACCTCGAGGACGACCCCGCGCGCGAACGGCGTGAGGGCGCCGTCGCGCGAGCACAGCTCTTCATCGACGAGATCGGACGGGTGCAGGTTGATGAAGATGCTGACGTTCGACGGCAGCGAGATCATCTGGTCGGCGACCTTCGCGCGAACGAGCCGCCCGAGCTCCGACGTGCGTCCCAGGCGCTCGGCGGCGTCGACGAAATCGACGGGGCTGCGCAGCGTGGGCTCTTCGGTGCGTAGCAGCGCTTCGTAGGCGAAGACCGAGCGGGTCTTCCACGACAAGATGGGCTGCATCGCCATCCACATCTTTTCGAGGCCCGAGGCGAAGCGAGACTCGAGGCCGGCCAGATCGCCGACCGCCTTTCCGTCGCCTTCGCCGACCGCCTCGCGCCGCACGAGGGCCAGCTTGCGGACGCCGACCGCCCGCGCGACGACGTCGGCGAGTTCCTTGCCGTCGATGGGCTTCGTGAGGTAGCGAAACGCGCCGTGCTCCATGGCCTCGACGGCGCTCTCGAGCGTCGGGCTTCCCGTCAGGAAGATGACGGGCAGATCGAGATCTCGCTCGCGGATCGCGCGCAGCAGGGCGAGGCCGTCCATCCCCGGCATGCGGATGTCGCTGACGACGACGTCGAACGGAGACTTTTCGAGCTGGGCGATGGCCTCCTTGCCCTCGAGGGCGATGGTGACGACGTTGCCGGCCATCTCCAAGAGCTTGGACAGGCCGCGGGCGAGGCCCGGTTCGTCGTCGACGAGGAGGATGCGCGGGGCGTTTGCGGGGCTCGACATGGCGGTGCAATACCATACGCCGATCGCGGCGTTTCCGGGTCCTTCCGTCGTCCTGCCGCCCTCCCGGTTTTTTTTGATAGGTTGACCCTAAGTGGTGACGCGAGCGCCCGAGGCCGCCTCGGAAGCGATATTCGTAGGGAGAGGACGCGAGCTCGAGCAGCTCGCGCGCGGCCTCGACGACGCCGTCGCGGGGCGCGGGCGGTTCTTTCTGCTCATGGGCGAGCCCGGCATTGGAAAGACGAGCCTGTGCGACGCCGCGACGGCGGCAGCGGCCACGCGCGGCCTGCCCGTGCTGTGGGGGCGCGCGTGGGAGGCGGGCGGGGCGCCGGCGTATTGGCCGTGGCTCGACGTGCTCGCGGGCGTGGCGCGTCAGCTCGACGACGCCACGCTCCGCGCCGCGCTCGACGACGAAGGCGCGCCGCTCGTCGCCGAGCTCGTCCCCGAGCTGCGTTCCCGGCTGCCGCCCGCGCGCGGGGTCGCGCCCCCGCCGCCCGACGAGGCGCGCTTTCGGCTGTGGCGCGCCGTCGTCGCCCTCGTGCGCCGCGCCGCCGCGCCCGCGGGCCTCGTGCTCGTGTTCGACGATCTGCACTCGGCCGATTCTTCGTCGCTGCTGTTGCTCTACGCGCTCGCGCGCGAGCTGCGGTCGCTCCGCGTGCTGCTGCTCGCGACCTGCCGCGACGTCGAGGCGCGCCTCGATCCCGAGGCGAGCGAGCTCGTGTCGCGCCTCGCACGCGAGGGCACGTCGCTGACGCTCGCGCGGCTCGATCGCGCGGCGGCGGGCGACCTTTTGCGCGGGCGCGCGGCGGCGCTCGGCGCGGACGTCGAGACGCAGATCTTCGCGAGCACGCAGGGCAACCCGCTGTTCCTCGTCGAGATGCTGCGCCTCCTCGACGAGGAGGGCCCCGCGTCGATCGCGGCGGGCGTCGTGCCCGTGGGCGTGCGCGAAGTGATCCGGCAGCGGCTCGCGCGCGTCGCCGACGAGACGCGCGCGCTGCTCGACGTCGCGGCCGTCGCGGGCGACGAGATCAACCCGCCGCTGCTGGCCGCCGCCGCGGGGCGCGAGCCGGCCTGGGTCGCGGCCCGCATCGCCGAGGCGACGCGCGCGGGCGTCTTCGCCGAGCGGGCGGGGCGGCCGCGCTTCTCGCACGCGCTCGTGCGCGAGGTGCTGTATCGCGAGCTGGGCGTCGACCCGCGCCGGGCGCTGCACGCCGCCGTCGGCGCGGCGCTCGAAAGAGCCGCCACGTCGGACGCGGCGCTGCCGCTGCCCGAGCTCGCGCACCACGCGCTCGAGGCCGCGGATGCCGACGTCACGCGCGCCGTCGACTTCGCCGTGCGCGCTGCGGCGCGGGCCGCGGCGCTCATC
>JBBQJG010000119.1:0-15947 GCA_038325725.1 Polyangia bacterium | reverse complement strand
GAGCGCGGGCCCGTTCATCGGCTTGTTCGGCACGGTGTGGGGCATCATGAACTCGTTCCGCAGCATCGGCGCCAAGGGCGCGGCGAACCTCGCGACGGTCGCGCCCGGCATCGCGGAGGCGCTCGTGACGACGGCGATCGGCCTCATGGCGGCGATCCCGGCCGTCATGGCTTACAACTACCTGTCGCGGCGCATCCGCGTGCTCTCGGCCGAGATGGAGACGTTCTCGAGCGACTTCCTGAACATCGTGCGGCGGAGGTTCTTCTAGCCATGTCGATGTCGAGCGGCGGCGGCGGCGGAACGATGTTGACGGAGATCAACGTCACCCCGCTCGTCGACGTCATGCTCGTGCTGCTCATCATCTTCATGGTGACGGCGCCGATGTTGCAAACGGGCGTCGACGTGAACTTGCCGCAAGCGAAGGCCCAGACGATCCCCGACGATGAAGGCAAGCTCATCCTCACCGTCACGAAGGACAAGCGTGTGTTCCTCGGCAAGCTCCAGATCAACTGGGACGACGTGGAAAAGACACTGAAGAACAACGCGAAGCTCAACGCGGATCATGAGCTCTACTTGCACGCCGACCGGGATCTCCTTTACGGCGACGTGGTGAAGATCATGGCGGCCGTCAAGCAGGCGGGCGTCGACAAGCTCGGCATGGTCACGGACCCGCTCGAGTAGCGCGGTCTCGAGAGACGACAGTCGTGGCGCGAAACGAGATACGGCGCGGATCGGGACGAAGCGTTGCGGGCGTCCTCATCACGATCGCGCTGCACGGTGGACTCTTCGCGGCGGTCGCGGCTGCGAACAGCCACGAGGACACGCCGCTCATCGTCAACCGGGACTTCGTCGTCGCCGAGATGGTCAAGCTGGGCAAGCCGCGCGACAAATTTTGGCTGCCGCGCCTCACGCAGCCGCAGCGCTCGACGGCGCCCGTCGACGCCCTGAAGGTCGCCGAGGATCCCAACGCGAAGGCCGCGCCCAAAGAGGCGCCGCGGCCCGACGACCCGACGATCTCGAAGGACCTCAAGCGCGCGCTCGACCGCGCGCGAAAGCTGGAAGCGCTCGCCGTCCCCGAAGAGCCGGACGAGGGCTCGCTCACGGGCTCGAAGCTCGGCACGTCGAACACCGAGCAAGGCGACCAGTACCTCGCCGAGGTCAAAGGGTTGCTCCTGCAGAACTACGCGCTGCCCGCGGGCATCGCGCCCGGCGACGTCGCGACGCCGCCCGAGGTGCGCTTCCGCATCGGCGAGGACGGCACGCTCAGCGAGATCAAGCTCATGAAGTCGTCGGGCAACAGCTTCGCCGACGACGCGTGCGTGAGCGCCGCGCAGCAGACGCGCAAGGTGTCGGCGCCGCCGCCCAAGTATCGCAACCATGGTATAGGGGTCGCGTGCGAAAAATAGGCGAGCGACGGTTCACCAAAGCATTTTTCGTGGCCGCGGTGACCGTCGGTGCCGCCGCTTCGCTGCTCTTCCAGGGACCCACTGCGCGCGCGCAAACGGCGGAGGAGGACCTGCCGATGATTCGCCTCTCGGGCGCGGGCGTCGAGCTCATGAAGCTCGGGCTGCCGCGGGTCGAGGGCGACGCCGGCGGCGCGGGCGAGACGCTCACGAAGGACATGAACATCACGGGGCTGTTCCAGCTGCTCGACCCCGTGTCGTTCCCGTCGCAGCTGCAGGGCGAAGGGCTCGGCTTCTCGTCGGCGCTGTGGACGCAGGTCGGCGCGCAGGCCGTCGTCAAGATGCGCGTGGCCGGGGGGCAAGTCGAAGGGCGCGTCTACGTCACGGCCCGCGGCGACACGGCCCAGCTGTCGAAGGTCTACAGCGCCGGTGACGTACGGGACGCCGTTCACCAGTTCGCGAACGACATCGTCAAGGTGTTCACGGGCCAGCCGGGCATCTTCGGCTCGCGCATCGCGCTCGCGATGACGGGCAAGGCCCCGCACGAGATCGCCGTCATCGACGCCGACGGCGGTCGCACGGCCGTCGTCACGAAGATGGGCTCGGATTGCCTGCTGCCGGCATTTTCGCCGACCGGCGGCGAGATCGCGTTCACGTCGTACCTCCGCAACAACCCGGATCTCTACGTCGTCTCGGCGGGCGGCGGGCGCGCCCGGCGCGTGTCGAAACAGCCGGGCCTCAACACGGGCGCGGCCTGGGCGCCGGGCGGCGGCAGCCTCGCCCTCACGATGTCGTACGAGGGCAACGCCGAGATCTACAAGATCGGCGCCGATGGCAGCGGCGCGACCCGCCTGACGTCGAGCGCGGCGATCGACAGCTCGCCGGCGTACTCGCCCGACGGGTCGCAGATCGCGTTCGTGTCGAACAGGGGAGGCTCGCCGCAGGTCTACGTCATGACTTCCACCGGCGGCGGCGCGAAGCGCGTCACCTTCCAGGGCAAGTACAACCAGACGCCGCGCTGGAGCCCGCGCGCCGACAAGCCGCAGCTCGCGTTCACGGGGCGCGACGAGCGCGGCGTGTTCGACATTTTCCTCCTCGACATGAAGTCGGGACGGGTCGATCGCCTCACGCAGGGCAAGGGCTCGAACCTCGACCCGACGTGGTCGCCCGACGGGCGGCTCGTCGCCTACGTGTCGAGCCGCGGCGGGATCTGGGTGCAGAACCCCGAGACGCACCACGAGGTCCAGATCTGGCGCGGCAGCGGCTCGTCGCCGAGCTGGGGCCCGGCCCCGCGACGCTGAGAGCCCGGGTGGCGAAGACGTTCGCGACGATCGACGTCGGCACGAACACGACGCTGCTGCTCGTCGCGCGCGTCGACGACGCGGGCGCGCTCACGGTGCTCGACGAGCGCGCGGAGATCACGCGCCTCGGGCGCGGCATCGGCGCGGGCGGGGCCTTGGGCGCGGCCGGCATCGCGCGGACGCTCGAGGCGCTCCGCGGCTACGCGGCGCTCGCGGCGAAGCACGGCGCGCACATCGCGGCGATCGGCACCGAAGGATTGCGGCGCGCGCCCAACGCGGCGGACTTCTTGGAGCCCGCGGCGCGGATCCTGGGCGCGCCGATCGAGGTCATCGCCGGGGAGCGCGAAGCGGCGCTGACCTTCCGCGCCGCCGCGGAGTCGTTCCCCGACGAAGCGCGCGCGCGCACGCTCGGCGGCGTCGACATCGGCGGCGGCTCGACGGAGATCGTCGTCGCCGAGCGCGGCGCAGTCCGCTTCCGCACGAGCCTGCCGCTCGGCTCGGTGCGCCTCACGGAGAAGCACGTCCGCCACGATCCAGCCGATCCGAGCGAGGTCGACGCGCTCGTGCGCGAGATCGACGGCGCGCTCGCCGGCGTGCCTTGGCCCCCGAACGCCCTCCTGATCGGGATCGCCGGTACGGTGACGTCGCTCGCCGCCATGGCCCTCGGCCTCGCGACGTACGATCCCGCACGCGTGCACGGCTACGACCTCCCGCTGGCGGCGCTCGATGCCGAGATCGCCCGCCTGCGCACGTCGGCCCAGCCAGAGCGCGAGCGCATCGTCGGCCTCGATCCGCGCCGCGCCGACGTCATCCTCGCGGGCGCGATCCTCCTGCACCGCATCGCACGCGCCGCGGGCACGGGCGCGATCCGCGTCAGCGACCGCGGGATCCGCTGGGGCCTGCTGTACGAGCTCGCGGCCGGCGCCTCATAGCTTCGCCGTCGGCGCGCGCAGCCACGCGTCGATAGCGGCGACCTTGGGCGCCCCGTCGGCGGCGCGCCAGTAGTCGACGCGCGCGGCTTTCGCGAACGACAGCGCGCGCGAGCGCTCGCGCGGCTTGGCCCACAGCGCGCGCGCGAGCGCGAACCGCGTCTCGCCGACGAGCTCGGGCGGCGTCGTCTTGTCTTCCCGCGCCGCGAGCGCGAGCTCGAGCGGCGCGACCGCGTCGAGCGGCCGCCCCTCGCCGAGAAACGCGATGCCCCGGCCCGTCTGCGCGTAGGCCAGACGCGCCGGCTCGGCGTTCTGCTTCGTCCAGATCGCCGTCGCGATCTCGAAGGCGGAGCCCGCCTGCACGTACCGATGCAGCGCGCTCAGCGCCTCGCCCTCGTTCGCGACGACCATCGCGACCCACGGGTGATCGGCGCCGACGACGTTCCAGAAGATCTCCTCGGCGCCACGCAGGACGTCGACAGCCTGCTCGTCTTTACCAGCGTAGTGGAGAGCCAGCCCCTCGAGGTTGAGGATGATGCCGACGTACGGGTGGCCCGCGCCGCGGAGCTTTACGTGCCCCAGACGCGCCCGCTCGAGGGCCGCGAACGCGCCGGCCTCGTTGTGCTCGTACTGCGAGATGATGCCCTCGGCCTGATCGAGCGCGATCTCGATGAACGGCGCCCCGCCCATGCGCGCGACGATCGCCGCGCCCGTCGAGTGCCAGTCGCGCGCCGCCTCGATCTGGCGATTGCGATCGGCCAGCGTCGAAGCGAGGAACGCGGCGCTCTCGGCCGCGACCTGATCGTGCCCCGCCGTGAGCGCGACGAAGAACGCCTCGCGATACAGGCGGATCAGGGTCTCTGCCCGCCCGCCGCAGGTGTCCTCGACCTTGCCGCTCGCGAGGAGGATCTCGGCGAGGAGCGGTGCGTACTTCACCTCGCGCGCGCCCGCGGTGATTTCTTTTTCGATGACTCGCGTCGTCTCGCACCGCGCCGACAGCGTCGACGCGAGCATCTTCGCCTTGCGCGCCTGCAGGGCCGCGACGCGCTTGCGCGTCGCCTCGTCGGAGGGCGGCCGCACGACGGCGCGCAACAGGCGAACGTCCGAGCACTGCGCGACGGGGCCGAGCGAGCTCACGCCCGAAACCGCGTTCTCGACGACTTTGTCGTTCGCCGTCGCAAGCTCGTCCGTGAGAGCGCGCAGCTCGACGAGCCGCTCGAGCAGGCAGCCCATCCGCAGATCGAGCACGTCGCTCGATTGCTCGCCGCGCACGTGGGTCGCCTCGCAGGCGTCGCGGTACGTGCCGAGCCAGGCCTCGGTGTACTCGTCGAGGTACTTCGCGACCGTCGTGAAGGCCTGCCCCGCGAAGGCCTCTCCCGTGGCCTGAAACGCCCGCTGGATCGCCGTGCGGCGCGGCGACTGCGCGCCGGCCTTGCTCCACGCGCCCGCGAGGCGCTCTGCACCACCGCCACACAACGGTGCCGACTTTTCCGCAGGCCGGCGGCCGACTGCGACGACGCCCGCGACTGCCACCACCGCCAGCGTCGCGACGAGCACCCGACGCGTGCGCACCGTCGGGTCCGTGAGCAGCGCCGCGAGCAACGCCGTCATCGACGGGAAGCGCGCCGCCGGATCCGTCGCGAGTCCCCGCAACAAGACCTTGCGCAGCCAGGCCGGCACGCGCGCCTTGGGCGGTGGCGGGCGCACGGCGCCCGTCGTCACGCTGGTCATGAGCGAGAGGAACGTGTCGCCCTCGAACGGACGCTGGCCGTACAGCGACTCGTAGAGCGCGACGCAGAAGCTGAACTGGTCCGTCCGCGCGTCCGTCGGCGTCGAGGCGAACTGTTCGGGCGCCATGTACGCCGGCGTCCCGAGCATCGCCCCCGTCTGCGTGAGCTTCACGGAGAGGTACTTGCCCGTCGACGATTCGGCGGCCGTCGCCTCCGCCGCGGGCGCGTCGGCGGCCGTCGCCTCCGCCACGCGCGCGTCGGCGGCCGCGGCCGCGCGCGCCTCGGCGGCCACCCGCGCTTCGGCGTCCACCTCGCTCACGTGGCGCGCGAGGCCGAAGTCCATGACGCGCACCTGGCCGTCGTTCGTCACCATGACGTTGTCGGGCTTGAAGTCGCGGTGCACGAGCCCGGCGGCGTGCGCCGCCGCGAGGCCGCGCCCCGCCGCGAGGTAGACGTCCATGATCTCGCGCCGCGCGCGGGGAGCCGCCTGCAGCCAGCTCCCCGCCGTGGCGCCCTCGATGAACTCCATGGCGATGAAGACGCTCTGCCCAAACGTGCCGACGTCGTAGACGACGACGACGTTCGGGTGCTGTAGCTTCGCCGTCGCCTGCGCCTCGCGCAGCAACCGCGCCTTGCCCTCTTCGGAGTCCCCCCGCGCGCGCAGCAGCTTGATGGCGACCTTGCGATCCAGCTCGGGATCGTACGCCGCGTAGACCTCCCCCATCCCACCGCGCCCCACGAGGCCGAGGACGACGAACCGATCGATCGTGCGTCCGCGTTCGAGGATTCCCTCGGACACGGATGCGGAGGTCGGGCTTTCGGGTGACGGCGCCATGCGGAGTTTGGAATGAAGGCGACAGAGCGCCCGAACCGCGACGACTCCCTCGTATCCCATCGGCACTTCGCGCCACCCCGTTGAACCGCACGCCCCGATGTGGGCGACGGCCTACACGCTTCGGGCGTCGCCCCGGTCAACTTGCCGCGTCCGACGACCGCCTGTATTTTGCAGCCGTGCTCACCGCTCGGCCGTTCGCCTTGACCGTCGCCCTCGCCCTCGGGGTCGAGCTCGTCGGCTGTCGCGCCAAGGATCCCGCGATCACGACGCCGTTCTCCGACGACTTCCAGCGCGCCGAGCTCGGTTCGACCTGGAACGCGACGAGCCCGCAATACCGCATCGTCGACGGAAAGCTGAACATCTCGAACGGCTACAACCATCCAGCCTGGCTGCGGCAGAAGCTTCCGCGCGAAGGCGTCATCGAGCTCGACGTCATGTCGAGGAGCGCCGCCGGCGACATCAAGATCGAGCTCTACGGCGACGGCGCATCGTTCGCCCACGAAAAGGGCGCCTACACCTCGACCGGCTACGTCCTCATCTTCGGCGGCTGGCACAACAGCCTGTCAGTGATCTGTCGCCTCGAAGAGCACGACCAGGGGCGCAAGACGCAACGGAGCGACATGAAGGTGGAGGCCGGGAAGACCTACCACTGGACGGTCACGCGCCGAGGGGGCACGATCGACTGGAAGATCGATGGGCAGCCCTTCCTCGCATGGACCGATCCAGAACCGCTCGGCGGCACGGGACACGAGTCCCTCGGGCTCAACGACTGGGAGAGCGACGTGACGATCGACAATCTGCGCGTCTCGCCCCTGCCCTCGCCTTAGCCATGGACGAACCTCTGCAGTCCCGGTCCTTCGATCTCGAGCGCGCGCTCGCGGGCCTCAAGGGGTGCAAGACGGCGCTCATCTACACGCACGACAACCCCGATCCGGATTCATTGGCGGCCGCGATGGGCCTGCAGCGGCTGCTCGAGCACGAGCTCAGCGTGAAGGTGACGATCACCCACGGCGGGATCGTCGGGCGCGCCCAAAACAGGGCCATGGTCGAGACCCTCAAGCTCCCTCTCGTGCCTGCCGAGCGCGTCGCCGCGACACTGTTCGACGTCATCGCGCTCGTCGACAGCCAGCCCGAGACGGGCAACAACTCGCTGCCGCTCGAGCATCGCATCGACATCGTCATCGACCACCACCCACCACGTCCCGGCAGCGCACGCGCCCCGTGGTGCGACATTCGCCCCGAGCTCGGCGCGACGTCGACGATCGTGTTCGGCTACCTGCGCGAGCGCCAGATCCCCATCGACGCCGCGCTCGCGACGGCCGTCTTCTTCGCGCTGCGAACCGAGACACGCGATCTCGGGCGCGAGTCGACCGAGGCCGAGCGGCGGGTGTACCTCGAGCTCGTTCCGCGCGTGGATCACGCGATGATCTACCGAATGACCCACCCGAAGGTGCCGAGCGAGCACTTCGCGGCGCTCGATCGAGCGCTCCGCTCGGCGCAGGTCTTCGGCGATCTCGTCGCCGTCAACCTCGGACCGCTCGGCTACCCCGATCTCGTGGCCGAGATCGCCGACCTGCTGCTCTCGTACGAAGACGCGCGCTATGTGCTGTGCCTCGGGCAATACGACGGCGCCGCGTATCTGTCGCTGCGCACGGAGGCGACCGACGCGCGCGCGGGCTCGGTCATGCGGCAGATCGTCGGAAAGGACGGCGCGGCGGGCGGCCACGGAACGATGGCCGGCGCGCGCCTGTTCGCGCCCGTCGTCTCGGATCACGCGCTGCAGCTGACGTTCATGGGCATGGTGCAGCGGCTGCGAGACGTGCTCGGACACGAGGCCATCGCCGGCAAACCGCTCCTGCGCGCGCACGCCGCCCGAAACGCCAAGACGCTCAGCGGACGACCGCGACCGCCGTCGGGCCGCTGACCGAGCGAGAGCTCTCGGTGCCCGCCGGGAGAGGCGAGGTGACCGAACGGACGGCCGCTATGCGAGCGTGCGCGCCACCGGCGCCTCCGTGAGGCGAACGCCCGAGGCGCCCTCACCACGGCCTAGCGCAAAGTAGATGCCGAGCCCCATGAACACCAGGGCTCCGACGCACGCGAACACGACACGGCGACGGATCCTCGTCCGCATCTCGCTCTTCGGGCGCGCGCGGCGGCGCACCCGTTGGCGCTCAGTCGTCCGGTGCTCACCCGAGGGTTGGCGTGCCCACGCCGCTGACCGGTCGATCACAGGGCCTTTGCCGTTGAGATCCACGGAACCCGGTCAGCCTAGCGGCAAACGAAATTTGACGCCACCACCCCGCCCCGGAGCGGCTGACGCAAGACGGCGGAGGCCTCGCCCACTGCCCTCGACGCCTCGGCTCAAGGGAGCGGCGGCTCTTGGAAGAGCGTCGCCTACTGAAGGTTCAGGGCCAAGATGAGGCCCCACACGACGAGCGAGATGATGGACGCCGAGACGAGCGCGACGATCGTGCGACGCCGCTCGTGAGGGCGCGCCGACGTCGACGCGACGATGACGGGCATCTTTTGAATGTTCTCGATCACCGAAGGTTTCACATCGGAGGCGACGGCGATTCCTTGACCGACATTAGCCCGAGACAGTTCGTGGGTGGTGGTGTCTTCATGCATGAGGTTGCTCCCGCGAGCGCGCGCATCGTAAGGCCGCTCCCAACAGCGCGCAAGGGTTCGACGCGCGCGTTTCGCTTCTCATGAGTGGGTCGCGCGCGGGCTTTGGTTACAGGTGAATGGGTACAGGTGAATACGACTGCGCGATCGGGAGACAAAGGGCACGCGACGCCCCGAATCGTTACCTCGACGACACAAGCCCGAAAAATGGCTCGACGCGGACGCGGCCCGGCGGCGAGAGACGCACCGGCGGCTACTTGCGCGCTGCCGCGCTGCGCTCGGCCTGATCGCGGTCGAGCCGCGCCAAGATTGCGGCGTACATCTTGTCGACCTTCTCGTGCATGTGGGCGATCTGCAGCTCGGCCTTCACGTTGACCTCGTACTCGATGTCGTTGCGCACGCGATCGCGCGCGACCTGACGGTTTTGGCTGAGCAGCACGAACACCGACAAAATGATGGCCTCGAGCGAGACGGACATCGTGAGCAGGCCGAAGGGATATTCGTCCCAACCGCCGTAGCTCGTGTGCGCGAGCGGGCCGAGGTTGAGGCCGATCCAGATCGCGAAGACGACGACGTGGATGAAGAGGAACGGCAGGCTCCCGCTGAACTCCGAGATCCAGTCGGCGCCGCGCATGACGGCCGTGCGCTTGTCTTCGGTCTCGATGTTGGGGTTGCGCGAGGCCGTGTGGCGCAGGAGACCGACCGTCGTGCGCTGACGCTCGCCCGCGGCGGCGAGCAGGCTCATCGCCGCGTCGGGGCTCGCCGCGACGAGCGCCTCGAGATCGCCGCGGTCGATGACGAGCGCCTCGAGATCCTGCTTCACCAACGCCGACGTCGTGCGTGCGCCGCCGTCGAGGAGCGAGATTTCTCCGAAGAACTGTCCGGGGCCTACGATCTCGAGCGAGATGTGGTCGCCCGTGTCGTTCTTGAAGTACAGCTCGACGATGCCGCTGCGGATGACGAACATCGAGCCGCCGGGATCACCGTGGCTGAACATCTCGGCGCCGGCCTCGAACCGCTCGACGTCGATGCGCGCGCCGAGCGCCTCGCGGTCTTTCGGAGCGAGGCGATGGAAGAGCGGAACTTCGGCGAGGATGTCGACGTCGGTGGGCAAGGGGCCTCGTCGGGGAAGGTCGGACGAAGGTCCGGACGGGGCCCACTATACCCGCAGGTCAGCGCCGTTTGACCTGGCATGAACCTCCATGCACGGCGTGCCAGTTCTGGTGATAGTCCTCGGCCCGATAGAAGGTCGGCGCCGGCTGCACGGTCGTCACGATCTTGTCGTCCTTGAAGCGCGGCTCCTTCGAAAGCGCCGCGATGTACGTCGTCGCTTCTTTCTGCTGCGCGGGCGAGCTCGCGAAGATCGCGGAGCGGTAGTTCGAGCCGACGTCGGGGCCCTGACGGTTCGGCGTCGTCGGGTCGTGGTTGTCGAAGAAGATCTTGAGCAGGTCGCGGTAGGCGACGCGCGCAGGATCGAAGGTGACCTTCACGGTCTCGGCGTGGCCCGTCGTGTGCGACGAGACCTCTTCATAGGTCGGGTTCACCGTCTTGCCGCCCTGGTAGCCCGACTCGGCGTCGATGACGCCAGGAATCTGCTCGAAGACGTCCTCGACACCCCAGAAGCAGCCGCCCGCGAAGTAGGCGACCTCGAACGGGACAGGACGTGACTCTGGCGGCAGCGGCGTCCCCTCGGGGATGAACTTCAACGATGCCGAGTTCACGCAGTAGCGCTTGCCGGTCGGCGGCGGACCGTCGTCGAAGACGTGGCCGAGGTGGGCGCCCGAGCGCGCATCGACGATCTCGGTCCGCGCCATGCCCAGCGTGACGTCGGTGTGCTCGATGATGTGCTCGGGCGCGATGGGCTCGAAGAACGAAGGCCAGCCCGTGCCCGAGTCGAACTTCTGCGTCGACCGAAAGAGCGGCAAACCACCCACGACAGAAACGTACGTGCCCGCGCCGTGGTTCTTGTGCATCGCCGTGCAAAACGGGCGCTCGGTGTCGGCGTGCAACGTGACGCGCTCCTGTTCGGGCGTCAGGGTCTTGGCGATCTCGGCGATGCGCGCCTTCGACAGCGGCGTGATGTCATAGCCGGCGCTGGAGTACTTGGGGAAGCCCGGCGGGTGCTCGCGCAGGGGCGCGCCCGGCGCCGCCTTGTTCGGGCCCCCTGCGGCGGCCCACGCGCCGAGCCCGAGGGTCAGGAGAGCGGGGATCCACAGCAGCGTTTTCATGCTGAAACTACGAGAGTCCATCTCGGGAGGTTACGAGGCCAGCGCCCTTTCGTCCCCCGCGAAGGAGCAGGCCGCGACGCGCGGACGGGCTTCCCGACGGCGCCCGGCGCCCAGGGGGCTAGGTCCGATGATTGCGAAAGCGCGCGACCTGAGCCGCTTCGGGGTTCACGCGGACGCTGCCCGCGTCGGCGTCGACGACGAGCAAATCGCCTGGGTGCACCCACGCGAAGAGGCCAGCGACGCCGGCGACGAGCGGCACGGCGGCCGCCCGAGAGAGAGCGGCCGCCGCGCTCGTCTCGGCGAGCGGGCCTTCGGCGACGAGCGCCGACACGCCTCTCGCGAGCGCGTGCGCCGCGAGGAACCCGCGCAGCCGCTCGCTGATGACGATGTCGCCGGGGCGCAGGAGTGTCTGGCCCGTGAGCGCGGCGTGGACGATGACGCACAGGTCCTCGATCTCGGCGGCGCGCTCGGCCATCAGATCCTCGGTGGCCGGATCGCCGTTCGCGGCCGTGAAGGCGACGCGCGCGTACTCGCGCGCGAGCTCGGACATGCTCTTGAGCGGCGATGCGCCCGCGGCGGCGACGGCGAGGCGCTCGCGGAAGCGGCGGTCCTCGAGGATGAGCGCGAGGCTCGCGAGCTCGCGCGCCGCCGCGCCGGTCGCGAGCGCGGCGAGCTTGCGGACGTCGCCCTCGAGCCGTTCGATCGCGGCGTCGACGGTGATGCCGCCCGGGGCCGTCGGGGCCGTGCCCCGCGCGAGCGCCGCGAGCGTCGGGACGACCGCCGATCGCCCCATGGCGGCGCCGCGCACGAGGGCCGCGCCCAGCAGGCGCACGCTCGCGCGTCCGAGGGGCGCTTGCGCTCGCTCGCGTTCTCTCTCTCGTTCCTCGGCGCGCTCGAGGGCGTGGTTGATGACGGCGGCGAGCGCCGTCGCGAGGACGACCTCTTCGCGGCCGAACCCACGATCGGGCCCGCGCTGAAGCACGAGCACGGCGGCCGCGGCGCCCGCGCGCACGACGGGCACGGCGAGCAACACGGGGAAGCGCTCTTCACCGAGGCCCGGGATGTACTTGAAGTGCTCGTCGCGATCGGCGACGGCGACCGAGACGGGCAAGAGCTTCTCGGCGACGAAGCCCGTGATGCCCTCTCCTTGGCGCAGATGAACGCGGCCCACCGATTCAGGCGGGAAGCCGACATTGCCCCGCATCGTGAAGGCCTGGCCGCCTGGCGCGAAGGTATCGGCGAGGGCCGTCGCCGTCGACCCCGGATCGCCGTCGCGCACGTAGATGCTGACGACGTCGGCCGCGGCGATCGCGGCGACGTCGGCGCACATCTGCGCGAGCACGTCGGCGAGGGGTCGCGGCTGACCGGCCGCCTCGATGAGACGAAAGATTCCGTCTAGGCTGCGGTCGCCGCGCTCGTGCACGAGCACGGAGCGGTTGCGCTCGGAGGCGTTCAACATCACCCCTGATTCTGGGGCCGAGGCCGTTTCCGGCGGGTTTCGCACGGGTTAAAGATAGCGACCGAGCGCGCCTTACTGTTGGGTCACCGCGGGCACGTCCGCGGACTGCGCCTGGGTGCTCGCGTCTTTTTTGTCTCCAGCCGCGTTGTCTCCAGCCGCGTTGTCTCCAGCCGCGTCCGCGTCGGCGACGGCGTCGGGCGGCGGCGGCGGCGGGGTGGCGACGCCCGACATGCCATGGCGCGCCTCGACGCACGTCTGCGCCACTTCGGCGACGACGTGCGTGAGCAGGTCGTGGATCGACGACGGCTGGACGTCGTCTTTGCGATCGGTGAGCCACGCCTCGAGCGCCGTGAGACGCGCGACGGCCTCGCGCCCGACGCCGTCGGCCGGCGCGGGCCAGATGCGGCGCATGAGCCCGAGCGCCGAGCGAACGCAGTAGAGCAGCGAGCGCGGGAAGCGCTCTTCGAACAGCAAGAAGGACACGGCCTCCGTGCCCGCGACGCGCCCCTTGTGGACGCGCATGAAGGCCTCGTAGCCCGAGCACGTGCGCAGCAGCGACAGCCACAACGCCGTCTGAACGATCTGGTGCTTGCCCGAACCGACTCCAACGTCTTCTCTGACGTCTTCGTCGAGCAAGTAGTGGTGCATGTCGAGGATGCGCGCCGTCTGCCCGATGCGCTCGAGCAGGACGCCCAACCACAGGATGTCCATGGGCGTATCGTGCAGCATCGTGCTGCGCACGAGGCCGAGGTTGAGCTGCGTCGAGCGGCGCACCTGACGATAGATCTCGTCGCGATCGTTGACGTAGAGCTTCTGCGCCTCTTCGCTCACGAACCACAGGTACAGCTCGTTCGTCGTCTGCCATATATCGAGAGACAGCACCTCGCGAATGGATCGGGCGCTCTCGCGCGCGCCCCAGACCGAGTTGCGGATCGAGACGGGGTTCTCGGTGGCCCACGTCATGTAGCGCTGGACGACGTCGCCCGCGCCCGCCGCCTTGTCGCCGAAGCGCTCGGCGAAGTCTTCGTACTGGCCCGACACGGTGACGACGGGGCGCCAGCACGCCGCCGTCGGCATCTCGGCGTCGAAGGCGAGCGAGCGCGTGACCTGAAGGAGTCGCGCCGTGCTCTCCGCGCGATCGAGGTAACGCCCGATCCAGAAGCAGTGATCGGCGACGCGAGAGATCACGACGCGCTCCCGACCTGGACCCACGTGTCCTTGGACCCGCCGCCCTGGCTCGAGTTCACGACGTACGAGCCGGCCCGCAGCGCGACGCGCGTGAGCCCACCCGGCAGGACCCAGCGCGACGGCACGGAAGTCCCCGAGCGCGACGCGAGCACGAAGGGCCGCAGGTCGACGCGGCGGGGTTCGAGGCGCTTGTTCTCCGGCACCCACGTCGGGCAGGTCGACAGCTCGACGCGGTGCTGGGCGATGTACTTGCGCGGCTCGGCGAGCACGAGGCCACGGAACTTCTCGCGCTCGGCGGCCGACGCCTGCGGGCCCATGAGCATGCCGTAGCCACCCGCCTCGTCGACGGCTTTGACGACGAGCTCGGCCAGGTGCTCGACGACGTACTCGCGATCGTCGCGCCTCGCGCACACGAAGGTCGGCACCTGTTCGAGGATGGGCTCTTCCTTGAGGAAAAACTTGATGAGGTCGGGCACGAACGGATAGATCGCCTTGTCGTCGGCGACGCCGTTGCCGGGCGCGTTCGCGAGCGCGACGCGGCCCTTGGACCACGAGCGGATGAGGCCCGGCACGCCGAGGAGACTGTCCGGCCGGAAGAATTCCGGATCGATGTAGGCGTCGTCGGTGCGGCGGTAGATGACGTGCACGCGACGCGGGCCCAGCGTCGTGCGCACGAACACGTCGTCGTTCTCGACGAAGAGATCGCTCGCCTCGACGAGCTCGAGGCCCATCGAGCGCGCGAGGTAGCTGTGCTCGTAGTAGGCGGAGTTGTAAGGCCCCGGCGTCAGGACGACGACCGTCGCCTCCTCGGGATCGACGCCCTCGGGCGACACGGAGCGGAGCGCCTCGGCGAGCTGCGACGGGTAGTCGTCGACGCGGCGGACCCCGACGGACTCCATCGAGTGCTGGAACACGCGCTTGGTGACCTGCCGGTTCTCGAGCACGTACGAGACACCCGACGGCGTGCGCAGGTTGTCCTCGAGGACGCGCAGCGTGCCCGTGGGATCGCGGATGAGATCGACGCCCGCGATGTGGATGCGCACGCCGCCGGCCGGCTTGATGCCGCGCAGGCGCGGCTCGAAGCTCTTGGACTTGTCGACCATCTCGCCGGGGACGATGCCCTCGCGCATCGTGTGCTGCTCGCCGTACACATCGTCGAGGAACAGCTCGAGCGCCGTGAGCCGCTGCGTGAGGCCGCGCTCGAGGCGCGCCCACTCGAGCGCCTCCATGACGCGCGGGACGAGGCACACCGGCATGACCTTCTCCGTGCCCCGCTGATCCGAGTACACCGAGAAGGTAACGCCCTGCTGTACGAGCGACAGCTCGGCCAGCGTCTGGCAACGCTGGAACGCCTCGGGCGTCAGCCCGGCGAGCATCTCGGCCGCGGCGCGCGCGTGCGGACGCGGCTGGCCGTGATCATCAATCAGCTCGTCATAGACGCCTCCGAGCGCCCCATATCCCCGCAAGAGCAGCGAGCCATCGGCCTCGGGAACCACGAAACTCAATCTATTTCAGATGGCCGGGGTCGGCTACAGTCATTCCGTGCGTTACGTAAGAATGACCCCTCAGAAACGAGGAGTTTACGCGCGGCGCTCTATGGTCTTCCTCACGTCTCGCTGATGTCCGGGTCGAAGCTGCAGGCCTTTTCCGACAGTGACGCGGCGCCGGTCCTCGCGCCGGCGTCGGTGCGCACGTACGCCGCGCGCGCGCTGCCCCACGACGAGCTCGCCGACGCGGACGGACAGACGCGGCCACACTGGCGGGGCTTCGCCGATCGCTTCGACGCGCTCGTCCCCGACGAGCTCGCGCGCCGCTGGGAGCAGGCGCGTCACCTCATTCACGACAACGGCGTCAGCTACAACGCGTACGGCGACGCCAAGGGCATGGAGCGGCCGTGGCCGCTCGGCCCGATGCCGATCGTCATCTCGCACGAGGACCACGTCACGCTCGCGGCCGGGCTCGGGCAGCGGGCGCGGGTCTACGACGCGATCCTCGCCGATCTATACGGCGCGGGGCCGCAGCGGCTGCTCGACGAAGGCCTCGTGCCCGCCGAGCTCGTGCTCGCGCACCCGGGGTACCTGCGGCCGTGTCGCGGCGTCAGGCCCGCGGGGGGCCGCTTCCTGCACTTTTACGCCGCCGACCTCGTGCGCGATCCGAGCGGCGCGTGGGCGGTCCTCGCCGATCGCGCGCAGGCGCCGTCGGGCGCGGGCTACGCGCTCGAGAACCGGATCGTGGTGTCGCGGGTGTTG
>JBBQJG010000118.1:0-16171 GCA_038325725.1 Polyangia bacterium | reverse complement strand
TGATCAAGCGAAGGAGTACTTCGAGCGCTACGTCGCCATCGACGCGAACGCGAGCGACGCGGGGCAGGTGAGGGCGCGCATCGACGCGCTCGCGAAGCTGCTCGCGCCGCCGCCGCCGGCGCCCGACGGGTCCGGCACCGTCATGCCGACGACGCCCGGGGCGCCGCCGCCGCCGCCCGGCACGCCCGCCGCCCCGTCGACGCCGGGCGCCGCCGCGCCTGGGACGCCCGCCGCGCCTGGGACGCCCGCCGCGCCCGGGACGCCCGCCGCGCCGCCGGCGGTCGCGCCCGAGCCCGTCGCGCTGCCGTCGTTCGACACGAAGGGGCTCGTCGTCATCGACTCGAAGCCGCAGGGCGCGACGATCTATCTGAACGACAAGCGCAGCGGCCCCTTCGGCAAGACGCCGTGGCACGGCTCGCTCGAGCCGAAGGCGATCCGCCTCATCCTCGAGTCGAAGGGCTTCAAGCCCGAAGAGCGCTCCGTCACCCCGCAGTCGGACAAGCTCGTCGACATCTACATCGCGCTGTCCGAAGAGCACTACCTCGGCTGGATCGAGGTCATCTCGAACGCCATCGGCGCGCAGGTGTTCATCGACCGCAAGGACATCGGCGCCATCGGCCGCGCGCCCTTCACGGGCCACCTCAAGCCCGGCAAGCACACGATCTATCTCGAGCGTCAGGGCTTTGCGCCCGTCGACAAGACGATCGAGGTCAAGCCCGGCACGGCGACGCAGTACACGGTCCCCATGGAGAAGACGAACACGGGCTGGATCAACGTCGTCGGCCGCGAGACGCGCGGGGCGCGGCTCATCGTCGACGGCAAGCTCGCGTGCACGACGCCGTGCCGCACCGAGGTCGCGCCCGGCAAGCGCCACGTCGTCGTCGAGAAGGACGACTTCGAGGACTACGAGTCCGACGTCGAGGTCGCGCGCACGGCGGAGTCGACGATCGACATCCAGGTCTTCTCGCCGCGGCCGCCGAAGACGCGCGCGATCTCGACGGGCGTCACCGCGCTCGTGATCCTCGGGGGCGGCGCCTACCTCGGCTACCTGTCGGGGCAGAACAAGGACAGCCTCGACGCCGACATCAAAGCGGGCAAGCCGATCGACAACGGCGACGGTCGCTTCCTGCGCGGCAAGCTCGAGGCGATTGGCGCCGACGTGCTGTTCGGGTTCGGCGCCATCGTCACGATCTCCGCCGTCGTGACGTTGCTGTCCCACGGGCCCGAGACGACGGGCGCCGTCGACGCGAAGTCGCTCGGCTTCGCGCCCATGCTGGGACCCGACGGCAGTGGCGGCGTGTCGGCGTGGGGGAGATTCTAGTGCGCGCTCTGACGCAAGTTCGGGGAATCACCGCGCTGGCGGCTGTCGGGTTCGGGCTCACGGGCGCGGCCGGCTGCGACTGGCGCGACTTCGACCACCTAAAGGCCGAGACGCCGGTCCTCTCGATCGGGCAGCCGAGCGGCTACAGCAGCCAGGACGACTTCGGTCGGCACCTCCTCGCGCTCGCGGGACCCGCGAAGGACGCGACGGGCGGTCGGTTCATCGTCTCGTCGGCCAACCACGCCGAGCTCGCCGTCATGGCGATCGACGCCAGTGGGGCGGTCTCGGGCCAGGGCTTTAGTAGTCCGGTTTTCGGCACGATGGAGCCGACGCTGCCCATCACGTCGATGGCCGAGATTCCCGGGACGGACCAGGTCCTCCTGGGCGCGCCGCTCGCGAACGTCGTGGGCAGCGTCTACGTGTTGTCGCTCTTCCCGAGCCTCGAGGTGACGCTGCTCGATTCGCCCGCGTCCGACGAGCGTTTCGGCCTGGGCGTCGCCGCGGGCGCGCTCGCGGGCGGCGCGGCGCCCGACTACGTCGTCGTGTCGGGCACGCAGCTGTCCGTCTATCTCGACGGCGATCCCACGCGAGGCGTCGTCGCGCCCCCGCCGCCCGACACCTGTCCGCTCGGCATCTCGATGTCGCTGCAGTCGCGCGACCGGACGAACCGGGCCGTGCTCGTCAAGGACCTCACGGGCGCGGGCACGTCGCAGATCATCGTCGGCACGCCCGCCGTCATGACTGACTCCGGTGCCGTGTCGGTGTTCACCGTCGACGCGACGACGGGCGTCGCGACGTGCGCGTTCAGCCTTCGTCCGAATGCCGCGAGTGGCACGCCGAAGCCCCGCTTCGGGCAGTCGCTCACGACGGGAGACTTCAACGGCGATGGCAAGCTCGACCTGCTCGTGGGCGCGCCGCCCTCGGGCGCCTTCTGGATCCCGGGGCCGCTGACGTCAGCGTCGACGCCGCTGCCAGTCGCGCTCGGGGCCACATCCGCCTCGGGCGAGCTCGGCTACGCCGTCGCGGCCATCGACATCGACGGCAAGCCGGGCGTCGAGGCGCTCGTCTCCGATCTCGACGCGCCGTCCGAGTACAAGAGCAAGACGCTCGCGGGCGAGGTGCGCGTCACGGGCGGAGCGATGCTCGACGTCCCCGGCACGACGTTGCGCCGCGTGTCGCCGGGCTCGAATGACGGGTTCGGCGCCGACGTCGCCGGCCTGCCGTTTTGCATTTCCGGGTGCGGGACCCCCACCGCCGCCGTGAAGAGCGTCGTGCTCGTCGGCGCGACCAAGCAGGCCTACGCGCTCTTCAAGACCTCTCCGGGCGACGTCGACCCGCGGAAGCGCTGACCCATGCCCACGATGCGGCTATCGACCCTGCTGGCGCCTGACCTCGCGGAGGCGTTGCGCACGAATCCAGAGCAGGCGCTCGAGCTCGCTGAAGAGCTGCACGCCGTCGATCTCGCGGATCTCCTCCAAGGCATCACTGACGAGCAAGCGGCGCCGTTCGTCGCCGCGCTGCCTCTCGACAAGGCGGCGGGCGCCTTCGACGCGATGGACTCCGACCGGCGCGTTCAGCTGTTCGGCAAGCTCGAGCGCTCGCTCGCGGCCCGCATCGCCGACGCGATGTCGGCCGACGAGCGTGCCGACATCTTCAAGGAGCTACCCGACGAGGTGCGCAGCGATCTGCTCGCGCGCATGCCCAAGGATGCGTCGAGCGACATCCGCGAGCTCATCCGCTACCCCGAGAACTCGGCGGGTGGCCTCATGACGACGGACTACGTCGCGATCGAGCCGCAGCTCACCGTCGAGCGCGCCATCGATCAGGTGCGCACGACGGCGGCCGAGATGGAGACGATCTACGAGGCCTACGCGGTCGACCCGAACGGCACGCTCCTCGGCGTCGTGTCGCTGCGCCAGCTCGTGCTCGCGCGCGCGGGACAGCCCATCGCCGCCATCATGAATCCCGACGTCATCTCGGTCCCCCCCGAGATGGACCAGGAGGACGTCGCGCACCTGTTCGAGCACTACGACATGCTCGCGCTGCCCGTCGTCGACAACGCGCGCAAGATGCTCGGCATCGTCACGATCGACGACGTCGTCAAGGTCATCAAGCAAGAGCAGGGCGAGGACATCCAGAAGATGGGCGCCGTCGCGCCCACCGAGGAGCCTTACTTCCAGACCGAGTTCTGGACGCTCGTGAGGAAGCGCGCCGGCTGGCTCATCGCGATCTTCCTGGGCGAGATCCTCACGGCGAGCGTGCTCGAGCACTACGAGACGGCGAGGCGTACGTTCGCGGCAATAGAGGTCTTCGTGCCGCTCATTATTTCGTCCGGCGGCAACACGGGCAGTCAGGCGTCGTCGCTCGTCATCCGCGGCATGGCGCTCGAGGAGTTTGGCCCGGGCGATGCCCCGAAGATCCTGTGGCGAGAGCTGCGCATGGGGCTCGTGCTCGGCCTCATCCTGGGCGCCATCGGGCTTTTGCGCGCGGTGCTCGTGGGCCACAGCGGCCACGGCGGCATGGCCGCCGCCGTCGGCCTCTCGCTCATCGCCTGCGTCACCTTCGGCTCCGTCGTCGGCTCCGGCCTGCCGCTCCTCATGAAGCGGCTCGGGCTCGACCCCGCGGTCTCGTCGGGACCGTTCATCGCGTCCCTCGTCGACGTCCTCGGGATCATCATCTACCTGAACATCGCGATCTGGATCTTGAGCTGACCCCAGGTCAGCTGCTCGGCTGACGGGTCGGGATCGTCAGCTCGAGATCGCTCGCAATCAGGGGGGCCGGCTGCTAGTGGCGACGACGGCCGCGCGTCGTCTTGCCGACCTTACGGGATGTCTTGGGCGACAGGACGCTGTCGAGCCCCGCCTGCCCGGACGAATCGTTCGTGCCGCGATTCTCGGCGAGGACGGCGTCGATCTCGTCGTGCTGTCGCGGAGGGCTGTACGAGGCCTTCTTCACCGAGCCGTGCGCTCCGTGGATCGAGCTCGCGGGCGCCGCCTTCTCGATGTCCATCGTCGGCAGCCTCGCGGACGCAGGGCCGTTGACGCCCTCGGTGCGCGCGACCTTGGGCGCGTGGCCGTCCATCTTGTCGCGGTGCTTGGCGGCGGCCTCGCGCCGACCCTCTTCCTGCATCGCCGCTATTTTGTCGTGGTCGACGCCCTTGGTCCGGGGGCCGACGACGCCTTCTTCCCATTGGAACTGCTTGTTGAACGCCGCCGAGACTTCCTTGTTCTTCGACGCGTCGTTCTTCGCGTCCCCCGCCCAACCCATTCCAGACGCCACGAGCAAGAGCGTGGCCCCTGCGGAAAGTGCGCAAATCGGTCGCATAGGGACCTCCGCGTGTGGGGTGAGGTGTCAGTATCCTCACTGCCCCCCGCGAGGCCAAACCGTATTCGCGCTCACGCGTGCACGCGCGCACCGCTGGATGCACCGTTCGTCTGTCGACGAAACGCGTTTCCACCGAAGAAAACGCCGCGATTGGTCGTCGTCGCGCGTCGTCGCGCCGCGCGAAATCAGCTCCCGAGGCGCGTGATCAGATCGTCCAGCAGGTTGCGGCCGAGGCCCGACGGCGTGCAGTGACCGTGCGTCGTACAGACCATGTCGAGCGTCTCGCCCGCGAGCGCCGCCTTGAGCGCGCGGAGCGAGGCCTTGTTCTGCTCGGGGTGCGGGTCGAACATGCCGGGCGGCGGCTCGAGACGCCCCTGCTTGAAGACCATGATGTCGCCCGCAAAGAGCACGCCGTCGTAGAGGAACGCGTACGAGCCCGGCGTATGTCCCGGCACGGGGAACGCCTTGACGACCTTCTTCTTACCGGCGGCGTCGGCCGGGCCGACGGGAAACTCCGTCGGGGCGTTGCCCGAGAAGGGCGCGTTGATGCTCACGGGCTGCGCCGACAGCGCGAGGCCGAGCAGGCGCGGCATGAGCGCGTCGGGTGCGACCTGGCCCGTCGCGAGCGGCACGTCGGCGGCGCCGAGGTGAACGCGCGCCTTCGGGACGACGCCGACGCCTCCCGTGTGATCGAAGTGGGCGTGCGTGAGAAAGACGTCGGAGACGTCATCGCGCTTCGCGGCGAGCGCGGCGAGCAGGGCGTCGATCGGGTGGCCTTCTGGGTCGAGGCCCGTGTCGAACAGGACGATGTTCGGGCCGGGTGCGACCCGGGCCGCGAATACGTCGACGCCGACGGCGTTCGTGACGACGAGGAGGTTGGGCTTGAGCTCGGAGGGGCGGTCGATCTTGCCGCGCTGGCTGCGCAGGAGCAGCGTGCCGCCGCCCGCGACCGCGACGAGGACGACGACGACGATGATCAAAAAGCCCTTCAAGCCACGCATGATTCGACCCCGGTGCGCATGGCGCGAGAGTCCAACCAGCGCGCGCGCAGATCAACCCTGGAATCGAGGCGTGCGCAGGCGTACCGAATTCGACATCTAAAGGTTCACGCGAACGTTCACGCGAACGTTCACTCGAACGTTCGAGCGAGCGCGGCGGCGCCCGCGATTCCGTCATTGAGGCCCACGCCGTTCGTGGCCTGGCCGATGACGTGGAGCCCGGGCAGCGGGCGCAACGCGTCCTGCACCGCGCGCACGCGGGCGCCGTGGCCGAGATCGTATTGCGGAATTCCCGCGGGGTGTCGCCACACGGCGACGAAGTCGGGCGTCGCGCGCAGCCCGGCGACGCGGCGCAAGTCGGCGACGGCGCGGGTCGCGAGCTCGTCGTCGGTCGCGTCGACGAGCTCGGGACGGAAGGTTCCTCCTTGCAGCGCGCGCAGCAGCACGGCGCCGGGCGGCGCGCGGTGCTCGAAGATCGAAGATTCGTATTGGCACCCCAGCAGGTCGACGCCTTCTCCGCGCGCGACGACGAACCCGTACGCCGCGAGGTCCATACCGAGATCGAGCGTTCCCGAAGGGGGCGCCCGGAAGCCGAGCGCGGTGACCGCGAGCGGCGCGAACGGAACGGCCGCGAGGGCTGCCGACGCCGCGGGCGCGAGCCGCTCCAAGAGCTTCGCCGTGACGGGCGCGGGCGTCGTCAGCACGACGTGCTCGGCATCGACGACCGCGCCATTGTCGAGCTGCACGCGGTACCCCGTCGCGAGCGGCTCGAGGGCGGCGGCGCGGCCGACGACGAGCCGGTCGCCGAGACGCGCCGCGAGCGCGCGCGGCAGCTCTTCTAGCCCCTCGGCGAACGAGAACGCGCGGATGGGGCCGTCGACGTTCTTGCGCGCCGCGATCGCGCCGCGCAGCACGCTGCCGTACTGCTGCTCGAGCTCCCACAGGCGCGGCAGCGCACTTTTCATGGACAGGTTCGCGGCGTCGCCCGCGTAGATGCCGATGACGGCGGGCGCGCCCACGCGGCGCGCGGCCTCGGCGCCGAAGCGCCGCTCGAAGAACGCGAGGACCGATTCGTCGCCCGCCGGATCGCCCTTCGCGATGAAGGGCTCACGGGCGAGGCGCAGCTTCGCGACCGTGCCGAGGAGATCCGTCTTGAGCAACGACGGCGGGTTCGACGGCAGCGTCCGGAGAGCGCCGCCCACGAAGACGAGGCGCCGCTTCGTCGCCTCGCGCGACACGAGGATGCGATCTTCGAGCCCGGCGGCACGCAGCAGCGCCTGCGTGTCGGGGCGGCCCGTGAGCATCGCCTGCGGACCCGCCTCGCACAGGAACCCGTCGCGGCGCTCGCTGCGGATGACGCCGCCCGCGCGCGCCTGCGGCTCGATGACGGTGACGTCGTGGCCGGCGGCGCCGAGCCGCTCGGCCGCCGCGAGGCCCGCGATGCCGCCGCCCAGGATCGCGAATTTGATGGGCGCGAATTTGAGGGGCGCGGACTTCACGGCTCTAGGCCCACCCGCGGGCGCGCGCGGCGTCGAGCGCGAGATCGGCGAGCGCGCCGATGAACGCCGGGTGCGTGCCCACCGTGCGGGCGCGCGCGAAGCACGCGATGCCGGCGCGCTCGGCCTCTTCCTTGTAGAGGATGTCGATCTCCTGCAGCGTCTCGATGTGCTCGCCCGTGAAGGCGACGGGCACGACGACGACCGAGCGATGGCCTTCGCGCGCGACAGCGCCGAGCGCCTCCTCGGTCGTGGGGCCGAGCCAGCGCTGCGGGCCGACGCGGCTCTGGAAGCACAGGCGCGCGCGTCCCGCGAGGCCGAGCCGCTCGACGATCGCGGCGACGGTCATGCGGATCTCGTCGAGGTAGGGATCGCCACGCTGGATGTAGGACTCGGGCAGGCCGTGCGCCGAGAACAGCACGGGCACGGTCGCGCGCTCACCGTGGGGGACGATCGCCGCCGCCGCGCGCACGCGGTCCACGAGCGCGTCGAGGTAGCCCGACGCCGTCGGGTACCGCTCGACGCGTGCGAGCTCGAGCGTATCGCTCGCGCGGTTGCCGAACGCGCGCCCGGCCTTCGCGCGCGCGATGGCCTTGTCGAGCGCGACGAACGACGAGCCCGTCGTCGTGCGCGAGTAGTGGGGGAACAGCGGCACGGCGACGGCGCGGCGGATGCCGAGCGACGCGAGCGTCGCGATGGCCTCGTCGGAGAACGGGTGCCAGCAGCCCATGGCGACGACGGCGTGCTCGCGCACGCCGCGCTGCCCGAGCGCCGTCGTGACGGCCTCGGCCTGGGCCTGGGACTCGTCGGCGATGGGCGACCGGCCACCGATCTGCGCGTAGGCGGCGCGAGACTGCGGCCCGCGCCGCTGCGCGATCATCCGCGCGATCAATGGCTGGAACAGGCGCACGACGGGCGGCAGCTGGATGACGTCCGGGTCGGCGAAGAGGTTGCGCAGGAACGGCTCGACGGCCGCGAGATTGTCGGGCCCGCCCAGGTTCAGCAGCACGACGCCCAGGTGCTCGCCCAGGCTGGTCTTCGATGACTCCGACATCTGCAGCGCGTGCCCGAAGGCGGGCGTCGGCCGCGCCGCGGACGCGTTCACTACGCGCTCCGCACGGCCGCGACGAGCGCCGCGACGTTCTCGACGGGCACGTCGGGCGTGATGCCGTGGCCCAGGTTGAAGACGTGCCCGTGCTTGCCGCCGCGGCGCACGACGTCGGCGGCGCGCCGCTCGAGCACGCTCACGGGGCCGAGCAACAGCGACGGGTCGAGGTTGCCCTGGACGCTGACGTTGCCGCCCAGCCGGACGCGCGCTTCGTCGAGCGGGAGCCGCCAGTCGATGCCGTACACGTCGGCGCCGACGCGGGCGATGCGATCGAGGATCGTCGTCGCGCCGTTGGGGAAATAGATCACGGGCACGCCGGACGCGCGCACGGCGGCCACGAGCGCGCGCGTCGGCTCGAGCACGAAGTCCTCCCAATCGTCGGGCGAGACGACGCCCACCCACGAATCGAAGATCTGAATCGCCTGCGCGCCCGCCCGCACCTGCGCGAGCAGGTAGTCGCGCGTCGCCTCGCCGATGAGGGCGAGCAAGCGCTTCGCCTCGGCCGGGTGCTGGTAGAAGAACTTCTTCGTCTCGCCGAAGGTCTTGCCCGTCTTGCCTTCGATCGCGTACGTCGCGACGGTGAACGGCGCGCCCGCAAAACCAATGAGCGGCACCTCGGGGGGCAGCTCTTTGCGCACGAGGCGGATCGTCTCGGTGACGTAACCCGTGCGCACCTCGGGATCGAAGGTGTGGACGCGCGCGAGGTCGGCGGGCGTGCGCAGGGGCTCCGGCAGGGTCGGCCCCTTGTCGATGAACTGGACCTCGAGGCCCATCGCCTCGAGCGGCACGAGCAGGTCCGAAAAGAGAATCGCCGCGTCGAAGCCGTAGCGACGAATCGGCTGCAGCGTCACCTCGGCGGCGAGCGCCGGCGACTTGCACAGCTCGAGGAAGCTGACCTTCTCGCGCACGGCGCGGTACTCGGGCAGATAACGCCCGGCCTGACGCATGACCCACAGGGGCGCGCGTTCGGTCGTTTCGCCACGGCACGCGCGCAGGAACAGGGGAACGGAAGAGGGGGCCATCGGGCGCCAACTCTAGCCGATCAGCTCCTCCCTCGGGAGGCGGAGGTCGCTACGGTTCGACGCCCCCCACGAGCGCGCCCTTGAGATAGGCCGTGATCTTCGGGTTGGGGTGGACCGCGTTGCTCGCGCAGTCTTGAGAGTAGTCGTCCATCTGATTGATGGGCGTGTAGTCCTGGTTGCGCAGGCGGAGCTGAATGCGTCCCGTCGAGTCCATCGCGCTCAGGGCGCCTTGCGGGAAGGCGATCTCGACGTACTCGTTGGCGCCCGTGCGCGGCGGCGCGACCGGCACGAACTTCGACACGAGGCGCGTGCACCCGATCTTCGAGTCGTCGCAATCGAGCTGCTGCACCTTCGCGGCGTCGGCCGTGTACCAGTAGCGCACGGTCAGATCACCGGTGAGGAGCACGCTGGCGCCCTGATTGCCGACATCGATCGTGAAGATCGCTTGGTCGACGGCACCGCTGAGGCAGGCGTAGTCGACGCTGACCTTGCACCCTGGGCACGCGGGGGCGCCCGCCGCGCCCGACACGCCGGCCGCGCCCGTGGTTCGGTCGCCGCTCACGTCCGTCCCCGCGTCCGGGGAGGCCGTCGTTCCCGCGGCGCCCGTGTGTCCAGCGTTTCCGGTGCCCATCGTGCCGCCGGTCTGTCCGCCGACGGACGTGCTGCCCGCGAAGCCCGTCGTGCCCGCGAAGCCGGTCGTGCCCGCAAAGCCGGTCGTGCCTGCGTCGCCCGACGGAAGCGAGGTCGAGCCGGCCTGACCGCCGCCGTCGGGTGCGTTCGCGAACAGCTGCCGGTGATAGGGCTCGGCGCCGCAGGCCAACAGCCCGAGTGAAAAGGCGACGCCCATCCAAAACATGTTCATTGGGTGCCGTGGTGGATGTCCGGCTCCTGCGATTTCCGTGTCCGGCGCGGGGCACGGATTCGGATGCGTGCGGACATTCACCGCCAGGCCGATGAGACTTCGTTTGAGCTGGATGGCGTCATTTGCGTTGGCCGCTTTGGTCGCGACCCCCGCGGCGCAGGCGGCGGACGCGCAAGCGACGCAAGCGGTGATCGACCAAGTTGTCGCCGCCAACCGCGAGGGCGTCGCTCAATTCCAGGACGGTCAGCTCGCGGAGGCGCGCAAGACGATCAAGGCGGCGCTCGAGACCTGCAAGGCCGCGGGCCTCGACAGGCACCCCGTCGCGGCGCGCACGCACGTCCACCTCGGCATCATTCTCTTCGATGGCTTCGGACTGAAAGACGCCGCGGCGAAGGAGTTTCGCGATGCGCTCGCGATCGAACCCAAGATCGATTTGACGCCGGGGCTCGCGACGCCCGCCGCGCAGGTCGTGTTCGAGGAGGCGATCGCCTTCGCGCCGCCGCCGGCCGCGGCGCCCGTGAAGGCAGCGCCGGCCGCGCCGACGGAAGAGGCCACGGCGGACGAGACGCCGGGCGCGGCGCCCGTGGTCGCGCGGCGCGCGAAACGTGACGATGACGATGACGATGACGACGACAACGCCGACGGCGATGAAGGGTGGAAGGCGCGGCTCGACCTACGTCTCCTCGTGGGCGCGGGCGGTGGTTGGGCGAGCGGCGCGGGCGAGCTGAACGCCGACTACCAAACGAGCGCCGGATTCTCCGGCTCGCTCCTCAACCACGCGACGGCCGTCGTTGGATACTGGTTGACGCCCGACTGGATGCTCTCGCTCGAGGGGAGATTCCAGCGCGTCGCGGGCCCGAACGTCATCGACGCCAACGGGCGCACGTATCATCCAGCGTCGGGCGCCATGGCCGCCTTCGCGACGGCGACGTGGTCGCCTCCCGCCGCCGGCCTGCGTCCGTTCGTGTCGGCATCCTTAGGTGCCGGCCGCATTCGCGAGACCGTGACGTTCTCGCAGCTGCACGACTGCGGGGCCAGCCACGCCGAGACCTGCGTCGACACGGTTGGCGGCGGTCCCGCGCTCGCGGGGGCCGCCGCTGGGTTCACGTACGGCCTCACGAAGCAGCTCGCGCTCGTCGTCGGGCTCGGCGCGCAGCTCGCCGTTCCCGAGACGACGTTCAACCTCGACGTGAACGCCGGCTTCGCGATGCGCCTGTGAGCTACGAGTAGCGCCCGACCTCGACGTACTTCTTCTCGGCGTCGCTCCAGCAGAATTGCGCCGCGCCGCGCGTGCCGTCCTTCTGGACGTCGATGACGAGGTACTCGACGGGGTAGCTGGGCTCGCCGTCCATCGTCGCGGCGGCCTGGTCCGTCGGGCTGAAGTACGCGCCGACGTCGATGTGCGAGTGGTAGATGACCTTGACGGGCTCGCTCCCACGCAAGCTCTTCGAGAGCTTGAACAGATCGCTCGCGCCCAGGTTGTAGGCGATCGTCGCGTCGCGCTCGTGCGTCTTCGGATCCATCGCGTGCAGCTCGTTCTGGATGTTGACGCACGCGACGGCGCGGTTCGCCGTCTCCGCGGCCTTGTCCCCGAGCACGAAGCCGCAGCACTCGTTCGGGTACTCGCGGCGCGCGTGTGCGTACATCTCGGCGAGGGCCTCGGGCGTGACGATGGGGTGGGGCGCGGCGACTGTCGTGCTCATGCGGTCCTCAGGGGTTGGCGGGCGCGGGCTTTTTCGGAAGGACGGGCGCTTCGAAGTAGCGGTCGGCGCGGTCGGGGAACAGCGTCACGACCACGCCCGTCTTGCCGTCCTTGACGAGGCGCCGCGCGATGCGCAGGCCGCCCGCGAGCGACGCGCCCGACGAATGCCCGACGAGGATGCCTTCCTCTTTCGCGAGGCGCTCGGAGACATCCCACGCCTCTTCGGTCGGCATCGGGATGACGCCGTTGAGCTCTTCGGGGTGGTAGATGGGCGGCACGATCGACGCCTCCATGTACTTGAGGCCCTCGAGCCCGTGGAGCGCGTCGTCGGGCTCGACGGCCCAGACCTCGATGTCGCGGCTGTACTCCTTGAGGCGGCGGCCCGTGCCCATGACGGTGCCCGTCGTGCCGATGCCCGTCACGAAGTGCGTGACGCGTCCGTCGGTCTGCTCCCAGATCTCGCGGCCCGTCGTGTTGTAGTGCGCGAGCGGGTTCGACAGGTTCGCGTACTGATCCGGATAGAAATACTTGCCGGGGTTCTCGGCGACGATCTTGCGGCACAAGATGATAGCGCCGTCGGAGCCCTCCATAGGGTCGGAGAAGATCAGCTTCGTGCCGAACGCCTGCGTGATCTTGCGGCGCGCCCACGAGACATTGCTCGGCATGACGAGCGTGACGGGGAAGCCGAGCGCGCCGCCGATGAGCGAGTACGCGACGCCCGTGTTTCCGCTCGTCGAGTCGATGATCTCCTGACCCGGCTTGAGCGCGCCCGTGCGGATGGCGTCGCGGATCATCTGATTCGCGGCGCGATCCTTGACGGAGCCGCCCGGGTTCATGAACTCGCACTTGGCCCACAGCTCGACGCCCGGCGTGTCCTTGTCGAACGACTTGAGGCGCACGATGGGCGTGTCGCCGATGAGGTCGGTGATGCGCTCGGCGACGCGCAGGCGCGCGCGCCGGATCATGTCGAGGTCGAAGGACGTGCTGGGAGCTTCGCTCACGAGAAGCTCATTTCGAGGCCCGAGCCGCCGCACGTGAAGCACTCGGGCGTCCACGGGATCTCCTGCGCCGTCGCGTCGCGGCCGTCGAACGGCGCGCGCAGGTGGCGCGCGCGCGCGTCGCCGCCGTTGCCGATGAGGATCGTGAGCGCCTCGGCGGCGGCGAGCAGACCGGCGACGACGTCGCCCGCCTCGGGCTCGCCCGACGTCGTGGCGCGCACGGGCACGTCGAGCGGCGCGTGCGGGCAGGGGCCGTGCTTGCGGAACGCGACGACGTCGGCCGCGCCGTCCTTGACCTGGGTGACGACGACGGGCACGCCCGTGCGGACGGCCGCCCGCAGGAGCGCGTCGTCATCGAACCCGACGCGCACGACGAGATCGACGCCTGCGAGGGCGTGGACCCAGGCGACGCCGCCGCCCCCTTGGGGACGGGCCTCGCGCTCGAGCACGATGTCGGGGTTCGACGCGCGGAGCGCGGCGTCGACGGCGGCGTCGCGCGCGCCCAGCAGGCGCAGCGTGCCGACGCCCGCGGCGGCCAGCGCGCGCGCGGCCGTCTCGCTCACGAGATCACCGACGTCGCGACCGACGATCGCGACGCGCGCGCGCAACAGCCGCTCCTGGCCGGCGGGGCCGACCTCGGGCAGGGCGAGCTGGCGCGCGAAGCGTCGAGCCTGGGCGGGGGTCATGAAGACGAGCGGGGAGCGAAGCGACTAGCGACCGCCGGCAATGGCCGGGACGATCGAGATCTCGTCGCTGTCCTTGACGGCCGTCTCGAGGCCCTTGAGGAAGCGGATGTCCTCGTCGTTCGCGAAGATGTTCACGAAGCGCCGCACCTGGCCGCTGTCGTCGCAGATGCGCTCCTTGAGGCCCGGGTACTGCGCCTCGACGCTCGCGATGAGCGCGCCGACGGTGGCGCCCGTCGCCGTGATCTCTTCTTTGCCCTGCGTCAATTTTCGAAGCGGCGTGGGAATGCGGATGATGGCCATGCGTCTCTCCTTGTGGGTCAGTGACTCTGGAAAACGGGTTCACACCCGGCGTCGGGGTACTCCGCGGCCGCGAGCGCGCGGATGCGCGGGGCCGCGCCGCACACGGCGCACGTCGGATTGGGGTTGAAACGAACGCTTCGGATCGTCATGCCGAGCGAATCATACTGGACGAGGCGTCCCGCAAAAGCAGGGTTTTCGCCGCGCAGCAGTCGCGCGGCCTCGGCGCCCTGCAGCGCGCCGATGACCCCCGGGACGGGGCCGAGCACGCCGGCCTCGGCGCACGAGGGGCCGACGCCCGCGGGCGGTAGCTCCTCGAAGAGGCAGCGGTAGCAGGGGCGTCCGCTCTTGGGCACGGTGAGCAGCTGCCCGCCCGTGCCGACGGCGGCGCCGTGCACGAGCGGTTTGCCCGCGAGCACGCAGGCGTCGTTGGCGACGAACTTCGTCGCGAAGTTGTCGGAGCCGTCGACGACGACGTCGTGGGCGCCGACGAGCGTGAGCGCGTTCGTCGTGTCGAAGCGCACCCCGTACGTCTCGACGCGCGCGCGCGGAAAGCGACGCTCGAGCGCGTGCGCGAGCGACTCGACCTTGAGGATGCCGACGTCGGCCTGCCCGTGGAGGAACTGGCGGTGCAGGTTTGATTCGTCGACGACGTCGTCGTCGATGACGGCGAGATCGCGCACGCCCGCGGCGGCGAGCGCGAAGGCCGCGGGGCAGCCGAGCCCGCCCGCGCCGATGATCAAGACAGATCCGCCCAAGCCGGAGCCGCTACTCAAAGTACGCGTCCGACGAGAAGTAGCGCTCGCCCGTGTCGCACAGGATCGTGACGACGGTCTTGCCGGGGCCGAGCTCGCGCGCGATGTCGAGCGCGACCTTGACCGACGCGCCCGCCGAGATGCCCACGAGCAAGCCCTCGCGCCGCGCGAGCTCGAGCTTCGTGCGCTGCGCGTCCGCCTCGGTAATCGTCCGGATGTCCGTGAGCACGGAGCGGTCGAGGTTGCCCGGCACGAAGCCGGCGCCGATGCCGTCGATGCGGTGCTCGCCCGGCTCGCCGCCCGAGAGCACGGGGCTCGCCGCGGGCTCGACGGCGACGATGCGGACGTTGGGGAACTTCGCGCGCAGGACCTGCCCGACGCCCGTGATCGTCCCGCCCGTGCCGACGCCGTGCACGAAGGCGTCGGGCGCGCGCGAGCCGAGCTGCGCGAGGATCTCGGGCGCTGTCGTCCGCCGGTGCGCCTCGGGGTTGGCCGGGTTGTTGAACTGCTGGGGCATGTACGCGTCGGGGTTGTCGCGGACGATCTCCTGCGCGCGCGCGACGGCGCCGCGCATGACGTCCGCGGCCGGCGTGAGGTGCAGCTCGGCGCCGTAGGCCTTGAGCAGCGCGCGCCGCTCGAGCGACATGTTGTCGGGCATCGTGAGGATGAGCTTGTAGCCCTTGGCCGCGCACACGACGGCGAGCCCGACGCCCGTGTTGCCGGAGGTCGGCTCGACGATGACGGACTTGCCCGGCTGGATGCGGCCCTCGCGCTCGGCCGCCTCGATCATGGACAGCGCGATGCGATCCTTGAGCGAGCCGCCCGGGTTGAACTGCTCGCACTTGCAGAAGATGTCCGCGGTCGTCGCGTCGACGAGGTGGCGCAGGCGCACGATGGGCGTGCCCCCGACGAGCTCGAGCATGTTGTTGACGGCGTAGGCCGGCATGAGGGCGCGCAGCTTAGCAGAACGGGGGCGGGCGCCGCGAGGCGCCCGTGGAGCGTCGTGCCGCCCACGCCAGCAAGACGAGGCCCAGGGCCGCGCTCGCGAACCCGGCGGCGGGGGTCCCGAACGATGTCCCGACATCGCAGGCACAGCCGCGCGCGGGGTGATGAACCTTGCCGTCCGGGGGGACGCACTTTGCCGGGCTGTGCGCCGCCGGGTAGACGTCGCACAGCGCGAGCTTGTCGTCGGTGGCCAGCGTTCGCTTCTCGAGGTCGCCGGGCTCGGACTCGTAGAACATCGTCGCCTCGGTGATCGAGGCGGGCGCGCCCGCGCACGACGGCGCGGGTTGACCGGTGTTGTCGATCGGCCACTCCTTCGGAGCGCCGACGACGCAGTTGTGGTCGAGGCCGATGAAGTGTCCGAGCTCGTGCGTCAGCGCGTTTTGCAGATCGTGGACCGAGCCTTGCGCTCCTTGCAGCTCCGGGTGCAGCACGAGATCGGCCCACGTGGCGTCGACGGCGTTGACCTCGGTGGCGGCCTGGACGATCTGTCCCGTCGTGATGTTGGTGGCCAACGTCGTCAGCATGAGCGTGTTGGTTTGGTGCGTCGCCAGGTCCTCGGGCTTCGTGCTGCAGGTGCCGTCGTCCAGAAGCCAACAC
>JBBQJG010000117.1:0-16222 GCA_038325725.1 Polyangia bacterium | reverse complement strand
TCACGCTCACGGGATCGTTCGCGCACGCGGGCGGTCCGCTCCGCCTCACGACGACGCTCACGAGCGGCGCCCCCGCGCAGGTCACGATCAACGGCCTTCGCGTCGATCGTGCGGGCGTTCCCGACCCGCGCCCCCCGGGATCGTGATACTCCGTCGCCTAGGGGGAATCATGCGAGGAACCATGAGAAGGCTGGGGCTGTGCGCCACGTTCGTGCTCTTGGCGGCGGGTTGCCACGGCAAATACATCCGGGCGATCGACGACGCGCCGATCGAGCGCACGCCCGAACGGCTCCAACGCGGCGGCTACCTCGTCAACCAGGTCATGTCGTGCGGCGGCTGCCACACGACGCGCACGGGGGGCAACTTCATCGTCGAGCCCGAGCGCGCCGACGCGTTCCTCGGCGGCGGCAACCTCTTCCCGCCGAAGGGCCTCGGCACGCTGTGGGTTCCGAACCTCACGCCCGACGTCGACACGGGCCTCGGGGCGTGGAAGGACGACGAGGTCCTGCGCGCGCTGCGCGACGGCGTCTCGCGCGACGGCCACCTCATGCTGCCGATGATGCCGTTCGACGAGTATCAGCACCTGTCCGACGAAGACGCGCGCTCGGTCGTGGCGTACTTGCGCTCGATCCCCGCCTACAAACAGCCCAAGCCGCGCCCCGAGAACCAGATCGGGTTCATGCTCAAGGTGCTCTTCAAGATCGTCGGCGTGCAGATGCACACGCCGGCCACGAACGTCACGGCGCCCGCGACCACGGACAAGGCCGCCTACGGTCAGTACCTCGCGCGCATCGGCGGCTGCACGAGCTGTCACTCGATGACGGCGAAGGGTCCGCGCAAGGAGACTGACCCGCTGTTCATGTCGGGCGGCGACGTCGCCTTCGAGGATCCGAGCCTCGGGACGGTCACCCCGCGCAACCTCACCCCCGACGCCGAGACGGGCCTGGGAAACTACGACGCCGCGGCCATCAAGCAGGCGATCCGCACGGGTCACCGCCTCGACGGCAAGGCGATGGCACCGCCGATGTCGATCCTCATCCCGCACATCTCGGGGCTCACCGACGAAGACCTCGACGCGCTCGTCGCTTACCTGAAAGCGCTGCCGCCCGCGAAACACAAGATCCCCGCGCGCAACCTCGCGCCCGCGCTGCGCGCCCCGCTCGGCGATTGAGGCCAGTGGTCACCCTCTGAGCCCGCCGCTTTCTTTCACGCCAGGCGCGCGCGATCCCGGCTCGCGCGCGCGACGGGGCACGCTCACGACCGGCCGCGGCGTCGTCGAGACGCCCGTGTTCATGCCCGTGGGCACGCGCGCGACGGTCACGGGCCTCACGCCCGACGATCTCCTCACGCTCGACGCGCCCCTGCTGCTCGCGAACACGTATCACCTCCTGCTGCGTCCCGGGCCCGAGCTGTTCCGGCGTGTGGGCGGCATCCACAAGTTCATGAAGTGGCCGCGCCCCGTGCTCACGGATTCGGGCGGCTATCAGATCTTCTCGCTGCCCGCCGAGCGCACGATGTCCGAGAACGGCGCGCGGTTTCGCAGCTACGTCGACGGCCGCATCCACAACCTCACGCCCGAGACGTCGATCGAGATGCAGACGGCGATCGGCTCCGACATCATGATGGTGCTCGACGAGTGCATCGACGCCACGAGCGACGAGGGCGCCGTGCGCGCGGCCATGGACCGCACGCACCGCTGGGCGCTGCGCAGCCTCGCGGCGCGCGCGAACCCGGCGCAGGCGCTGTTCGCGATCGTCCAGGGCGGGTTGGTGCCCGAGCTGCGGCGGCAGTCCGTTCAGTTCCTCACCGAGCATCCGTTCGACGGGTTCGCGATCGGCGGCCTCGCCGTGGGCGACACGCGCGCCCAGCGCGAAGACGTCACGGGCTTCGCCGTCGACCTGTTGCCGACCGAGCGGCCGCGCTACCTCATGGGCGTCGGCACGCCGCCGGATCTCCTGTACGCGATCGGCTGCGGCGTCGACATGTTCGACTGCGTGATCCCGACGCACCTCGCGTGGCAGGGCACGGCCTTCACGTCGACGGGCCGCGTGCGCGTCACGCGCGGCGCCAACGCCGCCGACGATGGTCCGCTCGACGCGCGCTGCGCGTGCTCGACGTGCCGGACCTTCGGGCGCAGCTACCTGTACCACCTGTTCAAGTGCAGCGAGCCGCTCGGGCCGCGCCTGCTCAGCACCCACAACCTGCACCACTACCTCGACCTCATGCGGCGGGCGCGCGCCGCGATCGACGCCGGGACGTACGCGAGCTTCGCGCGCGCGACGCTCGCCGAGATCGACCGCCACGAGCACGGCCCGGTACGCGCGTGAGCCACGGAGGCGAGGTGCCCGCGTGAGCCACGAAGTCGTCCGCACGCGCGGCGGCGCGCTCGCCATGCGCAGCCTCGACGCGGGCGAGGTCATGCACCCCGGCGTCGGCCCCCTCGTCGAGGCCGAGCGGCTCTACGTAGATCAGTCGCAGTTAGAAGACAGGTTGCGCGCCCGCGAGCACGACGCGCTCGTCGTGCTCGACGTGGGCCTAGGCGCCGGCTCGAACGCGCTCGCGGCGCGCTCCGTGTCCGAGCGGCTGACCGAGAGCGCGGCGCGCCTCGAGCTCGTCAGCTTCGAGCGCGATCTGGGCGCGCTCGAGCTCGCGCTCGCGAACGGCGAGGCCTTCGGCTGGAGCGGCGAGCCCGCCGAGGCGGCGCGCGCGCTGCTGGCCCACGGGATCCACGCGTCGGCGCGCACGCTCTGGCGCCTCGTCCGCGGCGACGTCCTCGACGCGCTCGCGGCGGAGCCCGCGCGGGCCGACATCATCTATTGGGATCCGTTCTCGCCGCGCGCGAACCCCGCGTTGTGGACCATCGCGGCGTTCGCGGCCGCGCGTCGGGTCGCGGCGCCCCGCGCGACCCTGTACACGTACAGCGCCTCGACGGCGACGCGGCTCGCGATGCTGCTCGGCGGCTGGGCCGTCGGCGTGGGCGACGCCATCGGTGAAAAATCTCAGACGACCGCCGCCGCCGTCGACGTCCGCGATCTGGCGCGCCCGCTGGACCCCACATGGCTCGCACGCGTGGCGCGCCCCGACGTCCCGCTCCCGTCGGACGCGCCCGCCGACGTCCTCGCCCGTGCACGCGCGGCGCCGCAGTTCGCCTGAGCCCGCTGATTCCTTCGACCCCTCGACCCTGGGCGCCGTGATAAGGCTCTGGGGGTGCAGGGCATGCTCGAGCGGGGTTTGTTTGGGGCCGCGTTGCTCGCGCTCGTCGCCGCCGGGTGCGGCGATGACGAAGCACCGCCCCCCGCGACGCCCACGATCCTGCCGTGCACGCGAAGGCCTCCGGTCGTCGACCGCGTGACGCGCGAAGGGACCGAGCTTCGCCTCGCGGGCGCGCCGTTCCGCGTGCTCGGCGGCAACGCCTACTACCTGCAACAAGCGCTGACCTACGGCGAGACGGACGACGCGGCGAAGGCGCAAGCGCTGCGCGCCCTCGACGACATCTCGTGCCTGTCGATGAACGTCGTGCGCACGATGGGCTTCAACGACACGCAGGATAGGGCGGCCATCCGCAAATCACCCGGGCACTACGAGGAGGCGGGCCTGCGCGGGCTCGATCGCGCCGTCGCCGAGATCAAGGCGCGCGGCCTGCGGACGATCCTCATCCTCACGAACAACTGGCCCGACTTCGGTGGCCTCGACACCTACGCGACGTGGGCGGGGCGCGCGCACGACGACTTCTTCTCCGACGCGACGATGCAGGGCTACTGGAAGGACTACGTCACCTTCCTCCTCGCGCGCGTCAACCCGTTCACCGGCGTCGCCTACAAGGACGAGGCGGCGATCTTCGGCTGGGAGATCTCCAACGAGCTGCGCTGCCGCACGTGCCGCGGCAGCAGCCGCTACCCCGACACGATCCGCGCCCTGGCGACGCACCTCAAGGCCACGGGCGCGACGCAGCTCATTCTCGACGGCGGCGAAGGCTTCGATGATGTCGCCGATCTCTACGGCGGGATCTCGACGACGTATCCCGTCGCGGGCGACGACGGCGCGAGCTTCTCTCGCGTCGTGCAGATCCCCGAGCTCGACATGATGAGCTACCACCTGTACCCGGAGAGCTACGGCTTCACCCCGAAGGACGTCCAGATCTGGATCGATACGCACGACCGGCTCGCCAAGGCCGCCGGCAAGATCGCCTACGCGGGCGAGTTCGGCAGCGATCCGACGATGAACGACGACGTCGCGACGCGCGACCGCCTCCGCGCGACGGCCTACGACGGCTGGCTGCGCCGCTATTACGACACGGACCACGGCTCGGTGTCGCTGCTCTGGCAGGTCATCCCCGCGATGCGCCGCCCGAGCGGCGACGACGGCTACGGCGTCGTCTACGGCCAGGACGATCGCACGGCCCGCGTGCTCTACGACTGGGCCCGCCGCGTCGCTCCGTTTGACGGTCAGTGAGCGACGGTCAGTGACTGTCAGCTCGGATCGTCGGTGTCCCGCTGCTGCGGCACGGGCGGACCCGGCGGCTCCTCGGGCTCCGTCGGCGCAGGCGCTTGAACCGGCGGCGGGGCGGAACGGGATGGCGGCGCGAGCGGCGGGGGCGGCGGCGGCGGGGCCCACACCCTCGGCGAGGAATACGGGGTCGGCGCGACGGCCCGCGCCGGCGGGGAACGGTCCTCGCCGTACCACTCGGCGCACTCGCTCGTCTTTGAGTAGCCGTACCCTGCGGACAGCGCCCATAAGGTCGCGACAGAGAGACCGAACATCACCGCCTGGCCCTTGTTTGTGACACCGTCCGCGGTCGCGACGTACAACGCCGAAAAGGCGTTCGTCGTCGCGAACAGCGTATCGATCACGGGCGCCGCGACGTTGGTCGTGCACGTTTGGCGACCGACAGGATGCTCGGCGAGTGGCTGTACGAACAGCCACGAACAGCCTGGCGACAGGCCGAGCGCGACAAGGCCGACCACCCAGGTGCGCCGCGCGCGCGACGGGGGAGCGTTCACGATTTCCCCGCGTCTGGTCTCAAGGTCCGCGCAAAGTAGCAAAGTTCGACGACGCCTCACAAATGTCTCGGCGTTTACGCGCCGAACGAGGCGAGGAACCGCTCGCGGTCTTCGTCGGCGGCGATCGGCGTGGGCAGCGGCGGACGCGTCGCGCCGGCCGACAGGCAAATGAACGTTTGCTCGAGCGGGTTGTCGTCGTGCACGCGGCTCACGACGGGCGCGCCGCGCAGCGAGAGCGCGGCGCTCGTGAGCTGCGCGAGGATGTGCAGCGGCAAGTAGAGCGGCCCGAGCCAATCGTGCTGGCGCGCGTGCGCGAGCTCGTGCGCGAGCGTGAGGCGCGCGTGCACGCCGGCGCCATCGAGCACGCCGGGCCGCGCGAGAATGGCATGGCCCAGCGTGACGGCGCCGACCCAGTCGAGCCCGAGGCCGCGACGAATCGGATAAATCCACGCCGTCGCCGCGGGACCGCCCACGCGCCGTCCCCTGCCCCCGCTCACGAGGAAGCCGGCGACGTGACCCACGACGTTCGTCGGCAACGTCCACAGCGCGCGCACGAGGACGGCGACGAGCGCGCCGCTGCGCGGGCGGGGCCAACGAACGCGGTTCGCGAGCAAGCGACCGTCAGTCTAGGCCGAACGGACGACCCAGGCGCGGACAACTACGCAAAGATCGCCGGCACGAGCGCCTTGCCGACGCCGAAGGACGGCATCGTGTAGCCGAACACCTTCTGCAGGATCGAGAGGTGCACGTCCGAGAGCTGGAGCTCGGCGCCCGTCGACACGAAGGTGTCCTGCTTGAGGCCAAGCGCGCCGCCGCCGAGGATCGCGACGGGCAGCGTCGAGTTGAGGTGATCGCCGCCGTGCATGCCGCTCGCGAACATCATGACGGTGTTGTCGAGGGCCGTGACGGCGCCCTCTTTCGTCGCGTCGAGCAGCGCCGCGAGCTGGGCCGCCTTCGTCGAGTTCCACCACCCGATCGTCGCGAAGCCCGGCGTGATGTTGTTGTTGCGATCGCCCGAGTGCTGCAGGGCGTGGTACTCGCCCACGGGCAGGTTCATGGGGTTGGGCGCCGAGCCCGTCGGCGTGAAGCTGCGCTCGTTGAGGAAGTTGTAGACGAACTCGCTGCGGCAATCGTCGAGCATGAAGCTCACGACGGGCGTGATGTCGCACTGAATCGCCATGGCGACGAGCTGGACCATGATGTCCGCGTGATCGCCGCGGTTGTACCCGATGGGCGTCATGCCCACCGAGACCGGCGCCGCCGCGCGCGCGGGCGCCGCGGGACAACCCATGACGGCCGCACCCGGCATCGAAGCCGTCACAGAAGCGACGCGCGTCTCGAGCGTCTGCACCGTCGACATGAACTGGTCGAGCCGCGTCTTGTCGCTCGTCGACAGTCGGAGCTTCAGCGACGTCGAGCTCTCGAGGATGTAGTCGAGGGCGCTCTTGCGCAGCAGGCGGCGCCGCTCCGCCGTCGGATCGACCATCGTCCCGACGTTCGTCCCCGCGGGCCTTCCCGCGACGAGCTGGTCGTAGACCGCCTGCGGATTGACCTGCTTGTACAGCGGCTCCGTCGGCGACTTCCACGAGATGCTGCGCGAGTGCTGAAACGGCAACCCGTCGCCGTACGAGTCGTGCGTCGACAAGCCGATCTGCAGCGACGGCAGGTACGTCTTCGTCGGCCCCGCCGCGATCAGGTTCGCGACGACCTGATCGATCGAGATGCCATTGTTGGCGTGGTTGGGACCGGTGACCCCGACGGCCGTCCACGTCGTCGCGCCGTCGGCGCCGTGGCTGCCGAGCCCCTCGCTGTTCGTGTACTCGACGCCGGCGTACGGCGCCGAGTTGGCGAGGTTCGCGAAGACCATCATCTTGGCTTTTTGCGCCGCGAGCGGCTGCAGCAGCGGCGACAGCGTCCACCCCGCGCCCGAGCCCGCGCCGGTCGGCATCCAGTACTGCGCCGTCCCGTTCGGCTGATAGAACGCGAGGTAGCGCTTCCGGGCCGCGGCGGCCTGCGCCCGGGCCGTACGGGGCGCGAACGTCTCGAGCCAGGGCACGGAAAGCGCCACACCGGCGCCCTTGAGAACCTGCCGACGCGTCCAGTTGGTGGCCATCTCCCGTTAGAGTGGCCTTCGAGGGTGCCTTTCGGTTGCATTTCTGATTGGCCCAGTGCACCAAAATCAGACCTGGAAAATGAGCCAAACGAGAGGGCCGGCCGGACACAACTGGCTTGACCGCGGCTTCGCCCCTTGACCTGTGGGCGGGCAACGCGGCATACATTCGGCCTCGCACGAACCGGAGAGGTGGCTGAGTGGCCGAAAGCGCCTGATTCGAAATCAGGTTTGGGCGCAAGTCCAACGTGGGTTCGACTCCCACCCTCTCCTCAGAAAAACTGAATAGTCCGGAGAGGTGTCCGAGTGGCCGAAGGAGCACGATTGGAAATCGTGTGTACCGAAAGGTACCGAGGGTTCGAATCCCTCTCTCTCCTCTGGGGAACCGGAGACCTTACGCGCGAAGCTCTTTGAGCTTTTCGCGGACGGCTTCCGCGTGGCCGGCAGATTTCACGCGGGGCCAGTGGTGGGCGAGCTTGCCCTCCGGGTCGATGAGGACGGTCGAGCGGATGACGCCGAGGGATTTGCGGCCGTAGAGGACCTTCTCGCCCCAGGCGCCGTACTTCTCGAGGACCGCGTGCGACGGGTCCGAGAGCAGGCGGACCTTCAGCTTGTGCTTCGCGATGAACTTGCGGTGACTCTCTTCGGTGTTCGGACTGCAGCCGAGGATCGCGGCGTCGAGCTTCTCGAAATCCTTGAAGCCGTTCGTGAAGTCGCACGCTTCCGTCGTGCAGCCTGGCGTGTCGTCGTTCGGATAGAAGTAAAGGACGAGCCACCGTCCTTTGTATTCGTCGAGCTTCACGGCCTTGCCGGCTTCATCTGGCGCGGTGAACGAGGGGGCCTTCTTCCCGACGATCAAGCTCATGCGGATTTCATATCACGCAGCGCGCTCGGCGGAGGCTGGATCTCGCGGCGCATCTGTGACAGAAAGATGCCGTCCCGGGCGACGGAACGCCGGCGAACCCCGCCAGGCCCGGAAGGGAGCAACGGTAACCAGCCAACCGGGTGCTCGGGACATTACTTCTTCTTTTGCGCGCCCTCGGGCGCGGCCCCCGCGGAGAGCGCCTTGGCAGACGTCGTCCACTTCATCACGGACATGCTGTTCACCTCGAAGGTGCGCGAGGTGGCCAAGCAGCTGGGCCTCACGATCCAGGGCACGCGCGAGCCGCAGGCATTCGCGACGGCGGCGCGCGACGCGAAGCTCGTCATCGTCGACCTGCGGCTGCCGCTCGCGCTCGACGCGCTCGACGCGCTCGCGGGCGATCCGGCGGCGCGCGCCGTGCCGAGCGTCGGCTTCATCGACCACGAGCGCACCGACCTCATGGACGCCGCGCGCGCGAAGGGCTGCGGACAAGTGATGGCCAAGGGCCAGTTCGCAACCACGCTGCCGAAGCTGTTGGCCGGCGTCGTCGGACCGCCGCCGCCCGCAGCGGCCTGAGTCCGCGCGGCCTGGCTCAGCCCGGCGGGTCAGATCGGAAAGCGCGGGAGCAGCTCGCGCAGCGACGCGACGACGACGTCGGGCGGCCCCCAATCAGGGAGATCCGCGGGTGTCGGAACGTGCGTGCCGAGCACGAGGGCAGTCGGACAGCCGGCGTCGCGCCCCGCGAGGATGTCGAACTTGTAGTCGCCGACGACGAGCGTGTCGGCGGGCGCGACGTCCATCTGCGCGCACAGCGCGAAGACGCCGGCGGGCGACGGCTTGTGCGGCCCGTCCTCGCGCGTGTAGACGGCCGCGAAGGAGAACCCGAAGGCGCGCACGAAGATCTCGACGACCTCGCGAATGTTACGAGTGAGGATCGCCATCGGGATCTGCAACGCCGCGAGGCGTTCGAGGAGCTCGCGACAGCCGTCGGCGAGCGTCGCCTGCGCGATCGCCTCGCGCTCGTGGCGGCGCAGGATGACCTCGGCGCGCGCGCGCGTCTCCTCGTCGGCGTGGGCGAGCTGTTCGAGGATGGGCCCGGGCGCAAGGCCGATCTCGGCGCGCATGGCGTCGAAATCGAGCAGCGGCTCGGTCAGCGTGCCGTCGAGATCGAAGATGACGGCTCGATGGCGATGCCGATGCTGCGTCATTCGCCTTCGGGGGGCGCGCCGCCCGTACGGGCGACGTCGCCGGGGTTGATCTTGTCGAGGTTCATGCCGCGCGCGCGCTTCGCCATCGTGGGCAAGAGCTCGTCGATCGGCGGCGGCTCGCCCTTGATGAAGCGCAGCGGGTTGACGCGCGCCACGACGAAGTTGCGCAGGTACGGGCTCGTCATGCCGCGCGCCTTGAGGCCGTCGACGACCGACTGTACGGCGTCGTCGAAGTCGAGCAGCAGCTTGGCGCGCGCGCGGCGGACCTCGAGCGCGTCGACGAGGCGGCCCGGCAGCCACTTGTCGACCTTGCGCAGGATCGAGTGGTACGCGCCGCCCGAGATTCGCGCGCGCTCTTCATACGCGAAGCCGAGCGTCGCGAGCGCGGGCTCCTCGAACTCGAGCGCGTAGTCGGCCTCCTGCACCTTCCCTTCGGGTTCCTTGCTGTCGGGCATCGCCGCGAGGTCGAGGTACATGCGGCGGACGCCAATCGATTTTTCGCGCAGGTTGTGCGCCTTCTCGATGTTGAGCGCGAGGATCTGGTAGGCGACGGCGCGCTCGGGCACGAGCAGCGCGAGGATGCTCTTGGCGTCGAGCTCCTTGAGCGCCGTGAGCCGGTGGTAGCCGTTCGGCGTCCAGTACTGGCCGTGCTCGGTCTTCTCGCGCACGACGATGATGGGATCGAGAAAGCGCTGCGTCTTGTCCATCGCCTGCGTGAGGCGACGGACGTGCGTGTCCGAGATGTCGCGCTGGAACGGCGTCGGCACGACCTGCGCGATGGGGAGCGCGACGAGCAGCAGCGCGTGGCCGCCGAGCGGCTCGCGATACGTCGCGAGCACGTCGCCACCGTCGGCGCGAACGGCATCGGCCAGGGCGACGAGCTCGGGCGGCGGCGCCGTGAGCGCGAGCTCCTGCGCGCCGAGTTGCGTCGGCTTGAGCTTGACGCCACGTCGCTTGCGCGGCGTGCCGGAAGGCTTTTTCTTCGCCGCCTTCGTTCTCGACTGGCCCGCCTTGCTCGCCGCCTTCGCCATGACGGCCTGAAGATGCCATATTGTCGCCCCGGCGTCCGAACCACGGAACGTCCGCGGCCGGCCGACAAGAAGCACCAGGAGAAGCAATGCCCCGTATGGTCAAGTGCGCGAAGCTCGGGCAGGAGTTGCCCGGCATGGTCTACAAGCCCTTCAACAACGACCTCGGCCAGCGCATCTACGACAGCGTCTCGCAGGACGCCTGGAAGCAGTGGATCGAGGCCTCGAAGATGATCGTCAACGAGTACCGGCTCGACCTCACGAGCCCGCAGGGCCAAAAATTGTTGATGGAGCAGGCCGAGAAGTTCTTCTTCGCCGGCGGCGACACCGACAAGCCCGCCGACTACGTCCCGCCCGAAGCGAAGTAGCGACATCGGCTACGATGCGGGCGTGAAACGCGCCAAGCCTCGCTGTCGGTGGGCCGGGGACGACGCGCTCATGGTCGCGTACCACGACGACGAATGGGGGCGGCCCGTGCACGACGACCGCACGCTCTTCGAGCTCCTCGTGCTCGAGGGCGCGCAGGCGGGGCTGTCGTGGTCGACGGTGCTCAAGAAACGCGAGGGCTATCGCCGCGCGTTCGCCGACTTCGACGCGCGCAAGGTCTCGCGCTTCGGCGCCCGCGACGTCGCGCGCCTCATGGGCGACGCCGGCATCGTGCGCAACCGGCTCAAGATCGCGTCGACGATTGAAAATGCTTCGCACGTGCTCGCCGTCGCGAAGGAGCGCGGCTCGTTCGACGCGTACGTGTGGTCGTTCGTCGGCGGCAAGCCGCTCCGCCGCGCGCGCGCCGCGAGGGGGAACGTCCCCGCGACGACGCCGGAGTCGGACGCGCTGTCCAAGGACCTCAAGCAGCGCGGCTTCCGCTTCGTGGGCAGCACGATCGTCTACGCCTTCATGCAGGCGACCGGGATGGTCGACGATCACGTCGCGGGCTGCTTCCGCGCGCGAGGCGCGAAATGATCTTCGATCCGTTTTCCTCCGAGGTGCAGCGCGATCCGTATCCGTTCTACGCGGAGCTGCGCCGGACCACGCCCGTGTACCCGATCCCGGGCCGCGCGATGTGGGCCGTGAGCCGGCACATCGACGTCGGTTTCGCGCTCAAGCGGCCCGATCTGTTTTCGTCGTCGATCATGGCTGACGCCTCAAAGAACGATGGCCTGCCCGCCGAGGAGGCGCTGCTCTCGGCCGATCCGCCCGCGCACACGGGCCTGCGCAAGCGCGTCGAGCGCGCGTTCACGCCAGCGCGGATGCGCGAGCTCGCGCGGCATTTCCGCGCGCGCGCCGACGAGCTCACGGCGGCGTTCCCGAAGCGCGGCGCCATCGACGTCGTCGCGGCGCTCGCGGCGCCGTTGCCTGTGATCGTCATCGCCGAGCTGCTGGGCATCGATCCGGCGCGCCACGCCGACTTCAAGCGTTGGGCCGACGCCGTCATCACGCGCGGCACGGGCCGCGCGACGCCCGACCAACGCGTCGACCTCGACGCGACCGTCGCCGCGTTCAAGGCGTTCATGGCCGACGCGATCGAAGCGCGGCGGCGCGTGCCAGGTGACGATCTGCTGAGCGCGCTCGTTCGCGCGGACGACGAAGGCACAGGCCTGCCGCCGGCGCAGGCGCTGAACTTCGCCGTGCTGCTCCTCCTGGGCGGCAGCGAGACGACGACGAACCTCATCGGGAACGCGCTGCGCGCCGTCTTCGCGCACGAGCGCTTCAACCCCGGCACGCTCGCGCGCCTGCGCACCGATCGTGCGGGCGCGCTCGTCGACGCCCTCATCGAAGAGACGCTGCGCTTCGACGCGCCCGTGCAGTCGATCCTCCGCCGCGCGACGCAGGACGTGCTGCTCGCGGGACAGGTGATCCCCGCGGGCGCGACCGTGCTGCTGCTCCTCGGCGCGGCCAACCGCGACTCGCGCGTCTTCGAGGACGCCGAGACCTTCCGGCTCGATCGCGGCGAGCTCAAGCACCTCGCCTTCGGCAGCGGCCCCCACTACTGCCTGGGCGCGACCCTCGCGCGGCTCGAGGCGCGCGCCGCCCTCGACGCCCTGTTCGCCCTGCCCGACCTGCGCCTCGGCGAGGCGAACGCCATCGAGATGATCAATTCGTTCGTCTTGCGCGGCCCGCGCGCGCTGTCCGTCGAGACGAGGCCCTAAGGGCGACGTCGTTCTTGGGGAGCCGGCGACGTCCCGCCGTGTGTCAGACGCCTGACGCGAGGTCGCTGACCTTCGAATCCGCTCATGACGTCATCCGAGGTCGTCATCAGGTCCTGGAGGCGCGGCGACTCGCTGTATACTGACGCGATGGTCGACGACCGCGGAGGCAGGCCGGCGCTCACGACCGACGAGGTCCGCGCCTTCATCGACCGCGCCCCGCGCTGCAAGGTCCAGATTCACGTGCTGTACCAGTCGGCCAGCCAGCCGGGCGACCAGCCGGTGGGCGGTGACGCGACGGTCGAGACGCAGCTCGTGAACCTCTCGACGTCGGGCATGTTCGTGACGTCGCAGGGGCCGCTGCTGCCGATCGGCGCCAACGTCGAATTCCAGTTCAGCCTCGACGACGGGCTCGTCGTCATGAAGGGCAAGGCCGAGGTCATGCGCGTCGTGCCCACGGGTGGCGCCGAGCGCGGCATGGGCTTCCGCTTCGTGGCCCTCGACGCCGAGACGCGCCTGCTCGTCGACCGCATCGTCGACGTGAACTCGCGCAATCCCGTGCCCGTGCCCGTCGAGGAAGAGGAGACGGCGCGCCAGCAGCTTCCGGGCGGACGCGCCGTCGAGTACGGCCACGGCTCGGTTCGCATCATCCTGTCGTCGGCGACGGCCGCGTACTTCACGTACAACCCGCTCATGCACATCGGCATCGGCGGCTGCTTCATTCCGGCCGAGGCGGACGTGCCGCTCGGCACGGGCTTTCAGCTCGACATCGTCGATGCGGGCGGGCACCTCATCTTGCGCTGCAAGGGCAAGGTCGCCGCGAAGCAAGAGCGGCGCATCGGCATTCGCATCATCGACCTCGACCGTGCGGCGCTCGTGCGGCTGCGCGCGGAGATCGCGAAGGTCGGCCCGCCTCCGACGGCGCGCTAGCGCCCGAACGAGTACGCCCATGGACGTGACGTTGCCCGCGCGGGGCGTTCGGATCGGCGGCGTCACCGTCGCGCCGGGCCAGGCGCGCGCCGTCGCGATCGCGCTGGCGGCGCGCCCTGCCCGTGCCGGGCGCGTCGCGCGCGCCGTGCCCGCGTGGGTCGTCGTCGGCACGAAGCCCGGTCCTCGCATCAGCGTCATCGCCGCAACGCGCGGCACGGAGAGCGGCGCCGCCGCGGCCGCGCGCGCCGTCGCGAGCGCGCTCGATCCCGCGACGCTCGTCGGCAGCGTCGTCATCGTCCCCGTGCTGCGCCCCGGTGGCCGCTTCGCGCCACGCCGCAAGGCCACCGCGGCCTGGCGGTTTCCCGGCGACGCGGGCGGTACGGCGCGCGCCCGCGACGCGTTCACCTTGTTCTCGGAGCTCGTCGTCGGCGCCGGCGCGCTGCTCGCGCTGGGCGCGCCCCGCGGCGGACGCCGCGCCACGCTCGCGGCCCGCGGCGCCCTCGCGGATCCACGCGTGCGCCGCCTCGCTGCACAGAGTGGCGCGCTCGTGACGCGCGCGCCGGCCGGCGCCGGCGACCTCGTGCGCGCGGCCGGGACCGCGGGCGTCCTCGCGCTCGAGCTGTCCGCCGCGGAGTCCCCCGGCGACGAGGCGCGCGCCGTCGAGAGCCTCCGCGCCGCCGTCACGGCCGCCCTCCGCGCGCTCGGCGCCCTGCCGCGCGACGGGCTTCCCGACGGAGTGCCCTCCAAGTCACGACCTTCCCGGGCCTCGGCTTCCGAGCCGCCGACGACGGTGGGTCCCACCGTGCGCGTGCGCGCGCCGGCCGGCGGCCTCGTGACGGCGCCCGTCCCCGCGGGCGCCTTCGTGCGCGCGGGCGCCGTTCTCGCCGAGATCGCGCCGACTCTACCGGGCCGAGCCACACGCGTGACGGCGCCCGTCGACGCGCTCGTCGTCGAAGCGCCGAGCCGCGCCGCGGCCCGCAAGGGCACGGTGCTCTTCGTCCTCGCGCCCTTGGCCCCGGGCGCGCGGCCGCGACGCGCCCCCGCCGCGACCGGCGAGCCGCCCCCGCGCGAGGCGACGAAGCTTCGAGCGGGCTGGATCGAGCACGTCGAGCTTCCCGATCTCGCGATCACGCACCTCAAGGCCAAGCTGGACACGGGGGCGCGCACGTCGGCGCTGCACGTCGCCCGCATGCGCACCGTCGACACGACGGCGGGGCCGCTGCGCCGTCCCATCCTCGAGATCACGGTCCCCGGTGGCGGGCGCGGCCGCAAGCCCCACCGCGTGCGGGCCGCCGTGCGCGGCTACGTCGTCGTGCGCGACACGTCCGGGCGCACCGAGCGCCGCCCCGTCATCGAAACGGCGCTCCACCTCGGCCCGCTGCGCAAGCGCATCGCCGTGACGCTCACGAACCGCGGCGACATGCTGTACCCCATGCTCATCGGGCGCACGGCGCTGGGCGCGTCCGTCGTCGTCGATCCGGCGGGCAGGTTTTTGCTGAAAAATTGACTTCTCCCGACGGTGGCGGATCCTCGATGGCATGCGGCCGAGCCGACGGACCTCTCCCCCCAAGGAGGCCCGCGCGCGCGCGATCCCGACGAGGTCGCGCATGACGGTGCGCCGCAGCCACGCGCCGCTCGTGCGCCAAAGCCAGCTCACGGCCGCGCTGCGGTCGAGCCGCGAGGCGCTCACGGGCCTCGAGGCCGAGCTCGACGCCCTCCTCTCGGCGCTGCGCGGCCCATCGGCCGCTCTCGCCTCCCGCGAGAACGGCGTCGCCTGCGCGACGGCCGACGCCAGCGCCGCGCTCTCCCGGCTCGGCCAGGCCCACGCGCTCGTCCGACGGCGCTGAGCCGCGCTGGGCGACGGCGCTGAGCGCGCCGGGCGCCGGCGCTGAGCGCGCGGGGCGACGGCGCGAGCGTGCGGGGCGACGGCGCTGAGACCTCACGGCGCGCTGGGCGCCGGCGCGCTGGTCGTCCACAATGGGGACGTGTCGCGCCCCACGCCGGGAAGCCTTCGCGAGCCCTTGCTCGCCTTCGTGGGCACGGCCGCGCTCGCGGCGCTGCTCGCCGTCGTGGGCCGCGGTGTCCCGTTCGTCGGCGACAACCTGCAGGCGTTCATCGCCGTCGCCTTTTTCTACGCGCCCGCACTCGCGGCGCGCGCGGCCGGGCGACGCTTCGACTATCACGAGGCGGGCCTGCGTCTGCACCCGCTCGCGCTCAACCTGAAGGTCCTCGGCGGCATGTGCCTCCTGACGTTCCCCGCCTTCATCGTCGGATTTTTCATCTTCTATGGCTACGCATGCGGCCCCACGGGCGCCTGGCTCGCGCCGTTCTTCGGGAGCCTCTGCCACCACTGGCACGGGGCGTCCGGCGGCGGTCTGCATCTGCCCGACCGCTTCGCGATCTCGGCGCTCAACCAGCTGGTCGTCGTCGCGATCCCCGAGGAGCTGTTCTTCCGCGGGTACCTGCTCGTGCGCCTCGAGCGCGTGTGGCGTCCCTCGCGGCGCCTGTTCGGCGCGCCCGTCGGCAAGGCGCTCCTCGTGTCGAGCGCCCTGTTCGCGCTCGGCCACCTCGTCGTCATCCCCAACCCGCAGCGCCTCGCCGTCTTCTTCCCCGCGCTCGTGTTCGGCTGGATGCGCGGCCGCACCGGCTCGATCGCGGCGGGCGCGACCTTCCACGCCTTGTGCAACATCGTCGCCGACGTCATGCACACGAGCTTCTTTTACTGACGGAGGTCTGCCCGGAGGCGGCGCTACTTGTTCGCGTCGACGTAGCGGATGCGGAGCTCGTACAACAAGCTCTCGATGAGCTTGTCCTCGGCGGGCGTGAGGTTGCCGCGCGTCTTCTGCTGGAGCATCGCGAGGATGTCGATCGTGCTCTTCGCGAGCGTCAGGTCCTTTTCGCCGGGACCCTCGCCCGGGCGCTCGAGCTCGCCCAGGT
>JBBQJG010000116.1:0-16229 GCA_038325725.1 Polyangia bacterium | reverse complement strand
GGCCCGGCACCCGCGACGCCACCGCCCGGCGCTCCGCCAGCCGCCAAGTAAGCGGCTCGGCCGAACCGACCACGACGGGGACGTCCGCGAAAGCGTGCGTCCCCGTTTTGCGTCGGGCATTGCGGGGTTTGCATCGCGCGTTTCGTGTTTTGCGCCCGCGTCGCCCGTCGCGGCGTCCGTTGGCCGTTCAGAAGGGTTGGGCCGAGCGTCACGGCGCGAGCAAGCGAGACATGCTGAGATCGATCTGGCTCGCGACGACCCGCGCGAGCGAGGCCATCTCGACGAAGGCCGAGAAGAACGTCGCCGAGATCGACGCCTGGCTCGCGACGCACCGAATGCGGTGAGCGCCGCGAGCGCCGCGCGCGCGGCTACGGCAGCGTCGACCAGAACTTCCAGATGCCGTCGTAGCGGTACTTGTTGACGAGCGGATCCGTCATCGACGGCTGATGGCCCGACGTGATCGCGCACCAGACGACCGGGTATTTTTCGGGGCAGCCGGTGTACTTCACGCACATCGGATAGTCCGCGTTCCACGGCGCCGTCGCGCTCCCCATGCAGCCGTTGCGCGTGAGGACCTCGTCGCGCGCGGGGGCCGAGCCGAAGCTGTCGTGCAGCGCCGTCGTGAGGGGGCCGATCGGGTTCTCCGTGTCCTGGAGCCCGACGACGTACAGGGCGGCGATCGGGTGGTTCTTGCACGTCGGGTGGTGCAGGCGCAGGCCGCCGCCGATCTGGATGGCGTAACCGCGCAGGATGTCCGAGTCCGTGCAGCCGAGCGTGATCGCCTCGAAGGCGCCGCTGCTGTAGCCCGAAAGGAAGACCTTGGCGCGATCGACGCAGTACTTCGCTTCGATGTCTTTGACGACGGCCTCGAGGTACTGGGGATCGGGGCTGTTGACGAAGTCGTCGGCGAAGACGGCGCCGTTGCAGTCGATGTTCGCCGACGTCGACAGCACGTAGCTGAGCGACAGTTGGATCGCCTGCGTTTCGCCCGACCCGGTGCCGAGCGGCGCGTAGCCGCCTTCGCTGCCGACGGTCTCGCTGCCGCCGCAGCCCGACATGCCGATCGTCACCGGGTACGGCTTCGTGATGTCGTAGCCCGTCGGGAGGCGGAGGAAATAGTTTCGGTGCGTCCAGTTGTACGTCGTGCCGGCGTTCGGCGGGTGCTGCGAGATGAACGTCGCGTCGACGCCCGTGACCTCGAGGTCGTGCTTCACCCAAACCTTCTGAGAGTCCGTGCCGCCGGGCGGCAGGTTGCAGCCGGGGCTCGGGTCCACCATCGTCGTCGTGCCGGTCGAGCCCCCGCTGCCGGCCGCGCCGACGCCCGCGCTGCCGCCGGCTCCCCCGCTCCCCGCGCTGGCGCCGCCGCTGCCGCCCGTGGCCGGGGTCGTCGTGCCGCCGCTGCCGCCCGTCGCGCCCGTGGATCCACCGGTGCTGCCTCCCGTATCGCCGGCCGCCCCCGTCGTGCCCGCCGCGCCCGTGGTGCCGCCGGTTCCAGCTGTGCCGGTCGCGCCGGCGCCGCCGGTCGTGCCCGCCGTGTTGCCGCCGCCGCTGCCGGCGCAGCCCGCGACGAACGTGTCGAGCAACGCGCCGAGAACAAGGGCGGAAACAAACGTGCGGGAGGAACGGGGCCGGGGGCGGTCTAGCATCGAGATCTCCTTGAAAGAGGCTAGATAATGCCAAACCCGAGGCGCTGTCCAGACGAGCGACCTTGCCCAAACGCACCGCTGCGCGCGCATTAACTTGTAAAGGACTGCTACCGACAGAAGGGCGCGCCCTGTGGGATCGTCGCGCCGGCGGTGAGCACGCTCTGGCAAACAGTTTCGGTCTGCGCCGGGTCGGAGGTCCCGCACGCCGTGGCGAGCACGCTGCAATCGCTCGTCGGGCTGATGGCCTTGCAGCAGGTCACGGCGCGCGTACAAACCGCGACGCACGAGCCGGTCGTCGCACCGGGTGTGGTCGTGCCGGGCCTGGTCGTGCCGGGCCTGGTCGTGCTGCCGCTGCCTTCGCACGGGGGGATCACTTGCAAGCACGTCTCAAAATCGACGCAGCTCGTGCGCGAGAGGCACTGGTCCGTCATCGAGAAGATGTCCGAGAAGTTCGGACAGGTCTGCATGCCGCTGAGCACACACTGAGAGACACACACGGTCTGCGTGATGGTGCCGGGCGCGCAGGCGACGATCTTCTTGCACGCGCGCGTGCAGAGCCCGTTCAGGTCGGGCGCCGCGCCGCCGCTGCCGCCGGCTCCCCCGGTGCCACCGACGCCCGCCGTCGCGACGGCGATCCCCGTTGCGTCGTCGACCGAGTCGACGAGATCGCTTCGCCCGCACGAGAGCAAGCACGCTCCCGCGAGGAGGAAGGCGCCGAGGAGCACGGGCAGGTGACGGGTGCTCATCGGCGTTCAGCCCCAGGCTCGTCGACGCGTCGGCGCTCGCTACTTGCAGGCAGTCGCGCCGGCCGGAAGCGACGCGCCGGCCGTCAGGATCCCCTGGCAAGCCTGCGTCACTTGGGCCATCGACGTCGCGTCTGCCTGGGCGCAGCCCATCGTGAACGCGCTGCAATCTGCGGTCGGCGAGATGGCCATGCAGCACGTGGTGGCCTTGGCACAGACCGCCGTGCAGCTGCCGCCGCCCGAGCCCGCGGCGCCCGTCGCGCCTGCGCTGCCGGTCGAGCCTGCGCTGCCGGTCGCGCCTGCGCTGCCCGTCGCGCCTGCGCTGCCGGTCGCGCCTGCGCTGCCGGTCGCGCCTGCGCTGCCGCTGCCCTCGCACTTCGGGAGGGACGAGAGGCACGTCTTGACGTCGGCGCAGGCCGCCATGCCCGCGCACGCATCGACCTTCGAGGCGATCGCGTCTTTGTTCGAGCAGGACATCTGGGTGGTCGAATTGCAGCTGGTGACACACGCGCTCATCGTGAGGACGCCGGACGTGTCGCACGACACCTCCTTCGCGCAGAGCTTGTTGCAGATCGAGGCGTAGTCGGCGCTGCCGCTGCCGCAGCCTTGGCTCGTCGTCGCGAGCAGCGCGAGGCTCAGCATCAAGGCGCCCAATCCCCCAACCACGGACAGCTTCTTGTTCGACATGGGCGGCAGAATATCGCGGCGTCCGCGCGCGGGGCTCGAAAATTCGAAAAAAAGAGCCTAACGCACGCAGCGGACGCGGAACGAGCGCGCTTGGACGTCGGCGTCTGACGCGCCGTAGAAGAAGTCGACGTACCAGGCGCTCCCCGAGCCGCTCGCGTCGAGGGAGGACGTCCAGAAGTCCACGCCGGGCGTGTCGGGGAACGCGTCGGGATCGACGGCGGGGAGCTCCTTGGTGTCCTCGACGATCGACTGCAGCTCCTTGAGGCTGGGGACGCGCCACCCGGCGCCGAGGCCCGCGCAGTACGTGAGCGCGTCGGGGTACGAGTACGAGCCGGGGTCGAGCGCGCGCTGCCACACGAGGCCCGTCGCGTGATCGGCGACGAGCCCGCTCGCCTGGGCGGTGTCTGGAACGACTTCGTAGCGCTTCGCGCCGCACGGGAGCGTCGGCGCGCGCACGCAGCGACCGAGGTTCGGGTTGTTGCGAACGCCGTAGTCCGAGTAGCCGCGATCAAAGCCGATGACCCACGCGTCGCCCGCGTTGTCGTAGTACTGCGACGCCGTCCAGAAGACCTGATCGGGCGCGTCCCCGAAGATGGCGTTGATCGTCGGGCCGGGCGCCGGGACGCTGAAGTCGACCAACGTCAGCAGCTCGAGGCGCGTCGGCAGCCGCCACCCCGCGCCCTTGTCGACGCAGCGCTGGACCTCTTGCAGCTGCGGATAGCCCTGCGGGTCGACCGTGCGTTCCCACACGAGGCGCGTGACCTGATCGGTGACCGTGCCGTCGCCGTTGTCGGTGTACGCCTCGGGATTCGGGAGGCCGTCGATGGGCGGGTTCGGCATGAGGAAGCCGCCGCAGACGACGGGGCTCGTCATCGGCATGGTCGGCTCCACGGGCAGGCCGGTGAGGGCGCCCCCCTCGCACGCCGCCGCGAGCAGGGCGGCGCCAACGGCGAGGCGCACGATGCGCGGGCGAAGGGTGCTCACGGGACGATGATAGAGCAATCAACGCGCGCGGCGCAGCAGCGACGTCGACGGCGAGGCTCCATAGTCGACGCTCAGCAGGTGCCCCGCGACGTCGGTCACTTTTTTGAAGGGCCACGCGCAGGTGACGCCGTCGAGGTCGAAGCCGCAGCTCAGGAACGGGAGCGGCGGCATGCGGTACGCGCTGATGCGCAGCTCGTAGCACGCGGTCCCGGGGCGCACGTCGGCCGGGACGGAGCGCGCCTCGGCGGCGCGGGTGAACGAATCGAGCGCGAGGCGATCGAGCGCGGCGTCACCCGAGCCGCGGCGGAGCGACGCCGTCGGCGTGCGCGCGGGCGCGAGAGAGAGGCAGACCTCGGCGCGTCGCTCTTCGGCGCCCGCGCTCGCTTGCCGCTGCGCCTCGTTGTAGCCGCGCAGCCGATCGGGGCTCACGTAGGGATCGACCTTCGGCTTGGCGTCGTCGTCGGTGGGCGGGCGCGCGTTGGCGGACTTCGCCGTCGCGACGCCGTTGAGGTAGCCGCGTCCCCAGGCGCTCATCGTGCGGCCGGGGCCCATCGCGATCGCGTCGGCCATGCGGCGGGCTTCGTCTTGGAAGCGTTTGCGCGCGCCGCGCAGGATGTCGTAGGCGAGCGGATCGACGCGGCCGCGGTCGACGTTCGCGATGGCGTCCTCGGCGCGCTCGAGCGTGCCGCGCAGCTCGTCGACGGACGGCCGTCCGCGCGGGGGGACGGGTGGCGCTTCGGGGCCGCCGAGGCGCGCGCGCGTCGTCGCCGGGAGCGCGTTCACCGAGAGATCGAGCGCGTGCGCGCCCGACGGCGCGACGTCGTTTTTTGCGACGTCGTCCCCGACGCCTTCGCTCGCGACGTCTTGGTCGGCGGCCGCGGTCGTCGACGTTCGCACGCGCGCCCGCGGCGTCGCGGCGACGGGGCGAGGCGCCGTGACGGGCGCGCGCGGCGCGGGCGCGGGTGGCGTCGTGAAGACGACTTCCATCTCGATCGCGGGTTCGGGCGGCGTGACGTCGGGGCCGCGCCGCGCCATGGACGCGCCCAACAACGCGTGCGCGAGCAACGAGAGTGACCAGGCCAACGCGTGACGTCGTCGTGATCGCGCGGTTCGCCTGCCGCTCGACATCGCGTTGCTAGAGGTGACTCGTCGGTCCGCCCGTGCGTTGCCTTCGGCGCTCAGGTTGACCGCGACGAGGCGGTCGAATGGCCCGGCGGTCCCGTGGCTCTCTTTTCGTCGGCGGCCCCAAAACACGTACTCTCCGCGTCATGAAGATTCTCATCCTGGGCGCCGGGTTCGGCGGGTTGGAGCTCTCGACGACGCTCTCGGAGGCGCTCGGCGCCAGCGCGCAGATCACCCTGGTCGACAAAGCGGACGCGTTCCTGTTCGGCTTCTCGAAGCTGGACATCATGTTCAGTCACGGCACGGAAGAGGCGCTGCGGATGCCGTACCGCGACTTCGTCAAGCCGGGCGTCACGTTCAAGCGCGAGACGGTCACGGCCATTGATCCCGCCGCCCGACGGGTCACGACGAACGTCGGCACGCACGACGCCGACGTGTTGGTGATCGCGCTCGGCGCCGACTACGACGTCTCGACGACGCCCGGGGTCGTGCTGGGCGAAAACGAGTTCTATTCCGTCGCGGGCGCGAGGCACCTGCGTGAGGTCCTGCCATCGTTCAAGCAGGGGCCCATCGTCATCGGCGTGTGCGGCGCCCCCTACAAATGTCCGCCAGCGCCGAGCGAGTGCGCGCTCATGCTGCACGACTATCTGCAATCGCGCGGCGTGCGCGGCGCCTGTTCGATCACGATGGTCAACCCGCTGTCGAGCCCGGTGCCGCCTTCGCCCGAGACGTCGAAGGCGCTCATCGCCGCATTCGCCGAGCGGAACATCGAGTACCTGCCCAACCGGCGCGTGACGTCGGTGGACGCCACGAAAAAGATCGCGGTGCTCGACGACGGCGCCGAGCTGCCGTGCGCGCTGCTTCTCGGCGTGCCGAAGAACCGCGCGCCCGACGTCGTCATCGCGACGGGGCTGACCGAAAACGGGTGGGTCACGATCAATGCGCAAACGCTCGAGACGAAGTTCCCCGGCGTGTATGCGCTGGGCGATCTCGCCAACACGGGCGCGCCCAAGGCGGGCGTCTTCGCCGAGGGCGCGGCGCGCACCGTCGCCGCCAACGTCGTGGCGAAGCTTCGGCAGCAAGAGCCGACGGCGAAGAACCCGGGCGCCGGCTCCTGCTACATCGAGTTCGGCGCCAATCAGATCGCGCGCGTCGACGTCGACTTCTTCTCGGGGCCCAAGCCCACGGGCACGTACCACGCGCCGTCGGAGGCCCTGCGCGCCGCGAAGGACGAATTCGGCGCGAGCCGCCGCGCGCGTTGGTTCGGGCGGTAAGTTTTTTGCTCAGTTGGCGCGGCGCTCCTACGCTGGGCGCATGGACAAGAAGTTCCTCGTCGAACAGTTGACCGAGAAGCTCCGCGAATCGGCGCACGTCGCGCGCAAGGCGGGGCAGGCCGCGGCGGACGAGGCGCGCGACGGCGCGACGGCGGCCGAAAAGCGCGAGAACGCGCGCGTCGCGCAGGAATACTCGGGCCTCGCGCGCGGGCAATCGGAGCGGGCGTCGCGCGCGCTCGCCGAGATCTCGACGCTGGAGACGTTTCGCCCCGGGCCGCTGCCCAAGGGCGCGCGCATCGCCGTCGGCGCCATCGTCGAGGTCGAGGACGACGGCCTCGGCCGCACGTTCTTCCTCGCCCCCGTCGGCGCGGGCGTCGAGCTCACGGGGCCGGGCGGCGATGGGTTCCTGTCGGTCGTCACGCCGCTGTCGCCCGTCGGCAAGGCGGTGCTGGGCCGCAAGGTCGGCGAGACGATCGAAGTGACGGTGCAGGGCGAGCCTCGCGACTGGACGATCACGTACGCGGCGTAACGGCGCGAGGCCGAGCGCGCCTGACGCTCGGGGCCAACGACGGGTCTTGCGCTCTCGTGACAACAGAACAGAATCGTCGTGAATGCTCGATCTCCTAGAGGAGCTTCGGAACATCATCGCGCGCGTGGACGCCGCGGGACTTCCCTACGCGCTCTGTGGCGGATTGGCGATGGCGGTGCACGGTAATCCTCGCGCCACGGTGGACATCGATCTTCTCGTCTTGGTTGAGGGCAAGATCACGGTCGTCTCGCGCGACGGGCTCATTGCCCTCAAGTCTCTCCGCGGCAGTGGCCTGGACCAGGACGACATCAAACACCTGCGAGGCGAGACCGAATGAACGTCGACATGTCTCCCAAGGCGATCACCGACCGCATCCGGCTGGTAGCCCAGTTGACGGTGCTGTGCCTCGCGCTTGGAAAGGCGCGTCCGGCGGCGTCGAAGTCTTGATCTGCCGCGAGTGTCTCCGCGCGGCCCTCCCCGCGCTACAGTAGGCGGCGATGCCGCCTCCGCACCCGCTCCCGACCGCACCTGACGGAAAGGTCGGCGTTCTCACGCGCTTGCGCGGGAGCTTCGGCGAATCGCGGCGGACGTTGGGGCTCGTGTGGAAGTCGTCGCCCAAGGGCGTCGTCGCGCTGGGCGTGCTCACGGTGTTGGCGTCGGCGCTGCCGCCCGTCGTCGCGTACATCGGCAAGCTCATCATCGACGCGGTCATCGCGACGCACGCGGCGGCCGCGGGCGCGGCGCACGACGCGGCGGTCGCGCACACGACGCGCCTCGTGGCGATCGAGCTGGGCGCCGTCAGCGCGATCGCGCTCCTCGAGCGCTCGCTCGGGCTCGTGCGCCAGCTCGTGGGCTCGCACCTCGGCATCGACGTCAACGTCGCGATCCTCGAGAAGGCGCAGACGCTGGACCTGCGCCACTTCGAGGATCCGGAATTCTACGACAAGCTCGTGCGCGCGCGGCGCGAGGCGTCCTCGCGCCCGCTGTCGCTCGTGCAGGGCAATTTTCAGCTTCTGCGCAACGCGCTCACGCTCGCGGGCTACGTCGCGCTGCTCGTGCGCTTCTCGGGGTGGATGGTGGCGGCGCTGCTCATTGCTACGGTGCCGGCGTTCGTCGCCGAGGCGAAGTTCTCGGGCGCGGCATTCCGCCTGCGCAATTGGCGCTCGCCCGACGCGCGGCGGTTGAACTATCTCGAGTACGTCATGGCCAACGACGAGCACGCCAAAGAGGTGAAGCTCTTCGGGTTGGGGCCGTTGTTGCTCGCGCGTTATCGCGGGTTGGCGGAGCGGTTTTATTCCGAGGACGCGTCGCTCGCGACGAAACGCACGGTGTGGGCGTACTTGTTGTCGCTCGTGAGCACGCTGGTGTTCTACGGGTGTTACGCGCTGATCGTCGTGCGCACGGCGATGGGCGGGTTGTCGTTGGGTGAGCTGACGCTGTACTTGGCTGCTTTTCGACAGGGGCAGCAGGCGTTCCAGTCGATTCTCACGTCGGTGACGGGCATGTACGAAGACACGTTGTACATGTCGAACTTGTTCGAGTACCTCGCGATCCCGGTGACGTCGACGGCGCCGGTGATCTCGACGGTGCCGCTCGCCGTCGCCGAGGAGGGGCTTCGCTTCGAGGGCGTGGGCTTTCGTTATCCCGACGCCGAGAAGTGGGCGCTGCGCGGGGTTGATCTGTTCCTGCCGAAGGGGCGGAGCCTCGCGCTCGTGGGGGAGAATGGCGCGGGCAAGACGACGTTCATCAAGCTGCTCGCGGGGCTGTACCGTCCCACAGAGGGCCGCGTGCGGCTCGACGGGCGCGATTTGAAGGATTGGGGCGAAGAGGCGCTGCGCAAGCGCATCGGCGTCATCTTCCAGGACTTCAATCAGTATCAATTGCTCGTGCGCGAGAACGTCGCGTTCGGCAGCGTCGATCATTTGGGGGACGAGCTGCGCGTCAAGCGCGCCATTGATTCAGGCGGCGCGAAAGATTTGGTCGCCGGTTTGGGCGACGGGTTGGAGACGCAGCTCGGACGTTGGTTCAAGGGCGGCGCCGAGCTGTCGGGGGGGCAGTGGCAGAAGGTCGCGCTCGCGCGCGCGTTCATGCGCGAAGAGGCGGACATCCTGATCTTGGACGAGCCGACGGCGGCGCTCGACGCCGAGGCCGAGCACGCCGTGTTCGAGCGCTTCCGCACGCTCACGGCGGGCCGCACGGCGATCCTGATCTCGCACCGCTTCCCGACGGTGCGCATGGCGGACCGGATCCTCGTGCTGGAAGGCGGCCGCGTGATCGAAGACGGCACGCACGCCGAATTGTTGAAGGCCGGCGCGCGTTACGCCGAGCTGTTTACGATGCAGGCGAGCGGGTATCGATAGCTCCGATTGGCGGGATCGGGCGGTCGGGTGTTCTAGTTTTCCAGCATCGACGGCAACCTGTCGACGCGCTGGACGACAGGCGTGTCGCAGGCGAACGGGCAGTACTTCCAGGTCGACATGGTTGGGCCCCAGGTCTTCAACCAAATCACGTTGACCTCCGAGGGGACGTCGAGCGACTACCCGCGCGCCTATCAAGTGTTCGCGTCCAACAATCCGGCGAGCCTCGGCACGGCGATCGCCACCGGCGTCGCTTCGTCGACGCTGGTCTCGATCGGCTTCCCGACGCAGACCGCGCGGTACGTCCGCGTCGTCCAGACCGGCAGCTCCTCGAGCTGGTGGTCGGTCAGCGAATTCAACGTGTGGGCGCAGGGGCGCTAGCGCGATCTCAGAAGTGCCCCGCGACGAGCAGACCGCCAGATCCAATGGGCGCGAACGAGATCAGGGCAATGTTCTCCGCAGGGACGAGCCTCGTTCCGGGGCTCGCCAGCCCGTAGATCCAGACACCAGCTCCGATGAGCTGACCCGGGATCGAGACAGCCGTATAGAACACGCTCCCGCGGTCCGTGTGAGCTCCCGAGGTCGAGAGCGTGATGAAGGGGCCGACGAGAGGCAGGTAGTTCGGCACGACCGACCACGGCGGCGGGTGGTTGACGTGACCTCCCGTTAAGACCTCGCCGCCGAGGACGAACGTCGGAACCATCGCGGCCACGACGTACGAGCCGAGAAATACAAATTTTCCGATGCGCGCGACGCGCAGGTCGGGGACCGCGCGGAGGCCTGGAGACGTCGCGACGGGATCCTGCGGGCCGAGCGGAGCTGCGACGACCGTTGACGTCCCCGCCCAAACGAGAATCAGGGCAGCCGTGGCCGCAATCGCTCGCATCGCTTCATTGTCCCACAGGCCAGCGCGACCATCTCGCAAAGGCGGCGATTCATCGAACGCCCGAGCGTGCTTAGTGGAGCATCAGCACGATCGAAGGTCTGTACCAAAAGCGTCGGTGCGGCGAAACGCCACCGTCGCGCGGGCGCATCTCTGTTAGCCTGCATCGTCGCGTCGGTCCGTGTTGAATTCGACGGCTCGTTGCCGTCATCGGAGCCATGACAATGAAGCGTTCGAAGGTCCTGGTTTCCTTCCTCTTGTGCGCGGCGGGCGGCGTGTCGTCGAGCTGCGCCCGCCACGGTGGCCTTAGCCGCACGGATGCCGCGGGCATGGGAGGTGCCACCGCGGGCAACACCGGCGTCGCTGGGACGATGGGCGTCGCGGGGACGACGGGCGTTGCTGGGACGACGGGCGCCGCAGGGACGACGGGCGCGGCGGGGACGGCGGGCATCGCGGGGACGACGGGCGCCGCAGGGTCGATCGGTGCCGCGGGTACCACCGGCGCCGTGGACGCGGGCACCGACGGCGGGACGGCGGGCATCGGTGGAACCCGCGTTCCGTTCAAGACCTACGAGGTCACGGGCACGTGGCCGCAGCAGCCCGTCGCGATCAAGCAGAAGTCGGGGCTGCTGAAATATTCGAAGGTCGTCATCACGAATCAATACCTGGCCGAGAGCTGCTCGATCGGCGACTACAACAACGACGGCGCGCCCGACGTCTCGTCGGGACGGATTTGGTACCAGGGCCCGGACTTCCAGGCAGCCCATCCCTTCCGCTCGGGCCACGGCGCGCTCCCCCGGAACGGAGACGGTGCCGAAGTCGACACGGGCGTCTCCGACGACTCGGCTGACTATCCGTTCGACATCGATGGCGACGGATGGACGGACATCATCAACATCGGCAGCGACGAGGTCTACGAAGTGCTGAAGACGGAGCCGAAGATCGGCACGGTCCAGCCGCACAACTCGGCGGTGTGGTACCAGAACCCGGGCACCGCGGTGGGCGATCCGATGTGGGTCGCGCACGTCATGAGCATCGACGTGCGCCAGGAGCAGCACGCCCTCATGGACATGGACGGCGACGGCTTTCCCGAGCTCCTCGCCGCGTGCAAGAACTGCTCGCCGGCCACGACGAAGGGCTACTACCAGGCCGACCCGTCGAAGCCGTTGCTGTGGACGTATCACAACGTCACGGTCCCCTACACGTTCCCCTTCGGCGGCCTCGGCAAGCTGCACGGCCTGGGCGGGGGCGACGTCAACGGCGACGGCCGGCCGGATCTCGTCGAGCGCGGCGGCGCGTGGCTGCAGCAACCAGACGGCACGTGGAACGCGACCGTCTGCACGGGGAAGAACATTCCCGCGGGCTGCGGGTGGATCAAAGAGAAGTCGACGCTGCTTCCGACCGGCTTTTACGATGGTCTGCCCGACGGGCAAGGAAACAAGGGCGGCTCGCACATGTACGCCGTCGACATGGACAAGGACGGTCTCACCGACGTCGTTTCGGCCGACTGGGCCCACGGTTGGGGCCTGTATTGGTACAGGCAGGGCGCCGACTTCACGTTCACGAAGTTTCAGTTCCTCGGTCAAAGCGGCACGGTTCGCGACCCCGACGGGGGGGCTGAGGTGCCTTCGCCCGACATCGCGAAGTGGGGCGCGGGCTTCTCCGAGCCTCACGCGCTTCAAGTCGTCGACATGGACGGCGACGGTCGCCTCGACGTCGTGACCGGCAAGGCGCGGTTCACCTATCCGCACGGCTACGGCGATCCCGATCCCGATGGCACGCCTTTCTTGGTTGTGTTCAAGAACGTCGCCGCGATGGACCCACGTACGGGCGCGCCCATCACGCTCAAGCCGGTGCAGATCGATCCCGATTCGTCTCCGGGCGCGGCGATCGGCGTCCCCGGTACGCCCGCGGGGGGCATGGGCGTCGGTCGGCAAATCGCGATCGGCCACGTCAACACGGACGGCATCATGGACATCTGCGTCGCCTCGAAGGTGGGGCTCGCCGTGTTTCTCGGACAATGAGCGTCGGTAGTCGTTGGTGGCAATTCGTTGATCATTCATTGGGAGGTCCGTTGCCCTCACGTCTTCTTTTTTCGATGTTTTGTTGCATGGTCGCCGTCGCGTCGATGGATTGCGGTCGCAAGAGCAGCAAGTCCGACGGCGGCGCGGGCGCTGGCGGCGCCGGACACGCAGGTGAGGCCGGCGCGACGAGCACGGGGGGAACGTCGGGCGACGCGGGTTCTTCAGGGGCGGCCGGAAGCGCCGGCGCTGCGGCGGGTACGGGCGACGCGGCGGCGGGCGGCGCAACGGCGGGCACCGATGACGCGGCGGTGGGCGCGGGTGACGCGGCGGCCGGCGCTGGGGACGCGGCGGCCGGTGCACGTGACGCGGCGGTCGTCGTCTTCAAAAACTACGAAGTGACCGGAACCTTTCGCACGCAGCCCATCGCGATCGAACAGAAGCCGGGCCAGCTCAAGTACACGAAGATCGTGATCGGCAAGACCTTCCTCGCGGAGAGCTGCGCCATCGGCGACTACAACAACGATGGCGCGCCCGACGTCTCGTCGGGCCGCCTCTGGTACGAGGGGCCGGACTTCACGACGACGCACGCCTTTCGCGAGGGCCACGGCGCGCTCCCTCGCAACGGCGACGGCCCGGAGGTCGACACGGGCAACTCCGACGACACGGCGGACTATCCCTTCGACCTCAACGGAGACGGCTGGACGGACATCATCGACATCGCCGCGAACGACATCAACGAGGTTGCGAAGACGAACCCGAAGATCGGCAAGGTTCAGGTTCACGACACGGCGGTCTGGTATGAAAATCCCGGCAAGGATCTGGCGGGCGATCCGATGTGGCACGCGCACCTCATGCACGACCACGTGGGCCTCGAGCAGCACGGACTCGTCGACATGAACCGCGACGGCTACCCCGAAATCTTCGGCGCGTGCGGGGCCTGCACGCCGCCCACGACAAAAGGGTACTTCCAGGGCGATCCGAAAGATCCAACGGCGCGCTGGACGTTCCACTCGGTCACGATCGCCTACCTGTTCCCCTTCGGCGGCCTCGGCCACCTCCACGGCGAGGGCGCCGGCGACGTCAACGGCGACGGCCTGCCAGATCTCCTGGAGCGCGGCGGCGCGTGGCTTCAGAAGCAGCCCGGCGGCGTGTGGAATCAAACCATCTGCACGGGCAACGACATCCCGGCCGGCTGCGGGTGGATCAAGACGAGCTTCTACGACGGTCTCCCCGACGGCCAAGGCGACAAGGGCGGCTCGCACATGTACGCCGTCGACATGGACATGGATGGCCTGACCGACGTCGTTTCGGCCGACTGGGCGCACGGCGTCGGCCTGTATTGGTACAAGCAGGGCCCTGGCTTCTCGTTCACGAAGTTCAAGTTCATGGGCGATGCCCAGAACAGCAACTCCTACACCTCTTCGACCCCGAACGACTTCGCGACGTGGGGCGCTGGCTTCACCGTTCCCCACGCGCTCCAGGTCGTCGACATGGACGGAGACGGCCGCCCGGACGTCGTCACCGGCAAGATGCGCCTCGCCGCCCCGCTCGGACACGGTGATCCCGACGGCGGCGGCACGCCGTTCATCTTCGTGTTCAGGAACGTCGCCGAGACCGACGCCCGCACGGGCGCGCCGATCACGCTCAAGCCGGTGCAGGTCGATCCGGATCCGATGGCGGTCGTCCCGGGGACGGCGGGAACGCCCGAGGGCGGCATGGGCGTCGGCCGCCAGGTCACCGTGGGTCACGTCAACACCGATGGGATTCTGGATATCTGCGTTGCGACGAAGGTCGGCCTCGCCGTTTTCCTGGGCAAGTAGCTCGCGCTCAGCCCCTCGGCTCGGCCGACGCCTTACGTTCGCTCGCGCTCGCGCGGGAGGCGACCTTGCGCGCGCGCATGATGTTGCGGGGGGGCGACCGACGTCACGGCGAAAAATTCGGTCGAGTTTCGACATCTGCGTCGAAACGAAACCAACTCGACGCTCACCGTCGGCCATGATGGCCCCGTGTTGCTCTCGCCCGACGAACCCACGCCGTTCGGCCTCGAGGGCCGGGGCGGACGCTCGCCCTTCGTGATCGTGTGCGACCACGCGGGGCGGCTGGTGCCGCGCTCGCTCGGCACGCTCGGGCTCAGCGAGGAGGATCGCGCGCGCCACATCGCCTGGGACATCGGCGCGGCCGCGGTGGCGCGGCGGTTGGCGGGCGCGCTCGATGGCTGCGTCGTGTGGCAGCGGTACTCGCGCCTCGTCATCGACTGCAACCGCCCGCTGGGCGCCATCGATTCGATCACGGCGCGCAGCGAGCGCACCGCGATCCCGGGGAACCAGAACGTCGCGTCCGTCGACGCCGTCGCGCGCGCCCGAGAGATCTTCGAGCCGTACCACACGGCGATCCGTCGCGCGCTCGACTTCCAAGAGGCCGTGGGGCGTCCCACGATCTTCGTGGCGATGCACACGTTCACGCCGACGTTCCTCGACGTCGCGCGCCCGTGGCACGTGGGCGTGCTCTACAACCGGGACGCCCGCCTCGCCAAGAAGGTGTTGCCGCGGCTCCGGCGCGAGGGCGACCTCATCGTCGGCGACAACGAGCCCTACGCCGCGAGCGCGATCTCCGATTTTTCGATCGTCCACCACGCCGAGCGCCGCGGGATCCCCTACGTCGAGCTCGAAGTCCGCCAGGATCTCGTCGCCGACGAGGCCGGCCAGCGCGCCTGGGCCGAGCGCCTCGCGCGCATCCTCACGGCCGCGGCCCGGTCGTTGGAGAGCCCCGCCCGCGCCCGCTCCCCCCACTAGAGTTTGGCGGCCGGGGGACCCCCCCTTTTCCGCCGGCCCGGGTTCTGTGGTAAACACTTCGCCGAGCCTTTTTCGTTCCCCGTTTGGTCTCTGCGGTGCAGCCTTGCTGCCGATCGCGCGAGGTCGTCGATCGGCACGCTGGAGGCTCCTGGATGACGGCAGTTCCCGTCGAATCACAAGACACTGGGAGAAACGAAATGGGTAGACGCCTCTACGTTGGAAACCTTTCCTACAACACGACCGAGATGGGCCTTCGCGAGCTCTTCGGGCAGCTCGGCACGGTTGCCGATGCCAAGGTCGTCATGGACCGCGAGACGGGCCGCCCGCGCGGCTTCGCGTTCGTCGAGATGAGCACCGATCAGGAAGCCGCGAACGCCATCGAGCAGCTCAATGGCCGTGACGTCGACGGTCGCGCCATCAACGTCAACGAGGCGCAGGAGCGCACGGGTGGCGGCGGTGGTCGTGGCGGCGGCGGCGGCGGCGGCGGTGGTGGCTACGGCGGCGGCGGCGGCGGCGGCGGCGGCCGTGGCGGCGGCGGTGGCGGCGGCGGCGGACGCGGCCGCTGGTAGCATTGGACGAGACGACGTCCGACGGCTCGAGCAGCGCCCGGTTCTTCGATTCGAAGGATCAGGATCGCGGCTTCGCCAAGAAGGTCACGAAGCGCGCCAACTCCGTTGGTAGGCTCACCGTGCTCGACGTCGTTTCGACCGAGGTCTCCCTGACGAGCTTCCTCACGGGGCTCGACAGGAGCGGCCTTCTGGTCCAATGCACCGACACCGCGGGCGTCTCGTACGCCTTCGAGTGGGCCTCCGGCTACGAGAATGGATCCCAGATTCGGATCCAGGGCGTACTCGTCGGAAGCTAGTCGCAACGTCGTTCGAAAAAGTCACCCCGTCGTTCATTCGGCGGGGTGATTTTTTTTGCTCAGCTTTTGATCGCGCCCGTGAGCTCGAGGCCGACGAGCGCCAAGGCCAGACCGACGAGATCAGCATCGGCACGAGGTACAGCCACCCGGCGCGACGGCCGCGCGGCGCGCGGGATGCGGCGGCCGCGCACCCGCGAAAATGGCCTCGGTGATAGTGTTTCGCCGGTTCCACCCCCTTCGACGAGGAGCAGGCTTCATGCGCGGACAGTTGTTGGCCGGTCGTATCGGATCCGCAATAGCGGCCTGTCTTTGCCTGAGCGCGT
>JBBQJG010000115.1:0-16254 GCA_038325725.1 Polyangia bacterium | reverse complement strand
GCGCGGGCTCATCGGCGGCCTCACGCGCGGCACGACGAAGGCGCACCTCGCGCGCGCGGCGCTGGAGGCGATCGCGCTGCAGAACGTGGATCTCCTGCGCGCCATGCAGGGCGACGCGGGCCGCGCGCTCACCAACCTGCGCGTCGACGGCGGCGCGGCCGCGAACGATCTGCTGATGCAGATCCAGGCCGATCTCTTGGGCGTGCAGATCTTCCGACCCGACATGGTCGAGCTCACGGCGCTGGGCGCCGCCAAGCTCGCGGCGCGCGGCGTGGGCCTGCCGCGCGCGGATCGCACGGGCGAGACGGCGCGCGTGCGCATCTTCAACCCGAGCCTGGCCGCCGCGACGCGCGAGGAGATGCTCGCCAAATGGCACGTCGCCGTCGGAAAGGCCTGACGCCCGCGCGGACCTTCGCGCTCGCGCTCGGCCTCGCGGGTCTCGGAGCGCCCGCGGCGGCGTGGGCGCTCGACAAGCAGGGCAGCGCGCACGGCGGCGCCGTCGAGGTCGACCCGGACGGCTTCGACATGTCGGGCGCCCTGTCGGTGGGCCTCGCGCTCGTGAACCCCTCGTACGCGGCGCGGCCCGACAACTCGGGGCACACGCTCATGCGCTACGCGGGCCACACCGACATCGACATCATCGGCCAACATCTGTCCGTCCCCCTCGACGTGAACATGTTCTCCGACGGGGATCGCGCGGGGGGCGGCAAGGTGGGGCCGTCGGAGCTCGACCTCATCGGCGGCGTCACGACGACGTGGCCGGCTGGGCCCGGCGCCGTCGAGGTCGGCGCGCGCCTCGAGAGCGATCGCTCCGTCGATCGACCGAGCACAGCGAAGCAGTTCTATGGCGACGCGCGCGCGCGGTTCCTCTACTCGCTCGCGCGATTTTTCCCGGAGCTCGCGTCGAGGCTGCACGAGGGCGACATCGCAGGCTGGGCCACGCTCGGCTGGTTCACCTACAACAAGTCGTACTTCGCGCGACCAGACAACTCGGGCCGCGCCTTCCTCCGCTACGGCTTGCACGGCGAGCTGTCGACCTTCGCCGATCTGTTCTCGGTGGGCCTCGACGCGACGATGTTCACCGACCGGGAAGCTTCGAACCCGCTTCGCCCGTCCGAGGTCGACTTCACGCCCGAGCTCATCTTCCACCGCGCTCCGTTCGAAGGTCACCTCGCGCTCGAGACGGACCTGCCCGCCGACCGGACGGGGAAGAGCCAATCTTTCGTCTACGCGTTGTTCGTGTGGGCGTTCGACCTCGTCTCGGACACGCCCAAGCCCCTCGAATCGCGCGCGCGGATCCCTTCGCCATGAACCGGAAAGCGGCGAAAGGGCTTGCCCCCGGTCCCGCAACTTTGCGACCCTTGAGGGTCTGATGCCGTCCGAGCCTGGCCCCGGCAAGTCCCCGCCCGTTGCCGCCTGTGGCTACTCGCACGCCGGGCGGCAGCGCGAGGACAACGAGGACGCCTTCGGGAGCTTCCTCGACGCACGGCTGTTCATCGTCGCCGACGGCATGGGCGGCCACAACGCGGGCGAGGTCGCGAGCATCATGGCCGTCGACGGGCTCGAGACGTTCTTCCGCAGTTACCACGCCGACCCGCGCCAGCCGTGGCCGCACGCCGTGCAGGAAAAGCTGTCGCTCGGCGCGAACCTGCTGCGCGTGGGCACCAAGGTCGCGAACGACAAGATCCGCGCCGCCTCGAAGCACGACCGCGCCAAGAACCGCATGGGCACGACGCTCGTCGCGCTCGCCGTCGGCGACGCGCAGATCACCGTCGTCCACGCGGGCGACAGCCGCTGCTACCGCGTCCGCGGCGACGAGATCAAGCGCCTCACGCGCGACCACTCGATCATCGAAGAGATGCTCACGGCGCGCCCCGAGATGACGGCCGAAGAGGTCGCGACGTTCGCGCACCGAAACGTCGTCACGCGCTGCCTCGGAAGCCGTGACGAGGTCGAGCCGGAGCTGCTCGTCGAGCCGCTGCAACCGGGCGACGTCTATCTGCTGTGCAGCGATGGCCTGTGGGGCTCGGTCCCCGACGAGAAGATCAAATCCATTATCAGGGCGACGCCCGACATCGAGGCGGCCTGCCAGCTCCTCATCGACGCCGCCAACGAGGCAGGCGGTCCCGACAACATCACGTCGGTGATCGTCCGTGTCGGCTGACCGGTGACGATGGCGCTCGATGAGTGACGGTCCAACGCGCGTCCTCGAGCTCGCGCGTCGCAAGAAGGTCCTCGTGTGCGTCGGCCCGGGCGGCGTCGGCAAGACGACGACGGCCGCGGCGCTGGGCGCGCTCGCGGCGCGCCTCGGCCGACGAACCCTCGTCTGCACGATCGATCCGGCGCCGCGGCTCGCCGACGCGCTCGGCGTCGGTACGCTGGGCCCCGACCCGCGGCCCGTCCCCGCCGACGCGTGCCGCACGCTCGGCATCGACGGCGAGCGCTTCTTCGCCGCGCGGCTCGACACGGCGCGCGCCTTCGCGACGCTCGTCAACGAACAGGTCGCCGACGCGGAGGTGCGCCGCCGCATCTTCGCGAACCCGATCTACCAGCAGATCACGACGACGCTCACGGGCTCGCAGGAGTACGCGGCGACGCTCGCGCTCAACGACTTCGCGACGCGCGGCGATTTCGACCTCGTCGTGCTCGACACGCCGCCCACGGCGAACGCGCTCGATTTCCTGGACGCGCCCAAGCGCATCGAGGCCGCCGTCTCGAGCCCGGCGCTGCGCTGGCTCATGACGCCGGCGCCGACGCCGGGGCGCTTCTCATTGCAGCGATTGGCGTCGGGCAGCGGCATCGTGCTGCGCCGGCTCGGCAAGTTCGTGGGCAGCCAGGTGCTCGGCGACGTGGGCGCGTTCCTCGTCGATTTCCAGATCGTGCTCGCTGGGTTCGTCAAGCGCGCGGGCGAGATCGATCATCTGCTGCGCGGGCCCGACGTCGCGTTCTTGCTCGTGCTGGCGCCCGAGGTCGCCGCCATCGACGAAGCGATGTACTTCCACGGCCGCCTGCGCGAGGCGCGCATCCCGCTCGGCGGCTTCGTCGCGAACCGCGTGCACGCGGCCCCGGGCCTGCAGGACGCCGCGGCGCTCGCGGCGGCGCTGGGCGCGCAGCCGGGGGCCGCGTCCCCGGCGCTCGTCGCCGACGTCGCGGCGCGCCTCGCCGACGTGGCGCGCGGCGCGGCCGCGCTGTACGCCTCCGAGCGACGGGAGCTGGCGCGGCTCGCGACGAGCGCGCCGGGCATTCCGATCACCGAGGTCCCGTTGCTCGACCGCGAGGTCGACAACCTCTCGGAGCTCCGGTCCGTCGGACGCTACTTGGAAGGCTGACGCGGGCGCGGCTTCGGGCGCGCGCCCGGACGCGGGAGCAGCTCATCGAGGGCGGGGAGCGCCGTTTCGGGGGCGCCGAGGAGCAGCACGACGTCCGGGCCGCGCCAGGCGAGCGCGAAGACAGCTCCGGCCCCGCGCGCGACGACGCGGTGAGGATCCTCGGGCGTCGATGCGTCCCCGGCCCGCGCCGCGAGCTTTCGCGCCGCGGCCCGCGCGAAGTCCTCGGCCTCGGCGGCATCATCCCAGGCTGTCCGCCAGGCCGCGAACGAGGTCGGCGTCGCACCACCGTCAGGAGACACGGCAACAAAGAGACTCGCGCGATCGCCGCCCCAGCCGGCGGCCGCGCGCGCGGCGACGTCGGGAGCGACGGTGCGGCCGAGCCACGCGCGCACGCCCAGCTCGCCGAGGACGTCGGCGCCGGCTTCGCGCCACGCCCCCGCGAGCGCGCGGGGGGTGGACGCCTCGACGACGACGGGCGCCTCGCGCGCGTCGTACTTTTCGGGGTGCAGGATCTGCTCGGACGACGCGGGCGGTGACGCCCAGAGCGCGTCGACGGCGCTCCACGGCGCGCGCGCGCGCACGCGGGCGACGAACGCCAGTCCGTCGGCGTGGGCGAAGACGGCGTTCGCGCTGATCCATGAAGAGGCATCACCGGGCGCGTCTCGCAGGCGCGTCACGAGGCCGCGGATCGCGAAGGCGTCCGTGAGCGCGCCGCGCGGGTCGAAGGCCTCGAGCGCGGCGAGCGTCGCGTCGCCCTCCACGATGGCGAGGCGCGCCCGCTCGGCGTCGCCGTCGAGCGCGTGGCGGCCGTCGGCGCCGATGCGCAGCGTCTGTCGCACGCCGAAGCGTTGGTCGGTGAGCGCGTGCGCGAGCGTGTGCGCGAGCGTCGACCGCTGCTCGTCGAGCGGAATCCAATCGGGCGCGACGAGGCGTCGGCGCACGGGATCGTAGAACGCCGTCGGCGCGCCCGCGAGCGCGGCGGCCTCGAGCGTCGCCATTTCGGCGCCGGCGCCCGGCGGCAGGAGACCGAGCCGCTCCCACAGCCGCGCGCGCGCCTGACTCTCGGCGCCGCCGAACGCCGAGGCGAGCGCGGCCTGCTGCGCGCTCACGAGCGCGGCGCGCGGCAGGGCCCGCCGCTCGAAGGTGCCGCGCGGGACGATGTGCCGCGCGGTGCCCACCGCGGTCAGGATGTCGTTGGTCGCCTTGAGCAGGTCGGCGTCGGAGACGGGCGTCGGCGTCACGGTGACGACGACGGCCAGCACGAGCGCGGCGACCGTCGACGCGGGGGCGGCGGCCATGGGCGGCAGTTTGGGGTAAATAGGCGGCTCGTTCAATGTCGTCTTCGAAGGTGGTCGCCCCCGAGCGACGAGGCGTCGCCCAGGCCGCGCGCGAGATCGAAGGCCACCTCGCGCGCGGCGCGCGCACGGTCGAGCTGTATGGCGCCACCGGCTCGCTGGGCGCCGCGCTCGCGGCGCGGCTCGCGGCGGCGTCCGTGGCGGCGCCGCTCGTCTATCTGTGCGCCGACGAGGACACGGCGGAATCGCGCGTCGACGACCTGTCTTTCTTTCTTCAACACGCGCCGCACGCCGCGGCCGACGACGATCCGCTCGCGCCGCCGCTCGCGCTGCAGCTGCCCGCGCCCGAGGCGTCGCCCTACGCCGAGATGCAGCCCGATCGGCGCCAGGCCCTGCGTCGCATGGCGGCGCTCTTCCGCCTCACGCACGGGTTCGCGCCGCGCGTGCTCGTGACCTCGGCGGCGGCGCTCGTGCGCCGGGTCGTGCCGCGCGCGCCGTTCGAGGCGTTCTGCGTGACGATCCGCGCGGGCGCGCCCCTCGATCGCGACGCGACGATCGCGGCGCTCGCGCGCGCCGGGTTCTCGCGCGCGCCCGTCGTCGAGGATCCCGGCACGTTCGCCGTGCGCGGCGCCGTCATCGACGTCTATCCGCCCGTCTACAAGCACCCCGTCCGCATCGAGCTGTTCGGCGACGAGGTCGAGTCGCTGCGCCTGTACGACGCGGCGACGCAGCGGACGCTCCGTCCCCTGCGCGAGCTGCACGTGCACCCCGTGCGCGACACGATCCACACGCCCGACGCCGATCCCCGCGCGAAGATCCTCGCGGCCGCCGACGCGGCGACATACCCGTCGTCGAAGACGCGCCACCTGCTCGAGCAGATCGAGGCGGGCGAGGCATTCTTCGGCATGGAGGCGCTCGCGCCGGCTTTTCACGCGCGGATGGGGACCGTGTTCGACTACCTCCCCGAAGACGCGACGTTCTTCGTCGAGGATCCCGAGGCCGTGCTCGAGGCGGCGCGGCGCCACGCGAGCAAGCTGCGCGAGCAGGCCGTCGCGCGCCGCGCCGAGCACCGGCTCGCCCTCGACGCGACGGAGTTCGTGCTGCTCGAGGACGAGGCGCGCGTGGCGCTCGAGGCCCGGCGGCGCATCGAGCTACACGCCGTCGAGATCCTGCGCGTGCGCGACGAGGATGCCGACGACGAGGATCCGGGCCCGCCGCGCGTGCGCCTCACGTCCGAGCCCAACACGACCCTGCGCGCCGAGCTGCAACGCGCGCGCGGCGAGGCCGGTGAGCGTGTGCACGCCGCGAGCCCCGACGCCGCCGCCGTCGATCTCGGCAAGCCGCTGCGCGATCGGCTGCAGGCGTGGCTCGGCGACGGTCAACGCGTGCGCCTCGTCGCGCCGAACCGCGCGCACGCCGATCGACTCACGGGTCTCCTCACGGCGTGGGGCCTCGCGCCCGAGACGCGACCCGCGGCGGACGCGGCGATCTTCGAATCCGAAACCGCCGCCGCGTCTGTCGCGGTCGGCTTCGGATCTCGCGCCGTGGGCGTCGGGGCTCTCGCCGTGGGCGTCGGGTCTCTCGCCGTGCTCATCGGCCCGCTCGCGCGCGGCTTTCGCCTGCCCGCCGACAAGCTCGTGCTCGTCGCCGAGGAAGAGATCTTCGGCCCGCGCGCGCACCGCGACGCCCGCCCCGCGTCCTCCTCGGTGGCAGGCAGCGGCTTCGGCGATCTCGGCGAGCTGGCCGAGGGCGACGCCGTCGTCCACGACGAGCACGGCATCGGGCGCTACCGCGGCCTCAAGAAGCTCACGGTGCGCGGCGTGCCGCAGGACTTCCTGCACCTCGACTACGACGGCGGCACCGTCTACGTCCCCGTCTACCGCATCGGCGTCTGCCACCGCTACACGGGCGGCGAATCGGCCAATGTCCGCCTCGACAAGGTCGGCGGCAAGACGTGGGCCGACAAGCGCCGCCGCGTCTCGGCCGAGGCGCGCAAGATCGCCGAGGAGCTGCTGCAGCTCTACGCGCAGCGCGCGGCGCTCGCCGGCCACGCGTTCCCCGCGCCCGACGCGACGTTCAGCGCCTTCGAAGAGACGTTCCCCTTCGACGAGACGCCCGATCAAGCGCGCGCCATCGAGACGGTGCTCACCGACATGCAGAACGGCGTGCCCATGGACCGGCTCGTCTGCGGCGACGTCGGTTACGGCAAGACCGAGGTCGCGCTGCGCGCGGCGCTGCTCGCCGTGCTCGGCGGCAAGCAGGTCGCGATCCTCGCGCCCACGACGGTGCTCGCCGAGCAACACTTCGTGACCTTCTCCGAGCGCTTCGCCGACTTTCCCGTGCGCGTCGCCGGGCTGTCGCGCTTTCGCTCGAAGGCCGACCAGACGAAGACCGTCGCCGCGCTCGCCGCCGGCAAGCTCGACATCGTCATCGGCACGCACCGTTTGCTGTCGCGCGATGTGCGCTTCAAGGATCTGGGCCTCATCGTCGTCGACGAAGAGCAACGCTTCGGCGTCACGCACAAAGAGCGCCTCAAGGAGCTGCGCACGCAGGTCGACGTCCTCACGCTCACGGCGACGCCCATCCCGCGCACGCTGCAGATGGCGATGGGCGGCCTGCGCGAGATCTCGATCATCGCGACGCCGCCCGCCGACCGCCTCGCGATCCGCACGTTCGTGTGCCGCCCCGATCCCGCGCTGCTCGGCGACGCGCTCGCCAAGGAGCTCGCGCGCGGCGGCCAGGTCTTTTACGTCCACAACCGCGTCGAGGACATCGTCCGCGAGGCCGAGAAGGTGCGCGCCATGGCCCCCGCGGGCACGCGCGTCGTCATCGGCCATGGGCAGATGGCCGACGGCGCGCTCGAGAAGGTCATGGTCGACTTCGTCGACGGCAAGTTCGACGTGCTCGTGTGCACGACGATCATCGAATCGGGCCTCGACATCCCGCGCGCCAACACGATGATCGTCAACCGCGCCGATCGCTTCGGCCTCGCGCAGCTGTACCAGATGCGCGGGCGCATCGGCCGCTCGCGCGAGCGGGCCTTCTGCTACCTCGTCGTGCCCGACGAGGGAAAGCTCACGCCCGAGGCGAGCGCGCGCCTCACCGTGCTCCAGCGCTTCACGGAGCTGGGCGCCGGCTTTCAGATCGCGTCGCACGACCTCGAGATCCGTGGCGCGGGCGAGCTGCTCGGCGATCGCCAGCACGGCGTGCTCGCCGCCGTGGGCTTCGAGACCTACGCGAAGATCCTCGAGGAGGCCGTCGCCGAGCTCAAGGGCGAGCCCATCCGCCGCGAGTTCGATCCCGAGGTCAACGTCGACCTGCCGGCCTTCCTGCCCGACGACTACCTCCCCGACACGGGTCAGCGCCTCGACTTTTACCGCCGCCTCGCGCAGGCGCGCGACGAGGACGACGTGCGCGCCGTCCTCGAAGAGCTCACCGATCGATACGGCCCGCTCCCCGACGAGGCTCGGCTCTTGGGCGAGGTCATGATCGACAAGACGCTCGTGCGTCGCCTCGGCGCGCGCGGCTACGAGCTGTCGCCAGCGCGCCTCGTCGTCACCGTCGGCGAAGAAGCCCGCCTCGATCCCGCCAAAGTGCTCAAGATGGTGCAGTCGCGCGGCAGCCGCTGGAAGCTCACGCCCGACATGCGCCTCGCCTATTCGTTCACCGACGCCGAGAAGCACGATCGCTTGCCGGCGGCGCGCGCGCGCCTCGCCGAGATCGCCACCTGCCTCGCTAGCTGACGATCTCCAAGTCGAAGGGCTCGATGGCGGCGATGCGGGCGAAGTCGCGGCCGTTCCTCGTGAAGACTTTCAGTCCCTCCGTTCGCGCCGTCATGGCGATGAGAGCGTCGTTGGTCAGAGCCGTGCTGTTGCTTCCGCGCCGCCGCAGCTCAGCGAGAACGCGTCCCGTGTTTCTCCACACCTCCCAGGTCGGAATGAGCATCCGACCCGAGCGCCAGAATTTCGTGGCCCATTCAGTGAGCCCCCGGGACGGCCGGCCTCCGGCCAGCAACTCCATGGCGACGACTGAAGACAACGACGGCGGTCCGTGACGACCGGCGACAATCTCTTCGTGCCGGCCCGCGCGAAACCAGTCGACGTACACGCTGGTGTCGATGAGGATTCGCTTCACCGCCGCTTGCCGACGTCGACGAGCCTCGGCAACGAGCCGGCGAGCGCCAGGGTCGCATTGATGAGCTCGCGATCGATGACAGCATCATTGATGACACGCTCGACCACGGCCTGGTCCGTATCGAGGCCCAGGCTGTCTCGGAGAAGATCGAGCTTGCGCTGATCCAGCCTCAGGTTCTTTCTGCGAACGGTCTTGGCGACAATGCGGAGTTTGCGGCCGACCCGCCGTGCTCGTGTCGCCGTTGGCTCTGCCAAACGTTTGCCCACGGAGCGTTTTTTGACGGAGCCATTCATGTGCACAAAATACCAAGTTTATGCACATCGGGAAACCCAGCAGCCCCCTTTTCAGTCTTTCAAGAGCTCTCCCACCGTCGCGATGAGCTCGTCCGCGCGGAACGGCTTGGCGAGGAAGGAGACGTCGGAGGCGCGCAGCGTCGACTCCGTGTAGCCGCTCATGACGATGATCGGCAGCTTCGGATTTCGCTCGCGCAGCGCGTGCAGCGTGTCCTGACCGCTGAGCTCGGGCATCGTGAGATCGAGCAGCACCAACCTCAGGCGATCGCCGTGGCGCGCCTGACAGGCGAGCGCCTCTCGGCCCTCCGCGCTCGTCATGACCTCGTAGCCCGCCGTCGTGAGAGCACGGCTCGCGAACCGGCGGATGCCCTCTTCGTCGTCGACGACGAGGACCAAGCCGCGGCCCGGCGCGGGCGCCTCGGAGCGCGGCCGGCTCGGTTGCGCCGGCGCGTCGGCGATCGCGGGGAAGTAGATCTTGATCGTCGCGCCGACGCCGAGCGTGCTCTCGACGAGGATGACGCCGCGGTGCTGGCGGATGATGCCGAGGGTCGCCGACAGCCCGAGGCCGCGGCCGCTCGCCTTCGTGCTGAAGAACGGCTCGAACATGCGCGCGCGGGTCGCGTCGTCGATGCCGCCGCCCGTGTCGTCCACCTCGAGCAGCACGTAGTCGCCGGCTTCGATGGGGGGACTCCCGACGGCGCCCGGCAGCGGGCGTCCGTCGAGGCGAACGAGGCGCGTCCTGACCGTGATGGCACCCTGTCTGTCACCAATGGCGTCCGAAGCGTTCGTGATGAGGTTGAGCACGACCTGCCGGAGCTGGCTCGAATCCCCCTCGACGGCGGGCAGCTCGGGGGCGAGGTCGCGCTGCAGATGGGCCCCCTTCGAGATCGACACGCCGAGCAGCTGCGTCATCTCGCCGACGAGACGAGTCAGGTCGATCGCCTCGATGACGAACCGACCACGCCCCGCGTAGGCGAGCATCTGCTTGCACAGATCGGCCGCCGTTTTTGCGGCGTCCAGCGCGTCCGCGAGACATTCGCTCGCGGGATCCTGCGGGCCGATGGTCTGCTGCGCGAGCTCCACGTTGCCCGCGATCACGAGCAAGAGGTTGTTGAAGTCGTGTGCGATGCCGCCCGCGAGCACCCCGAGGCTCTCGAGCTTCTGCGTGTGCAGCATCTGCTCGCGCAGCCGCGTCTGTTCCTGCTCGGCCCGACGCCGCTCCGTGATGTCGAGGCTGAAGCTGATCGCCTGCTCGACGCGATCCTCGTGCATCAGCGGCGCCATCGTCGCCTCCCACCACGCGCCGCTCATGATCTGGAACTCGAACTTCGACGTGCGGCCCTCTTCGAACACGATCCGAAGCGCCTCGTCGTACGGGGCGTGAAACTCCTTGAGCATGAACGCGTGCGAATGCGTTCCCACGACCTTCTCGAGGACGAAGCTCGCTCCGACGCGGTTGATGTACGTCACGACGCCGCCCCGGTCGTACGCGACGATGAGGTAGGGCGAGTGCTCGAAGATCGCCGAGAGCTTCTCGTTGGCGCGGACGAGAGAGCTCGCCGTCGCGTGCTCCTCCGTCGCGTCGACGGACTGAATCAACACGCCGATGACCCGACCGTCGTCGTCGAGCACGGGATCGAGGGTCGACTGAAAGTGCAAGACGCCCGTCGGCAACGCGATGTCGTCGCCGCCCTTGAACTCCTTTTTCGTGTCGAAGACGCCTTCGACCCGGGCGCGGATGTGCGGAGCCATCGTCGGAATGAGGTCGAAGATCGAGCGCCCGAGCACCCGTTCGCGTGGCAGCCCGAGGCGTTTGCACCCCGCGTCGTTGATCTCGAGGACGGTCCCGTCGCGGTCGACGAACGTCAGGCTGGCGCTGCCGCTCCGCAGGAAGGCCCGCAGCCGCTGCCCGTCCAAATCGAGGCGTCGATCGTGCTCCGTCATGGGGACACGACCATTGTAGAGGGATTCCCGGCGACGATGAGCGAAGACGCTACGGCGCGGCGATGCCAACCGTCGCGACGAGCTTGTCCCACGACAGCTTGAGCGTCGCCTTGCGGTCACCCGCGGGTGCGAGCTCGATCGTGAATTGCTCGACGGGCGCGGCGCTCGCGCCCACCTTCAGGGGGACGCGCCCCAAATCCTCCTTCGCGTCGTACGAAAAGGCGCCCCACTGGTGGGCCGTCTTGTTGACGATGAGCGTCCACCCGCTCTTGGCGGGCAACGTAAATAGCGCGTACGTCCCCTTGGGAACGCGGAGCGTGCCGATCATCAGCTCGCCGTCGGTGGTCAACGTCGTCGCCTCATCGGCGCCGGTTCGCCAAACTTGGTCGTAGGGAACGAGGCCCCCGAAGAGGGAGCGCCCCTTCTTGTACGGCCGTCCGTATTGCACGGTGACCTTCCGGCCGGCCACCGTCGCCGCGCTCTGCTCGTGCGGGCTGGCGCGCTTTTCGCCGGCACCTCCGGCCGAGCTCGACGACGCAGACAAGACGAAAGCGAGCGCGACGCCGGCGAATCTCACGGGCGGAAATTCTGGGCGCGACCGTCTACGACGGCAAGCGCTCGATCTACATTGCTACTCGGGCTGATTTCGGAGAAAGGCCGCGACCTCGGAGAAGCGCTCGCCCAGGAACGTCCGCAGGTCTTCGGGGAGCGCGCGCTCGTCGAGCGCCTGGACCATGCACCGCAGCCAGCTCTCGCCCATCGCAACGGTCACGGGAACCCGCGCGTGACGCAGGCGCAGCCGCGGATGCCCGTGGCGTTCCATGTACGTCTGCGGACCGCCGAGCCAACCGATCAGAAACAGCCCGAACCGATCGCGAGAGCTCCGACTGACCTTGCCGTCTTCGCGAACATGCAGCGCGGCCAGCTCGGGCTCGCGCTCGTCCATGAGGTCGTAGAAGCGCTCGACCAGCTCGCGCACGGGCCCCTCGCCGCCGAATCGTTCGAACGGGGTGGGCTCGGCGTCAGGCTCGGTCATCGACACCGGATCTACCCCATCGGCGCGCCAGCGTCCGCGTTCGCGGGGCCTAGCCAAGGCGCCACCGCGGCGTTAGGTTGACCTCGCATGAAATGGGGAGAAGAGCGACGCAGTGACAACGTCGAGGATCGGCGCGGGTTCTCCGTCGGGCGCGGGGCGGTGGGGGGAGGCGCCATCGTCATCGCGCTCGTCGCGGCGCTTCTCGGCGCGCCGTCCAGCGTCGTGCGGTCGATCCTCGGCCAAGGCGACGGCACCTCCACCGACCCGGGCGGAGTCCCGAACAGCCGCCCCGTCGATCCCGCCGACAACGAGCGCGTCGAGTTCGTCAAGGTCGTGCTCGCCAGCACCGAGGACGTGTGGGGCGCCGTCCTGCCCCAAAGCGGCCCCCAATACGTGCGCCCCAAGCTCGTCCTCTTCTCCGATCAGGTCGATTCAGCGTGCGGCCTCGCGAGCGCCGCCGTCGGTCCGTTCTACTGCCCGCCCGACCGACACGTGTACCTCGACCTGTCGTTCTTCCGCGAGCTCGCCCGGCGCTTCGGCGCGCCCGGCGACTTCGCGCAGGCCTACGTCGTCGCCCACGAGGTCGGCCACCACGTGCAGAACCTGCTGGGTCTGTCCGACAAGGTGCACGCCGCGCGCGAGCGCGCAGGCGAAGCCGAGGGCAACCACCTCTCCGTCGAGATGGAGCTGCAGGCCGACTGCTTCGCGGGCGTGTGGGCCTTCCACGCGAACCAGACGCGCCACCTGCTCGAGCCGGGCGACGTCGAGACGGCGATGAAGGCCGCGACGGCGATCGGCGACGACACCCTGCAGAAGCAGGCGCGCGGCACCGTCATGCCCGAGACGTTCACGCACGGCTCGTCCGCCCAGCGCGTCGCGTGGCTGCGCCGCGGGCTCGCCGCGGGCCGTATCGAAGACTGCGACACGTTCCACGCGCGAGCGCTCTGAAGAGCGCCGACGCTGGATCTGCCGCCCTGCCCGTGTAATCTCTGCGCCATGCGAACGTCCTCCGCCTCCGTGCCCCTCGTCCTCATGCTCGGGGCCGCCCTGGCCGCGCCCGCGTGCAAAAAGAGTCAGCTCGCCTCGACGCAGGCCAAGGGGGACCTTGGTCAGGCCGTCGTCGAGGTCGGAGACAACGTGATCACCGTGGGCGATGTCCAAGAGCGCATCAACAAGCAGTCGCCCTTCGTCCGCGCGCGCTACACGACCGTCGAGAAGAAGAAAGAGTTCATCGACAACCTCATCCGCTTCGAGGTCATGGCGTCCGAGGCGCAGAAACGCGGCTACGACAAAGACCCCGAGGTCATGCGCGTCATGAAGCAGCAGATGATCTCGAAGTTCTTGCAGAAGGACTTCGAGCCCAAGGTGAAGGTCGAAGACGTGCCCGACGCCGACGTCGAGAAGTACTACAAAGACCACCCGGAAGAGTTCAACAAGAAGGACGAGGTGCGCGTCAGCGAGATCCTCGTCAAGGACAAGGCCAAGGCCGTCAAAGCCGTCGCCGAGGCGAAGGCGCAGCCGAAGACGCTGGGCGCCGATCAGAAAGGCTTCCGCGACCTCGTCACGAAGTACTCGGAGGACGAGGACTCCAAGGCGCGCGGCGGCGACCTCACCTTCTTCGACAAGGACACGCAGGCGTACCCCAAGGAGATCGTCGAGGCGTCCTTCGCGCTCGCCGAGGTCGGTGACGTCTCGGCCCCTTTGAAGACAGAAAAGGGCTGGGTCGTTCTGAAGCTCACGCAGAAGCGGCCGGGCTTCTCGCGTCCGCTCGCCGAAGTGAAACGACAGATCCAGCAGCGACTCTTTCGCGACACGCGCACGAAGGCGCTCGACACCTTCGTCGCCGACCTCAAGAAGCAGACGAAGATCACCTTTCACGACGACAACCTCGCGAAGATCGTCATCGACAGCGGCATGGAGGGCAAAACGGGCATGCCGGGGATGCCAGGCATGTCGGGAGGTCCGGGCGCGGGGACCGTGCTGCCGCCGGCGGGCGTTCCCATGCCGAAGCCCGTTCTTCAGGGCAAGCCGTGAGGCGCGGCGCACGCACCTTCGCGGCGACCGCGCTCGCCCTCGCGCTCGCGTCGCCGCTCGCGCAAGCGCGGCTCGTCGAGAAGGTCGCCGCCGTCGTCGGCGACAACATCATCCTCGCGAGCGAGGTCGAGGAGAAAGCCGGCCCGCTGCTCGCCGAGGCGGGCCGCATCACCGATCCCAGCAAGCGCGGCGCGCGCGCGACCGAGCTGCGGCACGAGGTGCTCGAGCGTCTCATCGACGACGAGCTCATCCTGCAGCAGGCGGCCGACCTCAAGCTCTCGATCTCGAGCGAGCAGGTCGATCAGTCGATCGACGAGATCAAGCGCCAGAACAGCATCACCGACGACCAGCTCCGCGACGCGCTCAAGGGCCAGGGCATGAGCATGCCCGCTTACCGCGCCGACCTGAAGCGGCAGCTGCTGCGCTTCCGCGTGCTCAACATCCAGGTGGGCTCGCGCGTGTCGATCTCCGACGACGAGGTCAAGACGTACTACGAGCGGCACATGAAGACGGGCGGCAACGTGCAGGTGCGCGCGAGCCACATCTTCGTCGCGATCCCCGACGGCGCCGACGCGGTCGCCGTGAAAGAGAAGCTCGCGCAGGCGCAGAAGCTGCTCGAACGCGCGCAGGGGGGCGAGGACTTCGCCAAGCTCGCGAAGCAATACTCCGACGACGCGGCGACGCGCGCCGACGGCGGCGACCTGGGCACCTTCGGCAAGGACATGTTGCCGCGCGCGATCGAGGAGCTCGTGTTCAGCATGAAGGTCGGCGAGATCCGCGGCCCCGTGCGCGCCGACCGCGGCTTCCACGTCATCAAGCTCATCGAGCGCAAAGAGAAGGACGCCAAGCCGCTCGAAGAGGTCAAGGACGACATCCGCATCCAGCTCCGCCAAAAAGAGATGGAGCGCCAAACCAAGACCTACCTCGCCGAGCTCCGCAAGAAGACCCTCGTCGACGTCAGGTACTGAACGCCAGTCTAGACGACGTCGACGATCTGCACTTCGGTAACGCGTCGAAAGTCCCGATCGTGGGTGACGAGCGCGGCACACCCGCCGAGGACACACGCGGCCAGCTGGAACGCGTCTGGCAACTTCAGCTTGTGGCGCAACCGAAGTCTCGCGGCCAAGAACGCGATGTCGTCATCGAGCGTCAGCAACCCGAAGCCCGGCCCCGACGTCATCGCAAGGCGGTATTGCTCTGCTTGCGCTTCTCGCCCGCGCCCGAGCGGACCGGCGACCACCTCGGCAACGGTGATGGGAGTGACGAAGAGTCGGAGTTGCCCGTCCTCGGCCAACTTGAAAAGAGGTTCAAACTCGGCCGCCAGGGCGTGGCCGTCCAGAACGTAGGCAATCGGAGCGCTGTCTACGAGGACGGCCGCGCCCGGTGGCAACGCCGACAATCCCTTCAGGGCCATTCTTTTCGCCCTCGCGCGATCGCGGTCGCTGGATCCTTGCCCCACAGTCCCTTGCCCGAGCCGCGCAGGGAGAGGAGAGACTGTGCACGCGCGGGACGGGGCGTGAGCGCATCGATCGGTCCGACGACCGCCACGGGGCGTCCGCGGCGCGTGATGATGGTCGTCTCGCCTTTCGACGCGCGGTCGAGAATGTCGGGAAGGTGCTTTCTGGCCGCCTCCGCTCCTGTCCCCTTGCTCATGTCCCTACTGTACGACCCGTACGGTTCATGGACAAGGCCCGTCGCTGGCCCCCGCAGGCCTTCGACCTAGCGCCGGCGCCGCCGGAACGTCACGAGCACGCCGAGCACGAGGAGCGCGGTCCACGACCCCGACGTGGGAGCCGTCTCGCAGCCACACCCTGCGGGCCTCGTGACCACGCGGCCACCGTACGCGGTGGTGTAGCCCGGCCCGGACTGGCCCGCCGCACCGCCGACGCCGCTCGAACCAGCGATGCCCGTGCCGTCTGTCCCCGCGGTCCCGCCGGTCTCGCCCGAAGCGCCACCCGCGTCGCCCCCGGCGCCTCCCGTCATCATGCCGCTTCCGCCAGCGCCGCCGAGCGAGCCGCCACCGGCGCCCGCGGTGCTTCCGGCACCGGCGCTGCCGCCCGAACCCGCGCCGCCATTCGTGCCCGCGTTGCCATTCGTACCGGCGTTGCCATTCGTGCCCGCATTGCCATTCGTGCCCGCGCCGCCATTCGTGCCCGCGCCGCCATTCGTGCCCGCGTTGCCATTCGTGC
>JBBQJG010000114.1:0-16419 GCA_038325725.1 Polyangia bacterium | reverse complement strand
CGGCGGGACGCCTTGGCGCTGGGCGCCTTGGCGGCGGCGCTCAGCCTCGCGTCGTTTTGCAATCCTTACGGCTTCGGCCGGGCGTTGTGGGCCCCTGGATGGGAGGACGGCGACGGGCAGTCGGTGCTCGTTCCCGCCGTCTTGTACCAATACCCGACCTGGAGCTGCGCCGCGCTGGCGGTGGTGCTCTGGCTGGCGCTGGCGCTGCGCTGGTCGCGCCACCGTCCCGTTCTGGACGTCGCGATCGCGGCCTTCGCGACGTTCATGTCGTTGCGGGCGTCTCGCTTCCTTCCCTATGTCGCGATCCTCGGCTTCCCCCTCATCGTGCAGTCGGGCCGCGACCTCGCGGCGGACTACCTGGCTGCGCCCGTGCCGCGTCGCTGGCTGGGGCTGGAGCTGGGGATCGCGCTCGCGGCGTTGGCGGCCGGCGTCGTCGACGGCTACAGGCTCGACGCCCAGACGGAACGGCCCTTCGGCGTCGGGCTGGCGGGGCAGCTACCGCTCCACGAGTTGCAGCTTTTGAAGCAGAGCGGGATCGAGGGAGCCGTCTTCAACGACCGCGCGGCGGGGGGCCTCATTTCGTTCAACCTCTCGCCGCGCGTCCTTCCCATGGTCGACGCGCGCCCCGACGCCGCCAAATCCGAGCGCTGGGCCGAATACCAGCGCGCTCGCGCGTCGAGCGACGACTTCCTAGGCTACCTCGAGAAATACGACGTGCGCTTGGTGCTCCTGCACGTCGAGCCCGTCAACATTCCCATGCTGCGCCTTCTGGCAACCGATGCACGCTGGCGGCTCGTCAGCGACAGCTTCGATTACGGCCTCTACGTCCGCAGCGACGTCCGCTAGGGCAGCAAGGCCATCACCCGTGGGGCGTGACCGCGCCCCACGGGCGGCGCGCGCGAAGATGATGTTCGATCCTGCTCTGACAGCGCCGCGTTTGCGCGAGCTCATGGGCGCCGCCGCGCGAGCGGAGGCTACTGGCAGAGGTCGTAGTAACCCTGACCCGCCGAGCAGCTCTGCCCCGGCAGGCAGTCCGGCGCTCCCTTATTGCAGACCTGCCCCGCCCAGGCCGTGTCGCCGCCGGGGGTGCACGCCGCGCGCGTCGAGCAGACCGACCAATCCTCGGAGCTCTCCTTCTTCTCGCAGCAGATCTGGCCCGAGGGGCAGTCATTCGTCGTCGCACAGAGCTGGCCCCACAACACGGCGATGCCGCCGCACTTCGCGGGATCACCGCAGCCCGTGTTGAAGATCGGAAACCCGTCCGAGGTGCTCATCCCCGTAGCCAGCAGGCAGCACACCCGCGACGCGCCCAGCGCGCAGGTGAACGGGCCATTGGTGTCATTGCAGGTAATCGTGGGGGCGGCGCAGTTTCCGGCGCCATCGCACATGAGCGCGATGTCGTTGAAGCCTGGCGTAATCGTGGCATAGGTCGCGGGACGGATCGTGCCGCAAGCCGTGCGCGGCGGCGAGTGCTGGCACGTGCCGCTGCTGCAGGTGACGTTGCAGCCGTTGGTGACGCCGATGCCCGGGCAGGCGGTCGAGCAGCAGATGCCCCCGACGCAAAACCCGGAGTTGCAGTCGCTCGTGGCGCCACAAGCATTGCCGTTGCTGCGCTTGAAGGCGGCCGTGACCGCCGTGGCCTTCGTGATGGTGACGTTGCAGGTGGTCGTGGTCGTGACGCTGTCGCAGCCCGTCCACGACGAAAACGCGCCCGAGCCGCTGGGCGTCGCGACGAGCTGGACGGTCGTCCCGTAGTTGACGATGCCGGCACACGTCGTGCCGCAGTTGATGCCGACGCCGGCCGTCGTCGACAGCACGCTGCCCGTCGACGACGGTCCCGCGAGCGCGACCGACAGCAGGAACTGGCCGAGCGTGAAGGTCGCAGGGATCGTCGTGCCCCCTGCGGCGACGGTGACGACGCACGTGCCGGCGCCGCTGCAGGGCGCCCCCCAGACCAAGGTCGAGCCGGCGCTGGGCATCGCCGTCAGCGTGACCTGCGTGCCCTGGGTGATTGACGCCGAGCAGTTGGCGCCACAGGTCAGGCTGCCGCCGCCCGTCCAGGTCGCCGACACCGTGCCGGAGCCGTTGCCGCTCTTCGAGATCGTGAAGCTCGCGCTCTTGAGGGCGAAGGTCGCCGTGACGTTCTTCGCGGCGGTGATGCTGGAGAGCACGCACGTCGATGTGCCGCTGCAATCGCCCATCCATCCCGTGAAGTTGGAGTCGGCCCCGGGGGCCGCCGTGAGCGTGACAGAGGAGCCGCTGGCCTCGTCGACGACGCACGTCGCACTCGCGCAGTTGATGCCGCCCGTGCCCGTGACGGAGCCGTTGCCGCTGTGCTGGATCGTGATCGGATACGTCTTGAGGGCGAAGGTCGCCGTGACGTTCGCGGCCGCGGCGATCGACGTGACCGTGCAGGTGGCGCCGCTCGTGCTCGAGCAGCCGCTCCAGCCCGAAAAGGTGTACTGCGCGGCGGCGGTCGCCGTCAGCGTCACCGAGGCGCCGGCGTCGAGCATCGTCGTGCACGGGAACGTCGTGCAGTTGATGCCGCCCGTGCCGGTCACGGTGCCGCTGCCGCCCGCCGCGACGGTGAGCGTGTACTTGGCCAGGATGAAGGTCGCCGTGACGGTGAGGCCGCCGCCGCCCACCGTCACGGTGCAGGGACCGTTGCCGGTGCAGGTGTTGCCGCCCGCGGGCGAGAACGACCACGTCACGCTCGACTGGGCCGTGGGCGTCGCTTGGATCGTCACGGTGGTTCCCGGGGCAATGTTGGCGGAGCAGCCGGCGCCACAGCTGAGGGCGCCGCCGCCGGGCCACGACGCCGCCACCGCGCCGCCGCCGTTGCCCTGGCGCGAGATCAGGAAGCTGGCGTTCTTGAGCGCGAACGTCGCGCTGACCTGCGCGGCCGCTTGCAGCGCCGCCACGGTGCAGGTCGCCGGCGCCGAGACGGACGGCGTGCAACCCGACCAGCCTTTGAAGTCGGAGTCGGCGCCCGCGACGGCCTGCAGGGTCACGGTCGTGCCGGTGTCGACCTGCACGGTGCAGGACGTGTCGGTGCAGCTGATGTTGCCGGACCCGGTGATGCTCCCGTTGCCGCTGCGCTGGAGCGTGAGCGGGATCTTTCCGAGCGCGAAGGTGACGCCGACGTGCGCGGCGGCCTTGATCGACGAGACGGTACAGATGTTGCCGTTCGTCGTCGTGCAGCCGGTCCAGCCCGAGACCGCGTAGTTCGCGGCTGGGGTCGCCGTCAGCACGACGGTGGTCCCGTAGTCGACGGGCGCGTCGCACGCGCTGGCGGCGCAGCTGATGCCGCCCGTGCCGGTGACGGTCCCGCTGCCCGTCTCGGCGATCGAGAGCGTGATCTTCGAGAGCGTGAACGTCGCCTTGGCGACGGTCTCGCCCGCGCCCGTCACGAGCATGCAGGCGCCGCTGTCGGTGCAGGGTGCGCCCCAGGTCACAATCGAGCCCGGGTCGGGCGTGGCTTTCAACACCACCTGCGTGCCCTGCGGCACCGAGCCTGAGCACGCGGCGCCGCACGCGAGGCTGCCGCCGCCGGTCCACGTGGCCGCGACGCTGCCCGATCCGTTGCCGTCTTTGACGATCACGAAGTTCGCACCTTTGAGCGCGAAGGTGACCGAGACCTGCTTGGCCGAGAGGATGCTCGCGAGGGAGCAGCTCGTGTCGTTCGCCGTGTCGCAGCCCGACCACGTCTTGAAGATCGAGTCGCCGCCGGCGTTGGCCTGCAGCACGAGGTTTGAGCCGGAGTCGACCATGATTGTGCAGGTCGCCGCGGTGCATGTGACGCCCGGCCCCGAGACAGAGCCGTTGCCGCTGCGCTGGATCGTGACTTCGAGCTGGGGAATGCCCGGCGTGCCGCCGTCGGGCGCCAGGCTCGTGTCCGTGGCTTGGGACCGATCGCCAGCGGCGTCGACGACGCCAGCGGTGGAGCCATCACCCTTCACGTCCGTCGACGCGTCCGATTTCTCGGGCAGCCGGTAGCAATAGTCATCGGCATGACAGACGTAGGGGGAAGGGCAGGCGCCGTGATCGCACCGCAGGGTGTGATCCGCAAGCTTGAGCTGATGGCATCCGACGCCACCACCCAGCGAGCTGGTGAGCACGACGAACAACGGCAGCCAGCGGCGCATCAGAAGGCCCCCGTCAGCGCGACGCCCTGCTGGCCCGGTGCTAACCGCAGGGAGACGTGCGTCTCGCTGGTGGCTTCGGCCTCGGTTCGCGCATGGTGGCCCCAGGCGAAGAAGGCCGCACCGGCGGCGATAGCGACGCCTCCGCCGACGAGCAGGCCGATGCTCCCATGGTCGAGGGTCTGCCAGTTGCCGTCGGCCTTGTCGTAAGTCGTGCTGGTCTCAATGCGGTTCAGCTTCGAGCCGGCCATCTGGTAGAGAACGACCCCGGTCACCGCGGCGGCGATCCCGACGCCCGCGACCGAAAGTCCGGCGATGCGCGCCGAGCGGCCGGGTGCGCTCGCACTCTCGGGGGCAGTGGGGGCGGTCCCGGGCGCCGGCTCCGCAACGATGGGAGCGGAGACGGGCGGTCGCGCGACGGGTGGCACGACGACGGGGGCCGCAGCGGGCGACGGCGCGAGCGGCCCCGCGGCCATCGTGACCCTTGCGCTCTGACCCGCGGCCAGCGTGCCGGAGTAGCTCGCCGTCGGGCGCCCGGGCGCTTCGATCGTGAGGGCGAGCGCGCCAGGAGCGAACCACATCACGCCTTCTGCCCCCAGCTTGACGGGCTTGCCGCCTTTCTGGGTCACCGTCGCGACATCGGGAGCCCCCGAGACTTCGATGCGCGTCAGGTGGGTCCGCCCCTCGTCGCGGCTCTTCGCGAGCGCGGCGCGGTGATCGTGAATCCAGACGTCGTCGCTCTCGAGCGCCTCCGACAGATACAGCTCGGCTTGGGCATAGCGCGAGAGCGCCAGCTCGACGAGCCCGAGCTGGGCCGCCGAGCGCGGCGTCTGCGCCAGTTGATAGGCACGCCGCATGTAGACCTCGGCGCGGACATCGTCGCCCTTGCGGCGCAGGTCGACGCCAGTCTTGATGAGAGCCTCCGGATCCTCGGCGCGCGCCAGGGAGGGCAGGGCCAGGACGAGGGCGAGAGTGAGGGCGAGAGTGAGGGCGAGAGTGAAGCAGGGGAGGATAGATGTTCGCACCGAAATTTTCATGGCAGAGATGCGCCGTATAGCACGCCCGCCGTCAAGCTAGGCAGGGTCGCTGTTCAGAGAGACCCGTCGGCTGGCACACGGTCTGCACTTGCAAGGAACAAGTGACCCAGGAGGTGCGTCATGCCATCACTGGTTTTTCCATCGCAGGTGAGGAGTCAGGTTCTCGATCAACACGTCGAGCTGCGCGCGCTGTTGGAACGCGCGGTCGCGCACGTCGAATCACCGCTCGCGCTGGACGCAGCTCTGACTGGCGCGATCGTGCAGGAAGTGAGTCGGTGCTTTCTGGCTCACCTGGCGTTCGAAGATGAGGCGCTAAAACCAGTGTTCGCGGTCCTCGACGCGTGGGGCCCCGAAAGGGTCCGGGAACTCGACACGGACCACGCCAGACAGCGCCAGCAACTGGTAGGTCTCGTAGCGAAGTTGGAAGCAAAAGCCGACGCCGCGGACGTCGCGGAAGCGTTGCGCGGCTTGGTGGCAGATCTGCTGCGCGACATGGAGGAAGAGGAAGGCGGCTGCCTGCAGGCGAGCGAGATGTCCAGCGGCTGTCTGACGGTAGTGAGGCGCTGACCCGGGACTTCGTCGGTGCCGTCGAGCATGGCCAACACGTTGTCGAAGAAGCGTGGCTCGTCCTTCGAGTGCGCAGAGTGATCGCGACCTGGGGCCTCAGACGCAACCGTTGCGCGCGATGTCCGCGGGAGCCGTGACTTTCACGGCTCGCAACGAGGCGACGGCCGGTTGGAAGCTGGTTGCTCCCCGTCCGCTGAATCCCTGAGCGCTCCGCCCGCCGGAGCGGTGATAGTGTTTTCTGCGCGGTGCAGAACCTCGGCTTCCTCCAGAACGTCAAGGTCTACGTAGGCTTCGACGACGCTGCGAGTGAAGCGCTGCGCGACGCGCACGCGCTGGTCGCGCCGCACTTTACGGCCATCGTCGACGACTTCTACGACACCATCGAAGCCCATCCCGGAGCGAGCGCGGCGATCACCGGCGGTGCTGCTCAGATCCAACGCCTCAAGGGGTCGCTCCTCAAGTGGATCGACGAGCTGTTTCGAGGCCCGCACGACGAGGACTACTTCGAGCGGCGGTCCCGCATCGGCCGGGTGCACGTGAAGATCGACCTTCCTCAGATGTACATGTTCGCGGCCATGGATCGGATCCGCGTCCGCTCGCTCGACGTGCTTCGAGACGCGACGAGCCTCGACGCCCCGACGTCGCGCAGGATGATCACGGCCCTGCACCAGATCCTCGACATCGAGCTGGCCATCATGCTCGAGACCTATCGCGAGGATCTGCTCGCGAAGAACCGGACTGCCGAGCGTCTGGCGACGATCGGGCAGTTCGCTGCCAGCATCGGCCACGAGCTTCGGAATCCGCTGGGCGTCATCGAGTCGTCCGCGTACCTCGTGGCGCGCCGCCTCGGGCAGCTCGAGATCTCGGACCCGAACCTTTTGCGGCACATCGAGAAGATCGCCAACGAGGTCCAGCGGTCCAACAAGACGATCAACGACCTGCTCGAGCTCGCGCGAAGCAAGCCCTTGAAGAGGAGGCCCATCGAAGCCAGTGAGTTCATCTCTCAGGCGATCGCAGCGGCCGACTTGCCGCGCGCCGTGCAGGTCGAGGTGTCCGCACCACCCGGAACGACGCTCGACATCGACCCGGATCAGCTGACTCGTGTTCTGACGAACCTGCTCAACAATGCCAGTCAGGCGATGAGCGGCTCGGGGCACCTCTGGATCGACGCGCGACGGGAAGACGCGACGTCAGTCCTCGTGGTTCGCGACGACGGCCCGGGGGTTCCCACCGAGCTGCGAGGGCGGATCTTCGAGGCGCTGTTCACGACCAAAGCCAAGGGCAACGGTCTTGGCTTGGCGCTCTGCCGCAGAATCGCGGAGGCTCACTCGGGCACTGTCACTCTAGATCCGTCAGAACGAGGCGCTGCCTTCCGGATCACGATCCCAGACCAATCGGGGAGCGGTGGCGACTTGCACGGACGTTCCGCGATCGCGCAAATCGTGCATGGCTGAGTTTCCGTCGCGAGAGATGTGCGCACGACAGGAGACAAGCCCTCCCCTCTAGGTCGCGGCGTCGCGGATTGACGGGCCGGCGCGCCTTTTGCCTAGGCATCAGGCATGAGGTCCACATCAACAGGAACCTTCATCCAGCCCCCGTGGATCGAGCTGCTCGTTGAAGCCACCCAGGACGAAGCGGCGGAAGGCACGCAGGCGACCGGATGATGGCTCTGGTCGCCATGCGCTTCGGCATCCTCGCGCTGCTCTTCGCGTCCGGCGGACCGTTCTCATGGACCGCCGCGCCTGTCACGGGAGAACAGGTCCGCCCTCGGCCGGCGGAGACGACCGCTCTGCGCGACCGTGGCTCCGTTGTCTACCGGCAACGTTGCGCCGCTTGTCACGGCAATCGCGGTGACGGTCGGGGCTGGGCCGCGCGGTCTCTTCCGATTCGACCTCGCGACTTCACCGCCGGTGTCTACAAGCTCAGGTCGACGCCGACGGGCTCGATCCCGACCGACGACGATCTCTTCTGGACGATCTCTCGCGGCATGCACGGAACACCGATGATGGCCTGGCGTGGGCTTCCCGAAGATGAACGGTGGGCATTGGTCGGTCGCCTCAAGTCTTTTTCCATCCGCTTCGCACAGGAGCGTCCCTCGGCGCCGGTCGAGGTGGTCGAGTTGGCCGACGCCGACGCGCCTGAAGACGTGCTTGCGGCACAAGGCGCCCATTTGTGGCAGACCGCCCGCTGCGGTGCCTGCCACGGTGTGGGCGATGGCCGTGGGCCATCCGTGGCGCTCCTCAAGAAGGATCCGACGCGTCAGGTACGCGTGCGAGATCTAAGCCGCGGCGAGTTTCTCAGAGGCATCTCGGCTCGCGACATCTACCTCACGCTTCGCACCGGTATGGACGGCACCCCGATGGGTTCATACGCGGACGCGCTGTCGCCGCGACAGACCTGGGCGTTGGCCGCCTACGTCCGCTCGCTGATTCGGCCGTCCGCGGACAAGTAGCGGCGATCCTCGAAGTCCATGTCGAGGAGGACGTCGTCGACGAACGCGCGAACGGCCAAGGCGAGGCTGATGGAGTCGTCGGAGCTCGCGGCCCGGCGCTGAATCGCGCGGCGATCTTCCAGGGGGAGCCGGTTCACCGCGCAGAACCTGCGCACCTTCCCACCGAGACACCGCACCGTTACGCGTGGCACGGGTCTCGCATTTCGCTTCGAGCGATGCCTCCCAGTTTAAGGGTCCGCCTATTGGTGGGAAGTGATCAACTTCGACGCGCTGGTCCGTCACGGGATGATCGCGCGCGAAGACCTCTACCTCTTCGTATGGGTCGATGAGCCCGCGGAGGCGTTGCGCGTGCTGCAGGAACGCATCGGCCTCGTCACGGACGTCGAGAGTCCCGCGTTCGCCAAGTCGAGAACCTCGGAGGCGAAGCCGTCGCGTCCTTAGGAGGCCACCATGACCGAGCCCATCTGGAGCGTTCCCAATCATCGCATGGACGCCTCGAGCGCCCGAAGAGTCATCCTGATCCAGCACCAGCGGATCCGCGCGCTACTCGCCCACGCGCGCGACGTCGCGGAGCACGCCCTCGACCAAGAGGGGCAGCCATCCGACTCGGTGGCGAGCGCCATCGGCGACATCCACGCGACTTTCGAGGTTCATCTGAGATTCGAGGAGAAGGTCCTGACCGACATCTTCAACGACGATCTGCCCCTCGGTCCGGAGCGGGCCGTGCGCCTACGCGACGAGCACACCCGGCAGCGCGCCACGCTCGCCGGCATCCACGCAGAGGCCATGGCGGGGCCGCACGTGCCCCTGCTCGCCGCCAAGCTGGCCTTTCTCGTGAGCTGGCTCCTGGATGACATGGAGGAAGAGGAGCGAAGTCTCCTCACGCCCAATGTCGTTCGCGACGATCTCGTCGCTGTCGACCAGAGCGACGGCTGAACACCACGCGCAAAGTTCGAGCGGCCCCAAGAAGGCCGCGCAGGACTGGCCCGTCGCCGAGCACCGTGGCGGCCGCTCCACTCGTGGAACGGTCGTTGCTGAGGTCGTGCGCCAATGGACTCATCAGGGACATCAATCCGCTGCTGGCCCTGCCGCCGGAGGAAGCCGTCTTGGCTCTGGACGCGCGCATCCAGCTGGAGCGCTGCGCATGAAAGCGCGCAGATCTTGCACCGGGGCTCGTGGCTGCTGCAGGGCGTGCGCCTCGATAGCTGGCTACCGGTTCAAGTCGTTGAAATGACGTTTGGTTCGTCGCTTGCAAATCCTCCGCGCAGGACGCCATGGAGACACCCCAGACAACAGCGACGACTCTGACCACGCCCGCTCAGGGCACGGTCAAGGCCGTTAACGGAGCCTCCGGACGCAAGCAACCCAAAGGAAGAATCCTGGTCGTCGATGACGAGGTCAACGCTCGAACCGCGCTGTGTGAGTTGCTGCGCGACGAGGGCTACGTCGTCGAGGCGACCGGGGGCTCGACGAGCCGCGCGGCCGAGATCCTCCAGATGAGCGTGCGCAAGATTCAGTACAAGCTGCACGATTACGAGAGCGCGCCCAAATCGGCGCGACCGTCGATCACGAGAGACGCTGGCGATTCGGAGGAAGACCTGTGACCAACGTCGGGACGTACATGACGAAGGTGCCGCACACGATCGGCGTCGAGCAATCCCTCGCATTCGCTCGGAGACTCATGAGCGACCACGACCTCCGCCATCTCCCCGTGATCGGTGGTGGCGAGTTCGTGGGGATGTTGTCGAAGCGGGAGGTCGAGTCCTTCGAGGTCCTGCCCGGATCGAGCCGGCTCACCGTCGAGGAGACCATGGTCGCTGACGTCTACGTCACGCCGGAGGACGCGCCGCTCGTCCTCGTCGCCGAGGAGATGGCGCGCCTCTACGTGGGCTCGGCGATCGTCGTGTCCGGCAGCGAACGCCGCGAGGTGCTGGGCGTCTTCACGGCCATCGACGCGCTGCGGGCGCTCGGCGACGCGCTCAAAGAGAGGCCGGCAACCGGACTGTGAAGCAGGTTCGTCCGGGGCGAGACTGAACTCGGATCGTTCCGCCGTGATCGGTGACGATGCGATGGACGAGAGAGAGGCCGAGGCCCGTTCCCTGTGCCTTCGTCGTGAAGAAGGCGTCGAACACCGGGAGCTCTTCAGAGAACCCGGGGCCGTCGTCCTCGACCTCGAGCTCGACGGCGTCACCGTCTGGGCGAGCTCGCAGCGACAAGTTGCCGCTGGAACCCTGGAGGGCCTCGATGGCGTTGCGGGTCAGGTTCAAGAGCACCTGGCGCAGCCGTTCGGCGTCGCCTGCGATGGGCGGTAGCGGCGCCGCGACGTTCGTCGAGAGATTCACGCCGCCAGCTTCAGCCGCGGGTGCTATCAGCTCGACGAGACCCGAGACGAGCGTGGCGACGTCCACGTTCTTCACGTCGATGGGGTGGGGGCGCGAGAACGCGAGGAAGTCACGAACGAGGTGCTCGAGGCGTTCGATCTCGCTGTGGATGATCGCCGCTATCGGCAATAGGTCGGTGCTGCCTTCGAGGCGCGCGAGGCGGCGTTCGAGCAGCGTGAGTTGGAGCGAGGCCGAGTTGAGAGGGTTGCGGACCTCGTGCGCCAGGCCCGCGGCCATGGTCCCCACGGCGGCGAGTCGTTCGGAACGCATCAATCTCCTGAGCATCTCTTGTTCGTCGGTGATGTCGATGCCAACGGCGTAGGTGGTCTTCCCTCCCCCAGGGTTCTCGATCTCCGCGCGATTCCAGCGGACCCTTCTCGCCGCGCCGGACTTGACGGGCAGGGTGCCGGGGCGGGCGGCGCCATCGACGAGGTCACGCCCGTCGGTGCCGAGCCTCTCGCCGCGGAGATAGCCCGTCGTCTGCTCGAGCTGCCGGTTCCAAGTCGTGATTCGGCCAGCCTCGTCGAGCGTCGTCACAAAAGCCGGAATCGATTCGACGAGCTCTCGGTGTCGGCGCTCGGAGACTTCCAGATCGGCCCGCAGGCGTTCGCGCTCGCGTAGGATTCCCGACTGGTCCAACGCGCGCCGGACGGTGTCGAGGAGATCGGGTGGCGACGCGGGCTTGAGAACGTAGGCAAAGGCGGCGACGCGTACGGCTGCGATCGCTCCCTCGATGGCCGCGTCACCTGTCACCATCACCGATTGAACGAAAGGCGAGCGGGTGCGCAGGGGGCCGAGCAGCGAGAGGCCGTCGCCATCTGGCAACCGGACGTCGATGAGCGCGACGTCGAAGTCGTGCTCCGCCGCGAGCGTGAGGGCCGTACGCCGGTCGGCAGCGATCATCGTCTCGACGTCGAGCGACTGGACGATCTCGGCCATGTTCTCCGCGAGCGCGTCGTCGTCATCGACGATGAGAACGAGGCGCCTCATGGGGACGGAATCGTCAGCGTGAAGCTGGCCCCTGGTCGCGTGTTCTCGAGCGCGATGGTTCCACCGTGGCTCTCCACGATGTGCCGACAGAGCGCGAGGCCGAGGCCGCTTCCCTTGGCCTTCGTGGTGAAGAGTGCATCGAAGATCCGGCGCCGATCCTCGTCGGGCACTCCGGGGCCGTCATCGCGAACGCGAAGGCGCACGCCCCCGTCGGCACACGCTTCTCCGTGGGCCCAGATGTGACCGCGGCCCCCATCGCCTGGCAGGCGTTCATGATGAGGTTCACCATGACCTGCCGAAGTTGGGTGGCATCGATGGCCGCCATGAGGCCCGCTGGCACCGTGGACTCGAAGCTCACGGCCGCGGGCAGGAGCGAGGCGTCGGCCGCCGACTCGACCAGAAGGCGCAGATCGGTGGGTTGCCGCTTGGGTGGCTTGTTGCGCGCCAGGTCCAGAAGGTCGGCGATCGTTTGGTTCGCGCGTTTGACCTCTGCCCCGATGCGGTCGAGGTGCTTCGCGACGGCCGGTGCGCTCGCCGCGTCCGCGCCGAGGTGCTGCCTGACGAGGTAGAGGGACGATTCGACGACGCCCAACGGGGTGCGGAGCTCGTGACCGATACTGGCGGCGAACTGCCCAATGGTCGCCAACCGCTCCGCGTTGCGGTTCTTCTCGACGAGATCCTCGCGATAGGTCTCGAGCATGATGGCCAGCTCGAGGTCGATGATCTGGTTCAGCGCCGTGCAGATGCGCCCCGCCGTCGTCGGATCGCCTTGCAGCATTTGCGTCTGCACGACGTCGATCAGGTGAACCCTGATGCGGTCCATCGCCGCGAACATGTATTGCTGTGGCAGTGCGATGCGCACGTGGACGCGTCCGATGCGGGCGCGGAGCTCGTAGTAGGCCTCGTCGTGAGGCCCGAGCAGCATCCTGTCGATCCAAGCGATCAGGGTCTGTTTGAGCCGGCCGATCTGAGCGTCGCCCCCCGTGATGGCCGCTCGGGCCCCCGGGTGGGCCTCGATGGCGGCGTAGAAGTCGTCGACGATCGAGATGAAGTGTGGCTTCGCCAGCGGGTGAAATTCGCGGAGGGTCGCGGACGACCGATCGGTGAAGCCGACGTAACTCTTCAGGCTCTCGAAGAAAGACGGCGTCATGTCCACGCAGAGGGATGACCAAGCAAGGCCAGTGCCCGCGAGCTGGCGGCCGAGTGACACGAGCCGACTGTGGCACGGCGGCGATTTCGCGCAAAATCCGTCGCTCCGTGGTCGCGCACGCAGAAACTGCGCGCGCGACGCTCGGTCAGGTGGTCTGTTTCGTCGGACGTGGGGGAGACGTAAACTTCAGCCTCCCCCGCCGAGCCAGCGTGTCCGCGTGGCCGGTGAGTAACACTCTCGGCGCCCCGTCGCTCGCGTCGTCGCCGGGAATATCGTCGATGGTGGAACGTTCCGACTGGGCGAACCCTCGCATTGTCCCGTCGTCGGGGCGATTGGGGAGGAACCTCGGGGCATGGTCGGCGAAGTCATCAACAACTACCGCGTCGTCTCGCTGCTGGGCGAGGGGGGCATGGGCGCCGTCTACCTGGCCGAGCACCCGTTCATGGGTCGCAAGGCGGCCATCAAGTTCCTTCGGCGCGAGCTCGCCGAGGACAAAGGCCTCGTCGAGCGCTTCATGAACGAGGCGCGCGCGGCGAACGCGATCCGCCACCCCAATATCATCGACATCATCGACGTCGGCAAGACGCCCTCCGGCGTGCCTTATCTGATGATGGAGCTGCTCGAGGGCCAGAGCGTCGCCCAACGCGTCGCCGAAGCCGGAGCGCTGAGCGTCGACGAGGCGATCGAGATCGGGCTGCAGACGGCCGGCGCGCTCGCGGCCGCTCACGGCAAGGGCATCGTTCACCGCGATCTCAAGCCCGACAACCTGTTCCTCGTCCCGGACGAATCGCACCCACGCGGGGTGCGCGTGAAGGTGCTCGACTTCGGCATCGCCAAGCTGCGCGGCGATCTGTCGAACGTCTCGGCGCGCACGCAGGCGGGCGCACTCATGGGGACCCCCCCGTACATGTCCACCGAGCAGTGCCGTGGCCTCTCCGACGAGATCGATCACCGCACGGACATCTATGCGCTCGGCATCATCCTCTTCGAGCTGCTCTGCGCAGCGCCGCCGTTCGTGAGTGAGGGGTGGGGCGACATCGTGCTCGCGCACCTCACGAAGGCGCCGCCGTCGCCGAGATCGAAGAACCCAGCCATCCCTCCCGAGCTCGAGGCCGTGATCCTCAAGGCGCTCGCCAAGACGCGCGAGGAGCGCTGGGGCTCGATGGGCGAGCTCCAGGCGGCGCTCCGTACGATCCGCACGACGGTCCCCGCTGGACCGATCGCCCACCGGCCGGCGCTCGCCCATGCCGCCACGGTGACGGCGTCGTCCGCGCCGGCCGGACCGACGACGACCTTCCGCTCCGCCGCGGCCGAGATCTCGACCGACATCGAGCTGTCGCCCCGGGCGGGCCACCGCGCCGCGAAGATCGGAGGGGGCGTCGTCGTCGCCGCCGCCGCGCTGGGGGCCGTGCTCTGGATCTCCCGCGGACCCAGCCGACCAGCGCCGAGCGCGGCGCCGATCGCGGTCTCGCCCGGCCCCGTCGCGGCGGCCCCGCCGTCCCCGCCGCCCGTCGCCGTCGCACCGCCCGTCGCAGTCGCGCCGCCCGTCGCGGTCGCGCCGCCACCCGCGGCCGCGCCGCCCGTCGCGGTCGCGCCGCCACCGGCGGCCGCGCCTGACAAGGTCGCCGGCCTCCACGAGCGCGAGCGCGGGCACCACGGGACCTCCAGAAAGATGGCCGTGGCCGTGAGCCCAAAGCCGGCCGTTTCGAGCGGCACTCCCGCGCCGACCCCGACCCCGACTCCGACGGCGCCGACTCCGACGGCGCCGACGCCGCGCAAGGCGGAGAAGTGGTGAGCGCCCACGCGGGTCGGCGCTTCGTCGTCGCGGCGACGCTCGCCCTCGCCCTGCTGACGGCCGCGCCGGCGCGCGCCCAGCAAGACGCGCGCGAGCTCGAGGCCAAGAAGGCCTGCCTCGCCAACAAACCGGACCGCGGGATCGAGCTGCTCGCCGAGCTCTACGCCGAGACGAACGATCCGACGTACATCTACAACCAAGGCCGCTGCTATCAGCAGAACGGACGGGGCGCCGACGCGCTCATTCGGTTCCGCGAATATCTGCGCAAGGCGACCAACCTGCCGCCCACCGAGAAGGCCGAGGTGGAGCGCGTGGTCGGCGAGCTCGAGGAGCAGCAACGCAAGACCGACGCGGCGGCGGCCCCCGCACAGAGCTCCGTGCCCGAGCCCGTCGCGCTCGAGGCGGCGGAGGCGCGCGTCGAGCGGCCGCGGCTCCGCGTCGCCGGCATCGTCACGGCGTCGGTGGGCGTCGTCGTGCTCGCGAGCGCGATCTACATGGGCACCCGCGCGCAGGAGCTCTCGACGGAGGTGACCAACGACGCGAAGAACAAGATGTTCTCGTCGACCAAGTATCAGGATGGGCAGCGCGCCGAGACGCTGCAGTGGATCGGCTACGGCGTCGGCGGCGTCGCGGTGCTCTCGGGCGTGATGCTCTACGCGTTCGGCTCGGGCATGTTCGGGGGCGAGTCTCACTCGGTCGCCGTCGCGCCGACGGTGGGGCCCGGCGGCGGCGGCGCGAGCCTCAGCCTGAGCTTCTGATGCGCGCGCAAACGAAATTCTCGACGGCGCTCGGCGCGCGCGTCCCTCGCCCCTCGGTGGGCGCGCTGGCGGTCTTGCTGGTCGGCGTGGTGGCGTGCGGCTTCGAGCCGACGTTCCCCGAGGGCGAGATCTCGTGTCGCACCGAGCGCGACTGTCCCCCGTCTTACGAGTGCGTGAGCTCGACGTGTTACTCGCGCGATCTGGTGCGCGACGGCGCGGTGATCGACGCGCCGAAGGTCGAAGCCGCGGCGATCCCCGACGCGGCCGCGGACACTCCCGTCGGCACGGCGGGCGCGGGCGGCGACGGCGGGAGCGTCGAGCCGGCCGACGGCGCGGCGGGGCAAACCGCGGGGAGCGGCGGCGGCAGTGGCGGCGCGAGCGGTGGCAGTGGCGGCGCGAGCGGCTGCGGCACCACCTGCACGCTCGGCGCGAAGCGCTGCGGAGCCAACGGTCTCGAGAGCTGCATCATGGTCGGGACGTGCCCCGCGTTCAGCGGCGGCGCTCCATGTCCCGGCCGCCAGACGTGCCAGGGCAACGTGCCGAACGGGGCGTGTGTCTGTCCGATGGCGCCCGTGGGGTGCACGGGCAAGGGCACGGCGTGCGCGGCGATGACGGCGCGCACCTGCGACGTCGACACCGAAGGCTGCGTCTACGAGAAGGCCACCGAGACGTGCGCCGCGGGCAAGCCCTGCACCGGCACGTTCCCCGCGGCCGCGTGCACTTGCCCCGCCGCGCCCGCCGCGTGTGGAGGCAAGGTCGGCACCACCTGTTCGGGAACGGCCGCGGTCGTGACGTGCGCGCTAGATGCGAACGGCTGCCTCGCGGTCACACAGACGACGCCGTGCGCGGCCGCCAAGCCCTGCGCCACGAGCGGCGGGCTCGCGACCTGCTCGTGCGGCGCGCCGCCCACCGAGTGCGCCGCCGGCGCCGGCGGCGTGTGCCGCGCGAACGGCCAGCTCGCGACGTGCGCCATCGGCGCCGACGGCTGTCTCGCCGTTACGGGCGCGGACGCATGCACCGGCAGCCTCACCTGTCAGGGCGTCGCGCCGAACGGCGGGTGCAAGTGCCCCGCGGCGCCAGCGACGTGCGGCGGCGGAACCGGAACGTTCTGCGACGTCAACGGCAAGGTCGTGACGTGCGCGCGCGA
>JBBQJG010000113.1:0-16600 GCA_038325725.1 Polyangia bacterium | reverse complement strand
CGACGAGGAACGGCGGCCGGCGCAGGCCGCCATTGCCGCGCGTGAAGGCGCCCGACGCGCACGAATCGAGGATCGCGACGCGTAGATCAGCCGGGAGCTGCTTGATGCGCGCGCGCAGCTCGTCGTAAGTGACGCGATCGTTGCCGATGAGGAGTCCTTCTTCGTCGGAGTGGCCCGAGTAGTAGACGAGCAGCTCGCGCCGCACGCCCGGCGTCGGGCTCGCGCGCATGAGGGCGTCGACGCGCGAGAAGCCCCCCAGCGTCGCGGCGCGCGTGGGCTCCTCGACGAAGACGAGGTCGCTCGTCGAGACGCCGCCCAGGTTCTCGAGGACCTTCGCCATCGAGCGTGCGTCGCTCGTCGCGTAGTGGAGCTTGGCGCGCGCGGCGCCGCCGTCGTTGATGCCGATGAGCAGCGCGAAGCGGCGCAGGCGCACGCCCGAGTTCGTGGCCGCGGGGTCGGCGGCGTGGGCGCGCGCGGCGCCGAGCGTGACGACCAGGGCGAGCAGGGCGATGGCGATGCGAAGGCGGGTCATGGGGTCTCCTTGCGGGACTTCTCGAGCGTGAGGGACGTCTGGTGGAGGGAAGCGGGCAGGGCGAGGTCGCGCGTCCGGGCATCGGGCCGCGCCGCGAGCGCGCGGGCCGCGTCGAGCACGGGCGTCATCGCGAACGGGACATCCGAGGTCACGAGGACGAAGCGCTCGAAGGCGGGCGCGTCGTCGAGCTCGTAGGCCGACGGCAGCTTGATCTCGCCCTTGGCCGACAGGCGCGCGGCCGTGGCGGCGGCGCTCTCGGGCCAGTGCAACGTGACGTGGCCGCCCCCGTCGATCGACAGCAGCGCGCCGAACACGCCGCCCTCGCCCGCGTTGTAGGCGAGCTGGAGCAGGTCGCCCCGCGTGGCGCGCGCGCCGTCGCCGAGGCGCTCGTCGACGCCCGGGCCGTGGCGGTAGACGTGCACCTTGGCGGGGCCCTTGATCGTCGTCTCATCGAGCGGCGTGCCGACGCCCGTCGGCGTCGTGCCGCCGGTCCCGTGCAGCGCGGGCCGCGCGAAGAGCATGACGGCCGCGGCGCCCGCGAGTACGAGCGGCAGCGCCAGCATCCAGGACGCGCGGGCCCGGGGCGCGTCTGCGGCGCGCGCGCGCACGGCCGCGGCGATCCGCGCGGGCGGCACGTCGTTCAAGATCTCGCGGTTCGAGATCGCGAGCGCGCCCACCTCGCCCTCGCTCGAGCGGCCCTCGGCGGCGAGGCGCGCGCGCACCTCGGCGGCCGTCGCCGGGTCGAGCTCGCCGAGCGCGAGCCGTTCCACCAACCACTCGGGCGTCTTGGTCGTCTTTGTCGGGGGCGTCGTCATGGGGCCACTCCTTCCAGCTCTTGCAGGCGGCCGCGCAACGTCCGCAGCCGCTTGCGCACGCCAGACAAAGACAGCTCGGCCTCGCGGGCGACTTCTTCCAACGTCAAGCCGTCGACGAGATGCATGACCGCGATCGTCCGCGTCGACGCCGCGAGGGGATCGTCGGCGCGGAACAACTTGCCGAGCAGGTTGCTCGCGACCGTGCGCGATTCGCCATCGCCGTCCGTCCCGGCGATACGCTGCAAGAGCTCGTCGTCGCGATCCTCGGGGTGACGGCGATCCGTGCGCATCTTGTTGAGGCACACGTTCGTCGCGACCCGCAGCAGCAGCGCCGACAGGGCGGTCTCGTCGAGCCGCTCCCCGTGGCGCAGCAGGCTCACGAACACGTCTTGCATCGCGTCTTGCGCCTTCGCGTCGTGACGCAGCAGCCGTCGACAGCGCCTCAAGACCATCGGTCCGTACCGCAGGTAAGCGCCTTCGACGTCGAGTGCCACGTGCGTATCTCCTCTCCCATGCCGGTTAAACACCGGCCCCCGGGAGAAGTGTCACCACAAAACGGTTGGCGTCAGCCGAACTGCACGGAGCGCTTGGTGCCCGAGCCGTAAGCCCAGCCAGTGATTGGAAAAGTCGCCTTCGCGCTGCCTTCGAGCGCGGCGCCCAGCGCGACGATGACGGGCACGAAGTGCTCGTGCGTGGGCAGCGACTCGCGCACGCCCGGCGCCTTGCCTCGGTAGTCCATGAGCGCGTCGACGTCCTTGCGCGCGAGCACGTCGCCCGTCCAGGCGTCGAAGTCGGACGCCCAGCGCGGCGTGGGCGCGCCCGGCTCGAAGCTCATCTGACGGAGGTTGTGCGTGAGGAAGCCGCTGCCGATGATGAGCACGCCTTCGTCGCGCAGCGGCGCGAGCGCGCGACCCATGGCGAGCAGCTCCTTGGGATCGAGCGTCGGCAGCGACGCCTGCAACACGGGCACGTCGGCGTCGGGGTACATCGCGACGAGCGGCACGTAGGCGCCGTGGTCGAGGCCGCGCTCCGGCTCGTCGATCGTCTGCCCCGGGCCGAGCAGCTGGCGGACGCGCGCCGCGAGCATGGGCGCGCCCGGCGCGGGGTACTTCGTTTCATAGAAGGGCGCGGGGAAGCCCGAGAAGTCGTAGACGAGCGGCACGGGCGTCGTCGCGCCGAGCGTGACGGGCTTGTCGAGCCAGTGCGCCGACAGCATGAGCACCGCCTTGGGCCGCGGCAGCGCGCGCGCCCAGTTGTACAGCTCGTCCCTCCAAGCGTGGTCCGTCAGGAGGATTGGCGACCCGTGCGCGAGGAAGATGCTGGGGACGCGATCCATCTTGGGCGACGTCGAAGGGGCGGCGGGGGACGCGGACATGGGCTCTCGCTTGGTTGGGCGGCGGATGCACCCCAGCGCGGCGGGAGCGGCGGCTCCCGTGGCGGCCAGGGCTTTCAGCGCGTCACGTCGGTTCATGGGCCTTCCCTCCGATGCCGCCAGTTTTACCTTCGTTTCATCGGGACAGCAGAGCGAAGCGGTAAAGTGACGACATGAACCCGCGCAGGAACTTTCGGGCGCTCGTCCTGGCCGTGTCGTTGTCGCTCGTCGGATTCGTGGGCGCCGCGCCCGCGCGCGCCGAGACGGTCGTCCCCGCGAAGGACCCGGGGGACGCGCTCATGAAGAGCCTGCTCGACGCGCTCAAGGCGAACGACTACGCCGCCTTCGTCACCGACGGCACGGCCAAACACAGGGCGTCGGGCAAGGCCGCCTTCGCCCGCCTCAGCGCGCGCTTCGGTCCGCTGCTGATGAAGGGCTACAAGACAACGGCCCTGACGATCGTGCCCAAGCGCGACGCCTCGATTCACCGCTGGAAGCTCGAGCCCGCTGGTGAGAAAGAACCGTTCGAGATCGAGCTCGTCATGAAGGACGGCAAGGTCGACGCCTTCTCGATTCGGTAGCGCTTGGCGATACTGCGTCCGGCCATGGCCGATCCGGTGAGCCTCTCGCCGGGGCTGCGCGCGGCGTTTCCGTTTTTCGCGGGGGCGGCGCTTTGTGTTGGCGTCGTCGGCGCGGGCGGCATCGTCTGGGCGTGCGTCAACCTGCTGGGCGCGACGCGCCTCGCGCTCCTCAACATGACCGAAGAGGCCGAGGCGATCCGCGCGCGCGATCGGGCGCGCCCGGCCCCCGGCGCCACGAACGACACGAAGATCTGAGGGGCCTGTCGCGCCCGTTGAGGTGCCGCGCCGTCGGGCGTAGAGTTTTCGTGGGTCGGGCGTGGCGCGTGGTTTGCCGGGCTCGGGCCGCGACATGGCTGAGATCCTCCTCAAACGTTCGCTTCCGATCGCGCCCGAGGCGCCGCCCGGGCGGCGTCGGTTGCCGCTCGCGCCGGACGTCCGCGCCGTCGACGGCGTGCGGCCCATCTACGCGGTCTGGGAGATCACGCTCCGCTGCGATCTCGCCTGCGTCCACTGCGGCTCGCGCGCGGGGAAGGCGCGGCCCGACGAGCTCGACACGGCGGGCTGCCTCGATCTCGTCGCGCAGATGGATGAGCTTGGCGTGCGCGAGGTGACGCTCATCGGCGGCGAGGCCTACCTGCGCGACGACTGGCTCGACATCGTGCGCGAGCTGTCGCGTCGTGGGATCGCGGCGTCGATGACGACGGGCGGACGTGGCCTCACGCGCGAGCGGGCGCGCGACGCCAAGGCGGCCGGGCTGCGCGCCGTGAGCGTGTCGATCGACGGCGTCGAGGAGACGCATGATCGCCTGCGCGGCGTGCGCGGGTCGTACCGCGCGGCGCTCGCCGCGCTCGAGGCGGGGCGCGAGGCCGGCCTCGGCATGACCGTCAACACGCAGGTGAACCGTCTGTCGCAGCCGGAGCTGCCGCAGGTGCTCGAGACCGTCATCGCCGCGGGCGGGCGCGCGTGGCAGGTGCAGCTCACGGCCGCCATGGGCCGCGCCGCCGATCAGCCTGATCTCTTGCCGCAGCCCGAGGATCTCCTGACGCTGTTCCCGATGCTCGCCACGCTGAAGGCCCGGTGCGACGAGGCCGGCGTCGTGTTGTGGCCCGGCAACAACCTCGGCTACTTCGGGCCCTACGAATCGACGCTGCGCGGGCAGATGCCGCGCGGACACATGGGCAGCTGCGGCGCGGGGCGCCTCACGCTCGGCATCGAGGCCGACGGCGCCATCAAAGGGTGTCCGTCGCTGCAGACGGATCCGTGGACGGGCGGCAACGTGCGCGACGCGAGCCTGCGCGACATCTGGGAGCGCGCGGCGCCGCTGCGCTACACACGCGATCGCACCGTCGACGATCTGTGGGGCTTCTGCCGCACGTGCTACTACGCCGACACCTGTATGGCGGGGTGTACGTGGACGGCGTTCAGCTTGTTCGGGCGCGCGGGCAACAACCCGCTGTGCCACCACCGCGTGCTCGAGCTGCAACGCCAAGGCAAGCGCGAGCGCCTCGTGCTCGCGGCGCCCGCGCCCGGGCTTCCTTTCGACAACGGCCGCTTCGAAATCGTCCTCGAGGAGATCCCGACATGAGCCATCTCGTCCCTTGCTCGTCTTGCCACCGTCACGTGCGCGTCGCCGAGGATCGCTGTCCGTTCTGCGGCGCCGCGCGCGCGGCCGAGCTGCGGGAGATGGCGCCCGCCCCGCTGCCGAAGCGGCGCCTCGGGCGCGCGGCGCTGTTCACGTTCGGCGCGACGCTCGCGACGGCGGCGTGCGATTCGACGACGACGCCGGGCGACGGCGGCGCCGCGGGGTCGACGGCGGATGGGGCGGCGGGCGGCTCGGGCGGCGGCGGCGGCTCGACGGGCAACGCGGGCAGCAGTGGCAGTGCCGGCTCGACGGGCGGCAACACCGGCACGGCCGGCGGCTTCGCGCCGCCCTATGGGATCGCGCCGCTCTATGGCTTCCCGGCGGGCGGCTCCGGGGCGAACGAGAAGTAGTCGCGCCCCGTTACTTCTTGGCGCCTTCGCGAACGAGCACGTAACCGCGGTTCTCGTGGGTGTCCGCCGTGCGCATCGCCGCGATCAACATCGGCGCGGGCACCCAGACCCAGGGGTGCCCGTTTGGGTTCACGTCGAGCACGAGGAATGAATCGGACGTCTTGTCGTAGGCGCCGAGCGGCGAGATGTGGCCGCCGCCCTGCTGACCCACCGCCGGGCGAAAGTAGTTGATGACGACGTAGTCGTCGGCGGCCGCGAGGTTCGCGAGCAGCTCCTTGCGGATCGTGGCGTCGTCGAGCTTGTCGTCGGCGACGCGCAGCTCGGTCGAAAGGCCGTGCGCCGCGAGAATGCCGGCGAATTCGCGCAGCTCGAGGCCGGGGCTCGGCTTGTCTCCTGGCGTCTTGGGTTTGCCGAAAAACTGATCGCGCGTCTTTACGCCCGTCGTTGCGGCGTCGAAGAACATCGACTGCGTGTAGCGCGCGAACACGGGGTCGAGGCCCGGCGGCAGGCTCTTGCGGTACTCGGCAGGGAAGAGGGCGGGGTCGCGCGGCTTGACGATCGTCTTGTCGTCGGCGCGGAGCGCGTTGAGGACGATCGTCGCCGACGTCGGCCCGCAGTAGCCGAGGTTCTGCTGGCTCTCGAAGTGATTCGCGAGGTGAAAGAAGTCGACCTTCGCCGTCGTGCGCGCGAGTCGGGTCATCGACTCGGGCGACGCGAACGGCACGAGCGTCGTCGCGTCGGCCGCCTTCGCTTTTGATTCGGGCGGCGCCTTGGCGTGCGCCACCACGCTCGCGGTCGTGGCGAGAGCGAACGAAAGGAAGACGAGGAAAGAAGAAGCACGGTGGCGGCGCGGCGTCAGCATGACGCCAAGGTACACCCACGCGGGGAGCGCGTGGGCGGTCGCCCTTCTCGCGCGGCATCCTGCGCGCATACCGACGTTGCCTCTCTATCGCCCCTCGTGATCACGGGACGGTCACATACTGAACGCGCGGGTGCGTCACCCTCTGTTTTCTTTTCGCGGCGCGCGCGGGCGAGTAACGTCGGCCGCATGTCGACCCCCGCCTCCGGCCCCGCGCTGCGCGAGGTCGCGCGCACGCGCGTCATCTACGGCGACACCGATCAGATGGGGATGGTCTACTACGCGAACTACCTGCGGTACTTCGAGATCGCGCGCAACGAGTACCTGCGCATGGCGGGCGCGACCTACCGCAAGTTCGAGGAGACGCACGGGCTCATGTTGCCCGTCGTCGAGGTGCAGGTGAGCTACCACCGCTCGGCGCGCTACGACGACGAGCTCGTGATCCTCGCGGCCGTGCACGCGCGCGGCGCGGCGTCGGTGCGCTTCGAGTACGAGATCCACCGCGCCCCATCCGTCATAGACGGTGCTGACCCCGGCGAGAAGCTCGTCTCGGGGCGGACGATCCACGCGTGCATCACGCGGCAAGGGCGGGTCGTGCGGTTGCCCGACGACCTGCGCGCCGCCGTGGGCCTCCCAATCCTCGGAGGCGGGGAGACGTCGTGACGCCCGTCGACACCAAGCTCGCGTCGATGATCGACCACACGCTGCTGCGGCCCGACGCCGAGGCGCACGAGGTCGATCGCCTGTGCGTCGAGGCGCTGCGCTTCGGGTTCGCCGCCGTGTGCGTGCAGCCGTGCTGGGTCGCGCGCGCGGCGCGCACGCTGGGCGGGAGCCGCGTCGGCATCGCCAGCGTCGTCGCCTTCCCGAACGGCGCGAACGTCACGGCCATCAAGGTCGCCGAGGCGTCGCGCGCGCGCGACGACGGCGCGACCGAGCTCGACGTCGTCGCGAACCTGGCTTGGATCCGCGAGCGACAGGACGCGGCCGTGCGCGACGAGATCGCCGCCGTCGTCGCGGCGGCGCGTGGCGCGCTCGTGAAGGTCATCCTCGAGACGACGTTCTGGTCCCCCGAGCGCACGGCCGCCGTCGCCCGCGCGGCCGTCGAGGGCGGCGCCGCCTTCGTCAAGACGTCGACGGGCTTTACGGGCGGCGGCGCCACTGAAGACGCTGTGCGCACGCTGCGCGCCGCCGTCGGCCCCGCGATCGGCGTCAAGGCGTCGGGCGGCATCCGCACGCGCGCGCAGGCCCTCGCCATGATCGCGGCGGGCGCGAACCGCGTCGGCGCCTCGGCGTCGGTCGCCCTCGTCACGGAGGAGGCGCTGGCCGCCCCGACGCGCTAGGCTCCGCCCATGCCCCGCTTCATTCTCCATTGGCTCGTCACGGCGGTCGCGCTCGGCGCGGCGGCCTACATCGTCCCCGGCATTCACATCTCGTCGGGGTTCGTGCTCGTCGTCGCGGCTCTCGTGCTCGGCTTCGTCAACGCCGTCGTGCGCCCCGTGCTGGTCATTCTCACGCTGCCGATCACCGTGCTGACGCTCGGCATCTTCTATTTCATCGTCAATGCGATGTCGTTCGGCCTCGCGGCGTGGCTCGTGCCGGGCTTCACCGTCGCGTCGCTCGGGTCGGCCGTGTGGGGCTCGCTCGTCGTCGCCGTCGTGTCGTCGGTGTTCGCGTGGCTCATCCGCGCCACGAGCGACGAGCCGCGACAGCTACCGCGCGCCTGAGGGAGCGTTTAGGGCACGGCGCGCGGGCCGGAGATGGGCCACCGTGCGAGGAGCGCGGCGGCGCCCAGCGTGCCGGCGGCGGCGAGCGTGAAGACGGCGGGGTAGCCCGCGCGCGCGGCGATCACGCCCAACGGCATGACGAACGCCATGCCGCCGATGAAGGCGCCATTCGCGAGGGCCAGCATGCGGCCGCGCTCCGCGGGCGGCAGGTCGGCGACGCTCAAAGCCATGGACGCAGGGAAGAGAAAGCCGTGCGCGACGCCGAAGGCGAGGCCGAGCGGCGCGAGCCCGAAGAGGACAGAGGCTCCTAGGAAGCGCATCGAGAACGTCACGAGCGCGTAGAGCACGAGCGCGCCCACGGTCGCGCGCTGCGGGCCCACGCGGTCGACGAGGTTGCCGAGGCCGAAGCGGACGAACAGCACGGCCGCCGTATAGGCGATGAAGAAGTCGCGCATGCGCTGCACGCCGAACGAGAGCGCCATGGGCTGGTTGAAGCTGAACACGGCGCCCAGCGCGACGCCCGTCAGGCCGAGCGCGGCGACGATGCGCAGCGCGCGCCCGCGTCGCAGGACCATCCAGAGCGACGCCGTGCCTCCGTCGGTGTGCGCCCGCGCGGGCTCGACGAGGCGGCGCGCCAGCGCGAAGGCGATCAAAGACGTCGTCGCCGCGAGCACGTAGACGGCGCCCGCGCCCACGTGATCGAGCAGCGGCTCGGCGATCGCGGGGGCGATGGCGTTCGTGACGAGGTTCGCGCTGCCGAAGAGTCCCATCGTGCGGCCCATGCGCGCGGGCGGCGAGAGGTCGGCCGCGAGCGCCGCGCCCGCGACGAAGACGACCGTGTACGCGACGCCCTGCGCGGCGCGCAGCACGACGGCGAGCAGGCCGACGTGATCGACGGCGACGAACCCGAGCGTCCCCGCGGCCATGAGCAGCGACCCGCGGGCCATGAGCCGCGGGCGCCCGGGACGGTCGACGCGCGCGCCGACGAACGGCACGGCGGCGACCCCCGCGAGCGAGAACATCGCGTTGACGAGGCCGATGCCGCCCGGGCCCGCGCCCAGGCGCGTCGCGAGGATCTTCGGAAGCAAGAGGAACGTCGAGAACGCGACGCCGAACGCGAACTGCATCACGAGCAGCGTCGCCAGCGGCGAAGCCGGCGCCGGTGCGGCTCGCGGCTCGCTCACTTGCGGCGGGGTTCCGCGCGCAGCGAGAGCGAGTTGATGCAGAAGCGCTTGCCGCCGGGCCCGGGCCCGTCGTCGAACACGTGGCCGAGGTGGCCACCGCAGCGCGCGCAATTCACCTCGACGCGCGTCATGCCGTGCGAATTGTCCGTCTCCGTCTCGACGGCGCCGGGGGCCGCGGGCGCCGTGAAGCTGGGCCAGCCGCTGCCGCTGTCGAACTTCGTGTCCGAGGCGAAGAGCTTCTCACCACAGCCCGCGCAGACGTACATCGCCTCGTCGTGCGCGTTCCAGTAGGCGCCCGTGAACGCGCGCTCGGTCCCTTTTTGGCGCAGCACGCGAAACTGATCCGGGTTCAGCTCGGCGCGCCACTCATCGTCGGTCTTGACCACTTTGTCGCTCATGTCCGTTTTTCCCCGCGGAGCGCCAGCATAGCGCCCGGCCGGGGCTCCTGGGGACTTACGTCGCCAACTTGCGGTGGGTTTCTCGATGACCGAGATCCGATGCGCGCCCCATGCGTCGACTTGGCCATGCCCATGGAGTTAATGTGTCGACGGGGGACAGCGCGTTCCCTTTGGGCCGCCGATGAGCGACGAAACCGACGAGCAGCTCATGCACGCCTATCGTGAGGGCAACCCTGCCGCGTTCGAGCTCCTTCTGGCGCGCCACGAAAGGAAGGTCTGGAACTTCCTGCGGCGCTCGGTGGGCGATCCAACGCTCGCCGAGGATCTGTTGCAGGAGGTGTTCTTGCGCGTCATCAAGGCCCACGCCGACAACTTCGATTGGCGAGGCGAGGCCCGGTTCAGGACGTGGGTTTACGCCATCGCGCGCAACCTCTGCATCGATCACTCGCGCCGCGCCGTGCATCGCGACGCGCGCTCGCTCGACGCGCCCACGCGCCCCGACGACGAATCGAGCTCGACGCTGCACGACCACCTCGCGTCTCAGGATCGCGACGCCGAGGGCCTGACGTCGGACGCGGAGGTGCGGACGCGCGTCGACGCGGCCGTCGCCGCCTTGCCAGAAGACCAGCGCGAGGTATTCCTTCTGCGTGAGGTCATGGACATGCCGTTCGCGGAAATTGCCCGCGTCGTGGGCGCTCCCGAGCCGACGGTGAAGAGCCGCATGCGCTACGCGCTCGAGCGTTTGCGGGAGGCGCTCGAGGATCTGCACGGGGGCGCGCCCGAACCGCGCGCCGCGAAGACGGGAGAGGCGCGATGACGTACTCGCACGACGAGACCAACGCGCGCTTGCTCGATCTCGTCTATGGCGAGGCCGCGCCGAGCGAGCGCGTCGCTCTCGAGGCGCACGTCGCGGGCTGCGCGCGTTGTCAGGCGGAGGTCGCGGCGCTCGGCGGCACGCGCGCCGTCGTGCGGGCTGCGCTCGTCGACCAGGCGGCGCCCAAGGGGGTGCATGCGCGCCTCATGCAGGCGGCGACCGAGGCCGTGACGCCCGTTCCGCGCGCGGCTGCGGCTGCCGCCGTGGTGGCACCCGCGCCGCGCCCGCGTGTCGCGGCGCCGACGGAGACGCCTTCGTTCTGGGGGAAGCTGCGCCGCGGTTGGACGCTGCCGACCTTTGCGACGGTGGGCGCGTTCGCGGTCCTGCTGCTGGCGTCGAAGGTCTTCTTGAGCCCGCGGAGCACCTACGAACGGGGCCAGCAGGGCCTCATTCCCGCCGAGCCCGCGCCCGCGGCGAGCGTGCGCGACGTCGAAAATGCGCCTGTTGCGGCGCCGTCGCCCGAGGACAAGGCCGCGCCCGAGGCGCGCGCCGACGAGCCGGCGCGCGAAGCCCTGCGCCGCCAGGTCGGCCTCGCGCGCGAGCACGCCGTGGCGGCGTCGTTGGGCAAGTCGATGCGCCACGAGCACGGCGCGGACGGAGTCTCGGACGTGTTCGACGGCTTGAGCGGGAAGGAGGCGTTCGGTGGCGGCGAGACGCGCGGCCCCCATGGCGGCACCGTTCCCGGGCTCGGCACCTTGAGGGGCGTTTCGGCGTCGGGCGGGGGCAGGGGCGTCGGCAGCGTCTCCGGGAACGTCGTCGGCGGGGCGGCCTCCAAGGCGCCGGCGCCCAAGCCGTCATCGCGGTCCGCGGCCGCGGCCGACGACTTCGCGGCCCCTCCCGCAGGTTGGGCCAAGGGTGGCGCGTCCGCGGCCGAGCCCGCGAGCCCCGCGCCGCCTCCCGCGGCCGCGCCGGTCGCAGCAAGAAAGAACGTCGTCGACGATCTCGATCGTGCGGCGCCGACCGCGAAGACGGATCGACGGGAGAGGGAAGCCTCTCTCGACGAGGGGGCAGCGGCTCCTTCGCGCGTGAAGGCGGAGAAGGCCTCCGCTTTGGATGCGCCGCCCGCCGAGAAGAAGAAGGCGGCGGCCCCCACCGCTTCGAAAGCGGTGACCGCGGCGTCGAGCGCGCCGGCCGCGCAAGCGCCCGCGAAGGACGTGCTCGCAAAATCCGCGAGCGACACCAAGGAGAGCGACGCCGCGTCCGCGCAGGAGACGCTCGCGCGTCGCGCCGAGCAGCTGTTCGTCCAGCGACGCTGGGACGAGTCCGTCGCCGCCTACCGCGAGCTCATCCGTCGCTTCCCCACCGCCGAACCTGCCGCGAAATGGCGCACGCGCCTGGCGCAGGCCGAGCGCGAGTCCGCGCAGGTCACCGCGTCGCGAGCAGCCAAGGCGGCGCCGAAGGCCGTGACGAAGAAGGCGGCGAAAGCCGTCTCCGACGCGCCCACCGAAGGGTTGTAGGCCTCAGGGCAGGAACGCGAGGTCGTCGACGTAGAGGTCGACGGGCGCGTCCGCGACGAACGGCAACACGATCTGGTTCAGCTTCGCGGCAGAGAACTTGGGCGCCGCGGCCCCGGCTTGTAGATCAGCCCAGCGCACCTCGACCCTCTGCCAAGCCGTCCCCGTGACGACGACGTCCGCCGTGTAGTCCCACTGCGAGTCGGCGAGGTTCACTTGCACGCTGAACAGCGTCGTCGCCTTGGCATCGCCGAGCGCCGCATAGAACACGAGGCCGCTGGTCGCGCTCGCGTCGAAGAACGCGGGCGCCTTGCCGCCCTCGGACTTGCCGCCGAACACGACGGCGAACGTCGCGCCCGTGTCGGCCGGCGTGACGCGGATGTGAGCCGCCCCCGGCGTGAGCGCGCCGCACGTCGCCTCGACGCGCGGCGCGAAGTCGAGCTTGGCGTTCGTCGTCGCGTCGAACTGCTCAGCGGCCGTGAAGCCGTCGGTCTGGCGCCGTCGTCCGTCGAGCTTGCCGTCGTCGCGGAAGTCGTCGATGAGGGCGCCCGCGGCCGCCGCCGTCGCCGCGCCCGACGGGCAGGTGACGGCTCCGTCGGGCTCGCTCACGCCGAAGTCCGTCGCGAGATCCAACTTCGCGTCGACGCCCGCGTCGGGACCGCCGTCCATTCTCACCCCGGCCCTTCCGCCGTCCCCGCCGCCGCCCGCGCCCCCCACGGCCCCGTCACCTTTCGCGCCGCCACCGCCGCCGCAGGCGCCCAACAACGCGACCGCCGCCGCCAACGTCAGCGCTATGCCGCGGCTTGTACGCATCCCGCGCATCTTACTAGCTGCGATGCCGTTTGTGGCTGCGCGCCGACGGCCGACCCACTAAACTCGCGCCGCTCATGGCCGACACTGTCTCCCTCGTTTTGACACTCGATCGCGTGCTCGTCACGGTGACTGGTCCCGATCGCACGGGCGTGACGGCGACCCTCACCGGCATCCTCGCCGAGCAGGGCGCGTCGCTCTTCGATATCGAACAGGTCGTCGTGCAAGGGCAGCTCACGCTGTGTCTGCTCGTCGGCATCCCCGGCAACGGCGACGTGCTCAAGGAGCTCCTCTTCGCCGCCAAGCAGCTCGGCATGGACCTCGACTTCAAGCCGGTGGTGCCCGTCGTCCCGACGACGCCGCCCACGCCCGCCGAGAGGGGCGACGGGGGCCGCTACGTCATCACGGCGATCGCCCCCGCGCTGGGCCCGCAGCATTTGAACGCCATCGCGCGCACGCTCGCGGCCGAGGGCGCCAACATCGAAAAAATCGGCCGCCTCTCCGACGAGGACCGGCTCTCCTCGGTCGAGATCCACGCGCGCCTGCCGCCCGGGCGCGACAGCGACGTCCTCAAGAGCACGCTGCTCGGCGTCGCGACGGCCAACGGCTTCGACGTCTCGCTCCAACGCGAGAGCCTCTACCGCCGCAGCAAGCGCCTCGTCGTCATGGACATGGACTCGACGCTCATCCGCATCGAGGTCATCGACGAGCTCGCGCGCGCCGCGGGCGTCGGCCCCGAGGTCTCGAAGATCACCGAGCGCGCCATGCAAGGCGAGATGGACTACGACGAATCGCTCCGTCAGCGCGTCGCGCTGCTCAAGGGCCTCGACGTCGCCGTGCTCGACAAGATCGCGTCCGACCTCCCGCTCACCGAGGGCGCCGAGACGCTCGTCCGCGTGCTCAAGCGCCTCGGATACCGCATCGCCGTCATCAGCGGCGGCTTCTCGCGGGCTGCCGAGGCGCTCAAGCGCCGCCTCGATCTCGACTACGCCTACTCGAACAATCTCGAGGTGAAGGACGGCAAGCTCACGGGCCGCGTCGTCGGCCCCATCGTGAACGCCCAGCGCAAGGCCGAGCTGCTCGAGACGATCGCGCAGGCCGAGGGCGTGCTCCTCGATCAGGTCATCGCCGTGGGCGACGGCGCGAACGACGCGCTCATGCTCGACAGAGCGGGCCTTGGCATCGCCTTTCTCGCCAAGCCGAAGCTCCGCGCCGCCGCTGACACCAGCATTTCGGGCGCCGGTTTGGATGCGATCCTCTACCTGCTGGGCATCAGCGCCCGCGAGCTTCAAGAGGTACAGTAGCGAAAGGGGTTGACGCTAACCCCCCGCGATCATAAGCATGCGCCCGTAGCTCAGCTGGATAGAGCAGCGGCCTTCTAAGCCGCGGGTCGCAGGTTCGACTCCTGCCGGGCGCGCAGGTAACGACTGAAAACTGAATAATCTGGTGGGCGTAGCTCAGTTGGTAGAGCATCGGTTTGTGGCACCGAGGGTCACGGGTTCAAGCCCCGTCGCTCACCCAAATTTTCCACATGCTTAGGCTGTTTTTCGGACGTCCTTGCAACTGGCTTGCAACGGCTCCAGGAGATCGATCGCTGTTCGGAAGGCGCCGGGCGCCAGGTGCATGTAGCGGTTCGTGAGCGCGATGCTCTGATGTCCGGCTAGGTCCTGAATCGCCTTCGCCGCCGCCCCACGCATCGCGAGATGGCTGCAGAAGGTGTGTCGCAGCGCACGCCATCCCGTGACCTTCAATCCTGCTCGCTTCTCCTGACGCTTGATTCCCGCCCTCATCGTCGTGTTCGTCCATCGCTTGCCGTCGTCCCAGCTGTGGGGCGACGGCAGCGGCACGCCAGTGCGGCTCACGTCGAGCGAGCTCGGGCTCTTCGTCGAGGGCTTCGCGCTCGTCGGAAAGAAAATGCTCTCGCCGCGCGAGGTGATGCGGAATGAACTTGCCGTAGCAGATCGGGTTTGACTCTGTAGCGACGTGCTCGACATCGAGCGAGAGCAGGACATCGAGCGGCTGCGTCAAGTAGCGCGGCTGCAGAAGTCGCAGCTTGAACATCTGATCGCGATGCTCGTGCAAGTGCGCCGAGCTGGAGAAGCTCAAGGGCAGCGGCGGTGAATTGCAGATCGCGCTGAAGCTGCTGCGTCGTCGAGCTCAAGTACCAGGTCGTCGAGGTCGAGCGGCAGAAGTACGTGTGCGCGTGCGCCGGCGCCGTCGAGACAGCGCCGGGCCCGGCACGTGCCGACGAGGGCGGACGCTACTCGCTGCGTTTCGCGATCAAGGACGCCTTCGACAAGTACGTCGCGCACCTGCCGCTCGAGCGCCAGTCGCGCTTGATGGCGCACCACGGCCTCAACATCACGTCGCAGACGTTGTGGGATCAATGCTCGGCGATCAGGGACTTGCTCGAGCCGACGTACGACGCGCTCTTCGCGTTGCTTCGGTCAAGCCCCGTCATCGGCGTCGATCAGACAGGCTGGCCGGATCTCGAAGACTCGTCGTTGCCGCCGTGGCAGATGTGGTGCGTGACCGCGCCTGGGCTCGTCTATGACCGGATCTGCGACGACAAATCCGCGCCGACTTTCGTGGACCTCCTGGGTGACTACCAAGGCTGGGTGGTCGCCGACGCGCTGGGGACGCATCAGGCGGGCGCGCGCGAGTGCCGCGGCTTGAGGCTGGCGGCGTGCTGGGCGCACGTGCGCATCGCTTTCGTCCAGCCCGCCTGGCTCCGAACAAGTGATAGATTTCTGCCGCCGTGCCGAGCCTTTCCCTCTGTCAAGCCTCCGTGATGATGACGTCGATCATCGCCATCCTCGCATTCGCGACCGCAGCCCATGCAGCGGATCCGAAGCAGGTCGAGGATCTGTTGCAAGAAGGGATTCGCCTCCGTCGGGAAGGGAGTGACGGCCGCGCGCTGCCGCTCTTCCAGAAGGCGCATGAGCTGGCCCACACGCCCCGAACGGCCGCCCAACTCGGCTTGGTGGAATACGCGCTGGGCTACTCGCTCGACGCGGCGACGCACCTGTCTCAAGGCCTGGCGGCTTCGAACGACGTCTGGATCCGCAGCCATCGCGCGGTATTGGAAGACGCTCTCGCCCAAGTTCGCGGCACCATCGGAGAGCTTGCCGTCACGGGCAGCCCCGACGGGGCCGAGGTCATTTTGAACGGCAAGTCCGTGGGGCGCCTCCCCCTTGCGGCCCCGGTCGCTTCCGGACAAGGACCGGCGACCCTGGAGTTGCGCGCTCCGGGGTATCTCAATGCCTCTTCGTCGGTCTCCGTCGTCGGAGGGAAGCTTGCGACGGTCCATCTGGAGTTGGCGCGGGAGCTCAACCTGAACGCGTCGGCACCGACGACCTCGCTGCCGGTGGTTCAAATCGATTCAGCGAAGGGCGCGACGGCCGCGCCCCAGGCGGGCTCGGCCACGCGGTCGGTCGTCGGGTGGTCGCTGATCGGCGCTGGCGCGATAGCGTCGGCGACCGGGGCGATCCTTCTACTCGGAGCCAACGATTGCGTTGCCATGGCGGGCTTCGAGTGTGCGCGCAAGCCGCCGAGCCACGTGCCCGCTTGGGTGCTGCTGGGTGGCGGAGCCGCAGTCGGCATTGCGGGCACCATCGTGCTCGTAACTCGGCCCACCGACCGGACTGAGATTGGTCTTGGTCCGACCTTCGTGTTCATGAGAGCGCGCCTATGAAGACAACTTTCGCCATCATCGCATTGGTGCTCGCGGTCGCAGGTTGCAATTCCGGTGCGCTGAATCCTGCTGCTTGCGCGAACCACCCGCAGAATTGGTGTCCGGCCGGTACGTACTGCTTGGTCCAGGGTGATCAGTCCAAGTGCGCACCGACCGTGGACGCGAGCTCGGACCAAATCGACGGAAGCACCGACAGTCCGATGCTGGCCGATGTCGTGACCGCCGCCGATCGCGATGACGCCGGCGACACCGAGGACGCACCAACGACCGTCGATGTTGCCGTTGATCACGCATCGGAGGACGCGCCTGAC
>JBBQJG010000112.1:0-16686 GCA_038325725.1 Polyangia bacterium | reverse complement strand
CCGCGCTCGCGTCCGACGCACTCGCGCGCCTCGAGCTCGTCGCCGACACGTACCTCTCCGTGGGCGCTCCCGTGCAGCGCGCGGCGTCCGCGCTGCTCGCGCTCGGCGCCGAGGCGCGCGGCGCGATCGCGGCGCGCGTCGACGTGAACCGCGCGCATTTTTCGCGCGCGCTTCCCGCGAGCTCGCCCTGCGGACTGCTCCCCAGCGAGGGTGGTTGGTCGGCGATCTTGCGCGTGCCGGCGACACGCACCGACGAAGAGTGGGCGCTCGTTCTCGTCGCCGAGGACGGCGTCCTCGTGCATCCTGGATACTTCTTCGATCTGCGCGGCGGCACGTTCCTCGTCGTGAGCCTGCTGCCCGACGAGGCGACCTTCGCGGAAGGCGTGCGCCGCCTGCTCGCGCGCGTCGACGCCTCGGGACGCGTTGACACCTGGCCCTCGCCGCCTCGATAGTCAGCCGCATGGAGAGACGCCGTCGGCCATGGCTCGTCGCTCGCCCCGTGATTCGAACGTCTCGCTGAGAATGAATCGTGCTGGCCGCGCTGCCGACTCTCGTCGCGTCCATGCTCACGGTGACGGCTCCCAGCGACGGGAGCGCGGATTGTCCGTCGCCGCGGCAGGTGATGGAGGCGCTGAACCGACTCGCGCCGGGCAGCGTCCCCATGGACGACCGCACGCCTGACGCCAACGCGAGCGGCGCCGCCGGCGCGACCCGCGCCGCGGGCGCGACCGGCGCCTCCGACGCGACCGGCGCCGCGGGCGCGACCGGCGTCCCCTCCGCCTCGAGCCTGCGGCTCTCCGTGGGCGGCACGCCCGCCGGCGACGTGCGCATCGATCTCACCGACCCACGCGGCGAGATCGTGCTGCGCCGCTTGTTGCGCGCTCCGGAGCGAGCCCAGCTCTCAGACTGTACGGCGCTCGCCGAAACGACGGCGCTCATCGTCGAGCGCTACCTGCGCGAGGTCGGCTACGAGGCCCCGCCTCTGCCGCCGCCCGATCCGATCTCCGGGCCGAAGGCGCCGCCCGCTGCCGCCGTCGAGACGGCCACCGTCGATGCGGCGACCGTGCGATCGGCGCGCGTCGCGTGGCGCCTCGGCGTGGTCGCGAGCGCGCGCGGGGGAGACGCCGGCGGGGTCGACGGCGATGGCGCGCTCGCCGTCAGCGTCGAGGGCGCCGGGGACGGTTCGCGCCTGGGCCTCCGACTCTCCGCCGGGCTCGCACCGCGCGCCCACGCCCATTGGTCAGCGACCGAGACCGCCGACCTGCTGCGCGTGCCCGTCCGGCTCGGCCTCTACCTGCGCGTTCCATTCGGGCTGGGCCACCTCGAGCCTGGCCTCGGCGGAGGTGTCGACGCGTACTTCCTCACGACGAACAGCCCCGGCGGCGCGTCGAGTCAGCACCTCGCGCCCTTCGGCGATCTGGCTCTCGGCTACACAGTTGCCATGACCGGATCTCTGTACGTCAAGATTCTGGCGCGGGCCGCGGTGACGGTTCCCTATGATTTCAAGATATTGGCTGGTGACGACGTCTGGTCGACCCCGCGCTTCCTGGGCGAGGCAGGCGTAGAATTGGGCTTCGTCTTTCGATGATGAGAATTCGCGCCGCCGGGCTCTAATCTCACGAACCTCGTGAACGTGAATACGCCCACCCTCATGAAACCGGTCGTCCGCGGCGCCGGGCCCACGGACGCCGAGCTCGTCGCCCGTTGCCGGCGCGGCGAGCACGCCGCGTGGCGGATGCTTCACGACCGTCACGCGCGCACCGTCTTCCGGTTTCTCTCGGCGCTGGGCGTCCCCCCCGAGGATCGTGAGGATGCCTGCCAGGACGTCTTCGTCGCCGTGTACCGCAGCCTCGCGCACTTTCGGGGCGCGGCGCGCTTGTCGACGTGGATCTATCGCATCGCCGCCCGCGGCGCGGGACGCGCGATGCGCCGCCGCAAGATGCGCGCGTTGCTGTCGACGCTGCTGCAGCGCGAGCCGCCGCCGCCGCCCGATCCGGATCCGTCGGAGCGCAGCGCGCGCCTCGCCGTGCTCGATGATTTGCTCCAGCGCCTCGCGCCGAAGAAACGCCTCGTGCTCGTCCTGTTCGAGATCGAGGAGCTGCCCGTCGACGAGATCTCGAAGGTCGCCGGCTGTCCCGAGAACACGGTGTGGTCGCGCCTGCACCACGCGCGGACCGATCTCGCGCGCATGGCGAAGAAGCGCGTCGAGGGGAACGCGTGAGCAACCTGCGAGACAAGAACTGGCCCGACGGCCAGGGCCGCGTGCTCGACGCCGCCGGCCGCGTGCTCGCGGGCGCGCTCGACGACGCGCGCGACCGGCTGCCCGACGACGTGACGATGCGGCGCCTGTGGGCGCGCGTGTCGCAGCCCGAGCTCGCCGTCGCGGCCGAGCCGGCGCGCCCGCCGCGTTGGATCTGGTTCGCGGGTGGCGTCGCGAGCACGGCGGCGCTCGCCTTCGCGTTCGTCTTCGGCTTCGGGACGTGGCACGGCGCGCGCCGCGAGGTCGCGCAAGCGCCCAAGGCGACGACAATCATCGCGACGACGGCGTCGACAGAGTCGACGCCCACCGAGGCGCCCGCGATGCCGGCGGCCGAGGGCACGGTGCGTACGGGCGTGGGTGAGCGGCTGGCTCTCGCGCTCGCGGGCGGCGCCGAGGCGCGCCTCGAATCGTCCTCGGTGCTCACGGTCGCGCACGATGGACACGCCGTCGTCGACCGCGGCGAGGTCTCGTTCACGGTGACGCGGCGGGAGCACGCGCGGCCCTACGTCGTCATGGCGGGTCCGTACCGCGTCGTCGTTCTCGGCGCGCGCTTTCGCTTGAGCCTCGACGAGACGAGGCGCGTGCGCGTCGACGCCGAGGACGGAGTCGCCGAGGTGTGGGATCAGGGACGGGTCGCGCGCCTCGGCGCGGGCGAGAGCTGGACGAGCCCGGCGACGGTCACCGCGCCCCACACGCGCGGCGTAGCCCTCGCGACGCCCGGCAGCGAGGGCGTCGGCGTCGATCCGGAAGCGCGTGCGCAAGCGGCGCTCGCGGCGGGAGACGTGACGCGCGCGCTGGGCCTGTACCGCGCGCTCGCGAAGCACGGCGGCCCCGCGAGCGAGAACGCCGCGTACGAGGTCGGCAAGCTCTTGCGCGATCGCCTGGGACAGCCGGCGAACGCCGTCGCGGCCTGGCGTCACTACCGCGCCGACCACCCCGACGGCATCCTGCGCGTCGAGACGGACGTGTCGATCATCGAGACGCTCGTGCACGCGGGCGACACGAACGGCGCGCTCGGCGAGGCGAACGACTTCCTGCGCAACCACCCCGATAGCGAGCGGCGCGCCGAGATCGCGCGCGTCGCGGGCGACCTGCACCGCGTGCGTGGCGACCTCAAGCGCGCCGTCTTCGACTACCAGATCTCCCTGGCGTCGCCGAAGTCGCGCGACGCCGAGGCCGCGACGTTCCACCGGGCCGAGTGCCTCGTCCGCCTCGGCGACCCGAGCGGCGGCGAAGCAGCGCGTGATTATCTGCGACGTTGGCCCGAGGGCCGCTTTCGCGCCGACGCCGAGCGGCTGCTGACGGGCGGAGATGACGACGGAGCCACGCGCCTCTGAGCGAGCGGCGGGCGATCCGAGCGCACGCCGTCGTCGACTGCTTGGAGATCGCTTGAAAGCGCCAGTCGCCTTTGCGACCGCGTTCGTCGTTTTCGTGTTGGGAGCCGGCGCGTGTCGACAGACCGTCCTCCTCGACGCCACGGAGCGCGAGCCCGACGCGGGCGCGTCCGGGACCGACGGCGGCGCGAACGATGGCTTCACGCGCAGTGACGGCCCGCGCTTCGAGCACCCACCGGGATTCTGCATGGGCGGCCAGATCGTTCCGCTGCTCGTGACGATGCGCGTGCCCGATCTGGTGTTCGCCGTCGACCACTCGGCGGCGATGCAGTCGCCGTTGGGGGGAACGACGGGAATCACGATCCTCCCCACGACGCGGATCCAAGCGGTGCAGCAGACGGTCAAGGCGCTCATCGGGAAGTACCAGCGCGTCGTCCACTTCGGCTACGAAGAGTTCCCCTCGAGCCTGTGCGGCGCCGCTGGCTGCTGCGCGGGTGACGTCGTGCCGCCCGCACCCAACACGGCGCAGGCGATCGACCACGTCATGCGCCGCTGTGACGGCAACGGCTCCGGCTGCACCCAGAGCCAGCGGCCCCTCGCGACCGCGCTCGACAAGTGTGGCGCGACCTTCTCGTTGTTCCCGAACGACAGCGGCGCGAGCTACCTCATCGCCCTCGTCGGCGGCGATCCGACCTGCCAAGGCGCCGACGCGGGCGGCGCGGCCTGCGCCGAGGCCGTCGGTGCCGTGACGAGGCTGAGCCGCGCGTCGGTCCGCTCGACCCTCTTCGGGGTCGGCGCCGAGACCGCCGGCAGCGACTGCCTCGATCAGATTGCGCTGCAGACCGGCCTCGAGGTCGCGGCGACGTCGCCCTACTATCACCTCGCGCGCTCGATGGCGGAGCTCAACGCAGAGCTCGCTCCTCTCGTGAAGACGATCGCCGAGGAGTCCTGTCACATCGACATCCTCACGCCGCCCCTCGATGCCGACAAGGTGTCGGTGCTCTTCGACGGCGCGCCGGTGGACATCGACTCCGTCAACGGGTGGACGTTCAACCAAGACAGCACGGTCGGCCTCACGCTGCACGGCGCGGCCTGCGACACGCTCGTGGCCCAGTCGCCGCGCGTCGAGGTGATCACCGGCTGCTCGTCGCCCCGGCGCTGAAGCGCGACGCAGCAGGCCCGCGCGCGCGCACCTCGACAATGGTGCGCCTTCGGCGCGCCCGCTAACGCGACTTCGCGAGCGCCTGGGCGAGATCGGCCAGCAGGTCGTCGATGTGCTCGATGCCGACGGACAGGCGCACGAGGCCGTCGTCGATGCCGAGCGCGCGGCGGCGGTCGGGCGGTATCGAAGCGTGCGTCATGATCGCGGGGTGTTCCGCGAGCGACTCGACGCCGCCCAAGGATTCGGCGCACGTGAAGACGCGCAAGGACTTCAGGAACGCGCGCGCGCGCGCGAGCGTCGACCGCCCCGCGGCCGTGCGCAGCACGAACGACACCATGCCGCCGAAGCCTGTCATCTGGCGCCGCGCGAGCGCGTGCTGCGGGTGCGAGCGTAGGCCCGGATAGAACACGCGCGCGACCTCGGGCCGCGCCTCGAGCCAGCGCGCGACGGCCAGCGCGTTCTGCGCGTGGCGCTCCATGCGCACGGGGAGCGTCTTCGTCCCGCGCATGACGAGGAAGCTGTCGAAGGCGGACTGGCTGCCACCCATGGCGTTCTGAATGAACGCGAGCCGCTCGCGCAACGCGGGCGCGTCGCCGACGATCGCGCCGCCGATGACGTCGGAGTGGCCGTTGAGGTACTTCGTCGTCGAGTGCACGACCAGATCGGCGCCGAGGGCGAGCGGCCGCTGGAAGTACGGCGTCATGAAGGTGTTGTCGACGGCGACGAGCACGCCGCGCGCGCGGCAGATCTTGGAGATCGCGCGGATGTCGCACAGGCGCAGCATCGGGTTCGTCGGCGTCTCGAGCCAGGCGAGCTTCGTGCGCGGCCCGATCGCCGCCGCGACGGCGCGCGGGTCGCGCGCATCGACGTAAGAGAACGTGAGCCCGAGGCGGCGGAACACCTTGTCGAACAGACGAAAGGTGCCGCCGTACAGGTCATCGCCGGCGACGACGTGATCGCCCGCGTCGAGCATCGACATCACGGCGGACGACGCCGCGAGGCCCGCGTTAAAGGCCAGCCCCCAAGCTCCGGTCGAACCGCTCTCGAGCGCCGCGAGGTTCGCCTCGAGCGCGAAGCGCGTCGGGTTCTGCGTGCGCGAATACTCGAAGCCCTTGTGCGCGCCCGGGCCGTCCTGCGCGTACGTCGACGTCAGGAACACGGGCGTCATGACGGCGCCCGTGACCGGCTCGGGCGCCTGGCCCGCATGAATCGCCAGCGTCTCGAACCGCGGCGCCGTCCCTTTCGCGCCGGAGCCAGCGTCCGCGCGCTTGCCTGACTTCTTCACGTCGCGCTCCGCGCTACGACTTGAAGTGTTCTTTTTTGTCGTGGTCCGTGCGGAAGTGCTCGATGACCGAGTCCTCGAGCAGGTCCTGCATGGTCGAGCCGCCGTAGCGCGCGGCGATCCGGTCGTCGTATTCGTCGGCGACGATCGCGACATCGCGGATCGTCGTCACGAGCTCCTCGGCGTCGAGCGTCGCGCCGCCGAGCAGCGTGTGCGAGAAGATGATGACGTCGCCCGCCGGCACGTAGGCGAAGGCCCCGAACCGCATCTGGGCGTTCATCTCGAGGAGCTGCAGCGCGAGCGGCACCTCCATCGTGACGCCCTTGACGAGCTGGGCGACGCAGCGCACGACGGCTCGGTCCTTCCACGGCAAGACGTTGATCATGACGATCGACGAGCCCTGCTTGACGACGAAAAGGCCCTCGTCGATCTTCTTGAAGGCCGTACTGGTGCCGAGGGTCTTTTCGATGAGCTGACTGCTCTTCTTAGCGGCGGCGTTCATGTCCATTTGGGTAGCACGATTGAAGTAGACTGACCACCGCGATGCGTTCCTGCCTGCATTGCGCCCACGAGAACGCCGACCACCTGCCGTATTGCTCGCAGTGCGGCCGGCGCTTCGCGGGCACCACCTTGTCCCCCGACGGGGGATACGCGTCCGCGCGCGGGCAGATGGCGGCGATGTCGCCGTCGGCCGTCATGTCGCGGACGATGCTGGCAACGCCGCCCCAACGGAACGGCGCCGGCAGCTCGAAGGGAGCGAACGGCTTCCACACGGGCCCGCAAACCCTTGCCATGGGACCGGCCGCGTTCGCGCGCGAGAACGGGTCCTCTCGATCGACGAACGGCCTCCGCGGGGCCGGCGATTCGATCGCGTACATCTACGTCTTCCTGCGCGGCAAAATCCACGCGGGCGAACGCCGCCGCCGGCTCATCGAGGAGCGCGACGGCGCGACGACGCTGCTCGCGGGCGCGATTCGCGATCTGGGGACGACGGTCCTGCGCGAGGGCGTACAGCACACGGACCTCACGGGGCTGCTCGAGGCGATCGGCCGCGCCGAGGCGAGCCGCGAGGGCGCGATCGCGGATCTCGACGCCGCCGAACACCAGAAGGCCATCGAGGAGACGCGCCTGGCCTCGCAAGAGGCGGCGTTCGAGGCCGAGTGGAAGGTCGCGGACGGCGTGAGCACCGACGCCGACGAGGTCCTGCGCGCCGCGACCGCCGAGAGCGAGCGCGTGCGCGCGCGCCTCGGCCGCGTCAAGGACGAGCGCGCGCGACTCTCGCGCGATCTCGACGCGGCGGCGGCCGCCCCCGATGGGAAAAGCCGCGTCGACCACCTCAAGCACGACGACGAGGGCGCCGCCGCCGAGCAACAGACGCTCGAGGCGCAGATCGCGCGCCTCGAGCCGCAGCTCGCCGACCTGCGCGCGAAGTCAGCGTCGCTGCGCGCGGCGGCCGGCGCGGCGCGCAGCAAGCTCGACCAGGCGCTCGTCTCGCGCCGCCAGGTCGCCTCGGCGATGGCGGCGAGCGTCGCGGGCCACGTGCGCGATCGCTCGAACGCCGAACAAGAGTCCGCCACGCTCACCGAGCAGCTCGGGCGCGCGACGCTGCAGGCGCGCCCCGCCGTCTCGTCGCTCCTGTCGGTCTATCAGCGCGTCGACCGCCTCCAAGAGACGATCAGCGACCGTACGAACGAGCTCGGCGCCCTCGAGCGCGCGTCCGCGGCCTACGACGGACGCAAGCTGTCCAAAGGCATCGGGCTCGTCACGTTCCTCCTGGCCGCCGGCGTCGTCGCGCTGTGGTGGTCGATGCGCAGGTAAAAGCCGCGCGCGCTTGAGTTATGCTCGCGGGGCATGGCTTGGCGCCGTTGGATCGCAGGGGTCGTCGCGTCGATGACCGTCGCGGGCTGCGCCATCCCCAACGTCACGCTGAAGCCGACGCCCGCCGCGAACGTCGTGACAGGATCACGGCGCGGCGAGGGGCGCGAGGTCGTCCTCTTCCAACCCTTTGTAAATCTGCGCAAGCAGGTCCGCTGTGGCATGAAGAAGAGTGGCGAAAACGCGGACATCGCCAGCGTCATCTGCCCTGCGGATCCCGCGCTCGCGCTCGCCGAGCTCCTCGCCGCGGAGCTGACCGCGGCCGGGTTCAAGGTGCTCGCGGATCCCCGGCAGGCGGGCCCGTCGACGCTCGTGCTCACGGGCGCGCTCGAACAGGTGTTCCTCGAACCGAAGGCGAGCTACGCCTCGGTGACCTTCGAAACAGACATCTCGCTCCATCTCACCGTGCAGAGCGCCGCCGGGTTGCTCGCGCAGCGTCGCTTCTACGTCAAGGGCGAGGAGGCGACCTACTTCGGGGCCAATGACGACATGCAACGGTCTTTCGAATCGGCGACGCGACAGCTCGTGACGAACGTCGTCGGCGCCGTGGCGAACCTCGCGGATCGGTATCCATGAGCGGGACCCGTCGGGCCAGGCACTGGCAGCTCGGGGGCGCGGCGGCGATGCTGGTCGCGAGCGGCTGCGCGCGGTTGGTCACGTTGGATCCCGCGATGGTCTCCAAGCTCAACGACGAGACATGGACCGTGCGAACCGTGCCTCGGCACGCCGCCACCGACGCGACGGAGGTGCCCCCCGTCGGGCAGGTCGTGCATCCGCTCCCCTTCGCCCAGCGCCCCGAGGTGTTGGAGGCGCTGCGCGCGGCGCCCGACAACCAAGGCATCCCGTCGAGTCTCTACGCCCTCGATCCTCTGCTGTCCGCGCACCGACGCGAGATGGAGACGCAGGCGAGCGCGCGCCACCGGGTGGGCGCGGGCGTCATCGCCTCTGGGCTCCTCACGGGTGCCCTCTCCGCTTGGGTGCTCACGTCGGGCCACAGATACCTTCAAGATCCGAGGACGGAGAACTACGGAGCCGAGCTCGTCACCGACGGCGTCATCCTCGGCATGGCGTCGTTGAGCGAGATCATCGCCGGGATCGTGCTCGAGGCCTCGCGCTCGGATGCGGGCCCCCTGCAACACTACTACCGCGAGACCTATGTGACGCCCTCGAGCGCGCCGTGACGAAGCCCGTCGGCCCGCAGTCCGGCAACCCGCTGCACGGCCTCACGCTCGAGGTCATCCTCAACGAGCTCGTCTCCCACTTCGGTTGGCCCGAGCTGGGCGCACAGGTGAACATTCGCTGCTTCACGCACGATCCCAGCATCGGCTCGAGCTTGAAGTTCCTGCGCCGCACGCCGTGGGCGCGCGACAAGGTAGAGAGCCTCTACCTGTTCATGAAGCGCGAGCAGAAACGCCAGCGCGCCGGGCAGCTCAACGATTGAGCGCGAGCCGTCGCGCTCACCGATTGAGCGCGAGCGTGACCCAGCCGGCCATGAACAACAGGCCGCCGACGGGCGTGATCGCGCCGAGGGTCGTGACGCCCGTGAGCGCGAGCGCGTAGAGGCTCCCGGAGAACACGACGACGCCGAGCGCGAACAGCGTCGCGACGGCGCGCGGGCGCGCGAGACGCTCGGCGCCGAGGCCGACGGCGAGCACGGCGAGCGCGTGGATGAGGTGATAAAGGACGCCCGTCTTGTAGACGTCGAGCATGCCCGGCCCCAGGCGATCCTTGAGGCCGTGGGCGCCGAAGGCCCCGAGCGCGACGCCGAGGAAACCGAGGATCGCGCCGAGCCGGATCACGAGATCGGCCCCGAGGGCCCGCCCGTGCCACCGCTCGGGACCCCGCCGCTCGGCGCGCCAGTCGTCGGCGCGGGCGTGCCTTCGCGCGCGAGGCCGAGGGCGCGCATCTTCTTGTGCAGGTTCGTGCGCTCGATCTGGAGCAGGTTCGACGTGCGCGAGATGTTCCAGCCGTTCTCGTCGAGCTTGAGGCGGATGTATTCGCGCTCCATGTGGTCGCGGAACTCCCGCAGCGGCAACGCGCGCGCCTCGGGCGGCAGCTCGAGCCGCGGCAACACCGAGTCACCCGACGCCGAGTTGCTGGCCGCCGCCTCGCGCCGCGCGCGCGCGACCTCGGCGACGATCTCCTCGGGCAGATCGCCCATGCCGATGGCCTCGTCCGAAAGGATCACGAGCCGCTCGATGACGTTGCGCAGCTCGCGGACGTTCCCGGGCCACGAGTAGTCTGCGAGCGCGTCGATGGCCTCCGGCGAGATCGCCTTCGGCTTCATGGCGTTCTCGCGGCACGACTGCTCGACGAAGGCGGCGCACAGAAGCGGGATGTCCTCGGCGCGATCGCGCAGCGGTGGCGCGCGCAGCGGCACGACGGCGAGGCGGAAGTACAGATCCTCGCGGAACGTCCCCGCGGCGACGGCCGCCTGCAGGTCACGGTTCGTCGCCGCGACGACGCGCACGTCGATCTTGAGCGTCTGCTCGCCGCCGACGCGCGTGAACTCGCCCGACTGCAGAACACGCAAGACCTTCGCCTGCGCCGAGCCGATCATGTCGCCGATCTCGTCGAGGAAGATCGTGCCGCCGTCGGCGAGCTCGAAGAGGCCGCGCTTGCGCGACGTCGCGCCCGTGAAGGCGCCGCGCTCGTGGCCGAACAGCTCGGACTCGATGAGCTCGGGCGGGATCGCCGCGCAGTTCACCTTCACGAAGTCCTTGTTCGCGAGCGCGCTCGAGCGGTGCACGGCGCGCGCGATGAGCTCCTTGCCCGTGCCCGATTCGCCCGTGATGAGCACGCGCGTGCGCGTGGGCGCGACCTTCGTGATCTGCGCGAAGAGCGCCGCCATGGGCGGGCTGTTCCCCAGCATCTCGAAGCGCTCGTGGGCGAGCGCGCGCAGCCCTTCGACCTCGCGGGCCATGGCGCGGCGCTCGAGCGCGTTGCGCAGCGCCACGATCAGGCGCTCGCGATCGAGCGGTTTTTCAATGAGATCGTACGCGCCCGCCTTCACGGCGCGCACGGCGTCGGCGAGCGTCGCGTGGCCCGAAATCATGATGACCGTCGGCAGCGGGTCTGGGACCTTCAGCGTCGACAGCTTTTCTATGGTCTCCAACCCCGAGATCCCGGGGAGCTGCACGTCGAGCAGCATGACGTCGGCGCCCACGTCGGGCAGCCGCGCGAGCGCCTCTTCGCCGCTCGACGCCTCCTCGACGCCGAAGCCTTCGCCCTCGAGCACCATGCGAACGGTGCGGCGGATGTTCTTTTCGTCGTCGACGATGAGGATGGTGGATGGCATGAATCAGCGGCGCGCGGGCAGAGGCAGGAAGGCCACCTCGTCGCCCGGCGCCAGATGAAGGGCCGGAAGAGCTTCGGCAGGCAGCGCGAGCGTAGCAGAGTTCGCCGTGACGGACGCGTCGTCCTTCGCGCCCGATGACGGGGCGGCGTCGCCCTTCGCGCCCGATGACGGGGCGACGTCGCCCTTCGCGCCCGACGACGGGGCGACGGTCACGACGGCGCCGTCGACGCGCGCCGCGAGAAAATACGGCGCCGCCTGTCCCTCGCGCGCGACGAGCACGCTGCCGCCCCGCGCGCCGGGCGCGGCGACCGCGACGCGTGCCCGCACCAACCCACGCACGACGCTGATGTCGTCGGTGCGCGCGTGGAAGTGCGGGCCGCCGTCGAACGGATCGATGCGGTTCGCGAACTCGAAGCCGAGCTGGCGCAGCATGCGCTCGACGCTCTTCGTCTCGGGGCCGACCTGCCCGATCAACCGCTGGACGTCGGCTGGCAACAGCGTCGCGTACAACGGGTCCTGCGGAAACAGCGTGCGGATGAACTCCTTGTTCTGTCGCGAGAGCGCATCCGCCTCCTGATACGTCAGGCCCGTGAACTTCCGCCCGAGCGACTCCCACAGCAAGCTCGTGCCGTCGGCCTCGAGCGGCGGCATGAGCTCCGAGACGACCTCGTCGCAAAAGATCGCCCGGTGCAGGCCCATGTAAAGAAAGCGCACGGTGACGAGCAGCCGACCGAGCTGCTGCGGGTGCCCCCGGTACTCCGGCCGCAAGACGAGCCCGCCGATCTCCGTGAGCCCTTTGTAGTTGTAGCCGATGCGCAGCAGGCGGTGCGCGAAGTGGCGGTCGAGCGTCTCGCTGTAGCGCTCTTCCTCGATGACGTCGAAGAAGACGTGCGGCGCGCGGCGCGAGCCGTGTTGCGCGAAGATCATCGACGTGCCCACGACGTGGCCCGTGGCCTCGTCGCGCGCGACGAATACGAAGCAACGCTCGGCCGGCGGCAGCTGCCCCGCGAACGACTGCACCGAGCGGTCGATGATGCGCGCGAGCGCCTCGCGATCGTCGGGCAGGTTCACCGAATCGAGGTGGATCGCGGCGGCCTGCAGGTCGTCGAGATCGGCGGCCGCGACGTCGCGCAACACGAAGGCGGGACCCGAAGGCGTTGGATCGTCAGCTACGGCCACAGCTGCGCCAGCGTGCCGCCCACGTCGGCGACGACATCCCCGACGACGCGCTCGACGCCGCTTTCGGCCATGGGGCGGCGGGGCACGAGCACGTCGTAGCTGATGATCTTCACGGGCGGTCGGCCCGCGGCGACGTCGCGCGCGTTCTGCTGCGCGAGCCACTCGAGGATGTGCGGCAGCGCTTGGACCGAAGCCGAGTGCGTGTCGTGCATGAGCAGGATCCCGCGCCCGTGAAGCTTGGCGAGCTTGCCGACGACGTATTTGTAGACGTCCTCCTCGCGGTGATTTTTCCAGTCCTGCGGATCGAGGTTCCAGCCGATGTCGGGCAGCTCGCGCGCCGCGAGCGCCGCCTCGAGGCCGCGGCAGAAGCCGCCGTAGGGCGCGCGAAACAGGAGCGGCTTGATGCCCGTCGTCTTGGCGATGAGCGCGCCGTTGTCGTCGATCTGGGCCGACGTCTCGGCGGGCTTCTCGCAGAGGTTGTGGTGCGTGAACGTGTGGTTCGCCACGAGGTGGCCGTGCGCGGCGACCTTGCGCAGGAGATCGCGGCGCGCCTGATCCTCGGGCCTGTTTCCCGCGAAGCGCCAGCCCGTCACGAAGAAGACGGCCTTGAGGCCGCGGCGATCGAGCTCGTCGAGGATGAGCGGCGTGCCGTCGAGATCGGGGCCGTCGTCGAAGGAGAGCAGGAGCTCGCGCGGTCCCGTCGACGGCTGAAACTTCGTGTGTGGCCCGTGGCCCGGCGACCAAACGGCGAGCGGCCCGACTGGATCGAGACCGATCTCGACGTCGCCCGGCGCGCCCACGAGCGTCGTCGGAACGTCAACCACCTCCGCCCGCGGGACCGCGGGGAGCGCGTCCCTGCTACCGACGAGCGTCGGTAAAAACAGGACGAAGACGCCCCCAATGGGCCCAAGCAGCCGGCGAGACACGTTTTTCCATGATATCCCGGGCCGCGCCCCCTCGATAGGAAGGGGCCCTAACTCCGCGAAACATGGGCATTCTGGCGACTACCGGGTCGCCCGAGTGCGCTCTCCGACGATGCGTAGCGGCCCCCTTGGGGCTCAGCCGCCAGACGAAGCGTCGACGTCGGCGTCGACGGCGCCGGCGGTCTCGGCGGCGCTGACGTCCGGCGTGGCATCGACGGTCGCAGCCGCGTCAGTGCCAGCGTCCACGCCCGTCGTCGATGCGTCCCCCGCGTCGGTCGTCGTGATGATGCCGCCGTCGGGCGCGGGGACGGGCGGCGTCGTCATGAAGGGCAACTTCGAGTTGATGTAGAGGCCGTCGGCCGTCGTGCCGCTGCCGACCGTGTACATGACGCTGTCGAGCGCTGGCAGCAACGGCGCGAACCGCAGCCCCGCGCGCGTCTGGATCTTGGTCCCCGCGGCGGGCAGCGCGCCGTTGGCCGCTTGCGCGAAGCGCAACGTCGTCTCGCCGTTCTGGTTCACGGCCGCGAGATCGTCGGAGTAGACGAAGCCCTCGTCTCCGATGGGCTCCCACGCGTAGATCTCGTTGGCGAACTTCGTCCCCTTGCACATCGCCGCGTCGACGTAGAGGCCCTCGCCCTCACCCGTGACGGAGTTGATGCGGCCGAACACGGCGACGCCGCCCGAGAACTTCGGGCCGGACGGATCCGCGAACGAGGTCGGCGATCCCGCGAGCGTGCAGATCGCCGAACCGTCGGCCTTCGCGATGAACAGATCGAAGACAGGCAACACGCCGCCAATGACGTCTTCGTTCTTGGTGTACATGATCTTCGAACCGTCGGAACTGACGTCGAAGAGGGAGAGCACCTTGGTGTCGAGCGCCTGGATCGTGCCCGGCGCCTCGCGATCGGGCATGAGCAACAGCTTGCCGAGGCTCTGCTGGGTCGTGGCGTCGAGCGCGATGTTCGAGCGCACGACGAGGCCGTTCGTCTTGCCAGCCTGGAAGTAGTCGCCGACCGCTGTGGCGAGGGCCTTCGACGGCATTCCCGCCGGGAAAGGCGCGCTCTCGAGCCCGCCCGCCGGGGCGTCGGCGTTGTAGTTGAACGTGTTGAGCCAGTACCACTTCGCGCCGTCGTTCGAGATCGTCCAGGCCGAGACGTCCGTCGCGACCGTCGCGCTCGTCGCCTCGCCTACCTTCTGGACCTTCAACGTCTCCTTGCCCGCGACGTCGTAGCGCCCCGACCACGCGAAGTAGCGGCCGTCGGGAGAGATGTCCCACTCGTAGCGCTGCAGATCGGTCGTCGCGTCGCCCGCCGTGTGGAAGATGAAGGTATCGACGAGGGGCAAAAGGCCGCCGTTCGGATCGTCGAGAGCGCCACCGTGGAAATCGAGCTTCCCCGTCTTGGCCGCGTCGATGACGACGTTGTCGATGCACACGACGGTGCTCGACGCCTTGTTGCCGATGCAGAGCTCGCCCGTCTGCGACGTGAGCTTGCGCGGCGCGGACCAGCCCGGACGCCACGCGAAGATGTCGCCGGTCGAGCCGCCCCGGATGCCCTCGGAGAAGATCAGCGAGTCGCCGTCGAACCGGTGGATGCGAAAGTGGAAGTTCTGGTCGTCCAGCAGGCCGCTCGTCATCCGGAGGCAGTTCGCGTCCGTCGTGTTGCACTTGATCGCGACGCCCGCCGCGGCCTGAGTCGCGTTGATGACCCACAGCTCGACGTTGCTGCCCGTGCCCGGCTTCGCGAAAGCGCACCAACGATCGGTCGAGTACGGCACCTGATTCGTGCACGAATCGTTGCCACTGCCGACGAGCTCGACCGAGTCGCCGCCGTAGACGAGGTGGCTGCCGACGCCCGGAGCGGGGTCCGGCAACGCCTCGGCGGCCGCATCGGAGCTGGTGCCGCCGTCGGGGCTGGTCCCCGTGTCCTTGCTGTCAGTCTTCGCGTCGTTGCCGAACGACGCGTCGTTGTAGCTCTTCGCACCGCCGCCCCCGCACCCGATCGCCCCCAACCCCGCAGCGCCACAGACAAGAAGGAAAGCGAGTCTATCGAGCTTCAGGGTCATTCTGCCTCCGATGGGGTGATTGGACCGTATGCGCGCGCCACGGGCAAGGCCAATCCGGAGTCGAATGGCGCGCCACCGACGGACGAGGTGCATCGCACGTCGTCCGCCCGCGCGCTAAAAGGCCGACCGGCGAGACCCTCTCGGACCTCGCCCGTCGAGGGTCTAACCTTCGAGCTTCGGCTCAGAACGGAATGTCGTCGTCGCTGCCGGGAGGCGTGCCGCCGCCGCCACCCATGTCCATGTCGTCGCCGCCGCCGTCACTCGGACGACCGCCGCCGCCGCCACCACCGCCGCCACCGCCACGACCGCCTCCGCCGCCGGGGGCACCACCGCCACCGCCGCCGCCACCACCGAGGAAGACGACGCGATCAGCGACGATGTCGGTCGCGTAGTGCTTCTGGCCTTCCTTGTCGTAAGTGCGCGTCTGGAGCCGACCCTCGACGTAGACCGAGCGGCCCTTGGCCAGGTACTTCGAGCAGTTCTCGGCCTGGTCGCCCCAGACCGTCACGCGGTGCCACTCCGTCTTCTCCTGCTTGACGCCCGCCTTGTCCTTGAAGACTTCGGTCGTCGCGATCCGCAGGTTGCAGAGCGCGCGGCTCGACGGCGTGTACTTCAGCTCGGGATCGGCGCCCAGGTTGCCGATCAAGATGACCTTGTTGATGCTTCCCATCGCGGCTCTCCTTTTACACTGATTTTGCGCCCGCGTGGCCAGCAACAACCGAGCGGACGTGGAAGCTCATCGGCGGCGCGAAGCTTCGGTTGCGCGCGCGCCGGTGTTACCGTCGAGAACGTGAGGCGCGTCGGGATCGCAGCGGCCCTGACCGTGCTGTTCGCGGGCGCGCCGGCCCTCGCGAAGGGGCCCGCCCCGGGTCCGGGCAAGCCGGTCGGCAAAGCCCAGGTGCTCTTGCTCGCGCGCGGCTTTCACGCCTATCGCGCCGGCGACTATGAGACGGCGACGCAAGCGCTCGCGGGCGCCGTCGGCCACGGGCTGCGCACCGACGATTGGGCGCGGTACCTCCTCGCCGAGAGCGAGTTCTACCTCGGCGCCTTTCGCGCGGCGCGCGAGGACTTCGGGCGCGCCGCCCACGGCGCGGGCCGCCCCGCCGAGCTCGCGCCCGCGCGCATCGCCGATTGCCTCTGGATGGAAGGCGATCGCGCGAAGGCGGCGGCGGGCTATGCGCGCGTGCTCGCGGCGGCGGCGCACCACACGTCTCCATTCGTCGACGTCGCCGTCGCGCGCTTCCGCATCGCCGAGGTCGCGGCGGGGCGCGAGCCGGCGGCGGGGCGCAAACAGTACCTGGCGCTCGCG
>JBBQJG010000111.1:0-16751 GCA_038325725.1 Polyangia bacterium | reverse complement strand
TACCACGTGGGCGGCCTGCGCTCGACGATCAACTCCGATCTCGTGCGTTCCATCGATCTGTCGCCGGGCTCGTACGGCGCCGAGTACGGCCGCGGACTCGGCGGCCTCGTGAAGATCGAGCTCGGGCGGCTGCAAAAAGAGGGCGTCCACGGCTACGTCGCCGCCGACGTCATCGACACGTCGGCGATGGTCTCGGCGGCGCTCACGCCGCAGCTCCGGCTCGCTCTCGCGGGGCGCATCAGCTACCTCGACCGCGTGCTCCAGGGCGTGGGATCGAAGGACGTCGGCGAGTTCGTGCCGATCCCGCGCTACGACGACTACCAGGCGCGCGCGACGCTCTCGCTCCGCCACGACGAGGAGATCGCCGCGACGTTCCTCGCCTCTGATGACCACCTGCACCGCAGCATCCCCGCCGCCGACCCGGCGCAGGACCGCGGCCAGAACAGCGATTCGTCGTACAAGCGCCTCATCATTCGTTACTCGCGGCTGCTGCCCGACGGGTCGAGCGTCATCGTGACGCCGTCGTTCGGGCGCGACACGTCGAGCTCCGACCTCGTCTTCGGCAACGGCGCGACGGCGCAACACATCGGCGTTGCCGTCGATACGTGGCATTACGGCGTGCGCGGCGCCTACCGCCGCAAGCTCGCCGCGAGCACGACGCTCTCTTTCGGCCTCGACCTGCAGGCCCGCGCGTACTCGGCTCACCGAGTCGGCTCGCAGAACTTGCCGTCGCGCGAAGGCGACATCGTCGTGTTCGGGCAGCTGCCGCCCAAGGAGATCGGCGTCGACGATTGGGGCGTCACGCTCACCGACGCGGCGCCGTTCGTCACGGGCGAGATCGTCGCGGGACGCCTCACGCTGCTGCCGGGCCTGCGCTTCGATCCCGTGCTCATCGAGGGCACGCACAGCCTGCCCCGCAGCGAGAACAGCGCGCCGCGCGGCTATGAACGCTTCGAGCTGCCCAACAACCCGGTGCCGGGCGGCAAGCGATGGACGGCGCTGCGCTGGGCGCCCAACCCGCGCCTCGTCGCGACCTTCAGGGCGACGAAGCGCTTCTCGCTCACGGCGGGCGGCGGCATCTACGGACAACCGCCGGACGTCGAGGACATGAGCCCCGTCTTCGGCAACCCGACGATCAACGTTTCGCGCGCGCTGCACGCCTCGGGCGGCGCCTCGTTCAAGCTGCGGCCCACGCTGACCTTCGAGGTCGTCGGCTTTTACAAGAAGCTCTACGATCTCGTCTCGCGCAGCGAATCGCCCTCGCCGTCCGTCGCGCAGTCGCTCACGCAGGACGGCATCGGCCGCAGCTACGGCGTCCAAGCGCTGCTGCGCCAGGAGCTCACGAAGGGCTTCTTCGGTTGGGTCACGTACTCGCTCATCCGCAGCGAGCGCCGCGATCACGCCGATCAGGCCTGGCGCTTGTTCGACTACGACCAGACCCACGTGCTCGCCGTGCTCGCGAGCTACCAGTTCGGTCACGGCTGGGAGGGCGGCGCGCGCTTCCGCTACACGACGGGCGCGCCGCGCACGCCCGTCGTCGGCAGCTTCCTCGTCGGCAGCGACGAGTACGACCCCATCTTCGGCGTGCACAACTCGGTGCGGCTGCCGTCGTTCTATCAGGTCGACGCGCGGTTCGAGCGGTCGTGGGTCCTGCGCCGCGCCAAGCTCAACCTCTTCCTCGACGTTCAGAACGTCACGAACCGCAAGAACCCGGAAGAGATCATCTACAACCCGCAATTCAACGTGAAGGGCTACATCACGGGGTTGCCGACGCTCGCCGTGCTCGGCGCGCGGGTGGAGTTCTGAGATGACGAAACGTCTCACCGCATGGCAAGCGCTCGCGTGGGCGGCGCCGCTCCTCCTCACGGCGGCGTGCAAGCCCGACCTCGGCAGCCCGCCGTCGATCGTCGACGCCCCCGAGCCGCGCATCCTCGCCATCCGCGGCGTGCCCGCCGAGGCCGCCGAGAACACGTCGGTCGTCTACGACATCCTCGCGGCTAGCAAAGATGGCCGGGTCGCGATGCCGAGCGTCGCGTGGCACCAGTGCGACAAGCGCAAACCGCCCGCAGAGGGCAACGCCGTCGCCGCGGGCTGCCTCGATCTCGCTCAGGACCCGACCGATCCCGGTGATTCGCCCGAGATGACGGGCACGACGTTCAAGGCGGACATGCCCGACGGCGCCTGCAAGCGCTTCGGTCCCCAGTCCGACATCGACCCGAAGACGATGATCCCCCTGCGCCCACACGATCCGGACGCCACGGGCGGCTTCTACCAGCCCGTGCGCGCGCGCCTCGGCGCGGACGGTGCGGAGTCGATCGCGTTCGCGCTCGAGCGCATCAAGTGTCGCCTCACGAACGCGCCGCCCGATCTCACGGGCCAGTTCAACGACATGTACAAGCTCAACCAGAACCCGACGATCGCCGGGCTCACGCTCGATCCCGACGGCGGGCCCGTGTCGCTGTTCGCGCGCGCGCCGATGGCTGCGGCGCCGCTCCCGCCGACGGCGCCCGCGACGTGGGTCGGCGCGAATTCGCCCTACGACCTGGAGGTGAGCTGGTCTGCCGACTCGCCCGAAGCATTTCCCGTGTGGAACATCTCGACCCGGACAATCGACCTGCACCGCGAGGCGATCAGCGTCTCGTGGTACGCGACGGACGGCACCTTCGAGCACGATCGCACGGGCCGCTCCGAGTCGGAGACCGAGCTTACGACCCGCAACCGGTGGACGGCGCCCGCGACGACGACGACGATGAACGTCCACTTCTGGATCGTCCTGCGAGACAGCCGGGGCGGCATCGACTTCTCCGAGGCCCTCGTCGAAGTGCGACCGTGAGTCCGTCCGTGACGCCGCGCGGAAGCACTGTCCTTCCGGGTCTGTTCGACCCCTATTTTCCGGGAGTTTTCATGGACGTCATCAGTCTGTCACCGCCGTTCTCTACTGTCGGGCCGCAATGACCCCAGAAGCAAACGCGGAGCGCAGGGTGCTCGTCGTCGAGGACGAGCCCGACATTCGTGAGCTTCTGACCTACAACTTCGAAGCGGCGGGGTTCGTCGTGCACGCCACCGAGAAGGGCCTCGACGGCCTCGCCGAGGCGCAGGGCTTTCTCCCCGACGTCATTCTGCTCGACCTCATGCTGCCCGACATCCCCGGGACCGAGGTGTGCCGGCGCATCCGCGCGGCCGATCGGTCGACGCCGCAGCCGGCGATCGTGATGCTCACGGCGAAGGGCGACGAGATCGATCGCGTCGTCGGCTTCGAGCTCGGCGCCGACGACTACGTCGTCAAGCCGTTCAGCGTGCGCGAGCTCGTGCTGCGCGTGAACGCCATCATGCGGTCACGCGGCCGTCCCGGCGGCACGGATCCGGCGCCGACGCCCGCGACGCGCCGACGTTACGTCGTCGGTCCTCTCGAGGTCGACGTCGACGGCTACCACGTCTTCGTGAACGCGACCGAGGTGCACATGAGCGCCATGGAGATGCGGCTGCTCATCTACCTCGTCGAGCACCGCGGCCGCGTCCGCTCGCGCGAGGATCTGCTCGAGGACGTGTGGGGCTACAAGCCCGGCGTGTCGACACGCACCGTCGACACCCACGTCAAGCGGCTGCGCGACAAGCTGGGCGACGCGGGCACGCTCGTCGAGACGGTGCGCGGCATGGGCTACCGGCTCTCCGCCGAGCACCCCGTCGTCGTCGGCGACCAAGCTTAACCGTCACGAAAGCGTCACGCGCGCGTCGCGCGGGCTGAACGGGCCTGTTTCGAGGGCCCCTTAGGCTGGTGACGTGAGCAACTTTCAGCATCTCGTCGCGATCGGGCTCGTGGGAGCGACAGCCGTCGGGCTCGCGCTGCTCGTCGTCCACGTCGCCGTGTTGCGACGGCACGTGCGCGGGCGCATCGAGAGCGCGAACGGCAAGGCGCGGCCGCCGATCTCGATCTTGAAGCCGCTGTGCGGCCTCGACGATCGTTTGATGCAGAACCTGTCGACGTTCGCGAACCTGCCCTATCCCGAGTACGAGGTGCTGCTGGGCGTGCGCGACGCGCGCGACGCCGCCTACCCGACGGCGCTCGCCGTCGCGCGCCACTGGCCGCGACGCTTCCGCGTCGTCCTGCAGCGCGGAGAGCCGGGGCTCAACCCGAAGGTCAACCAGCTCATGACCCTCTCGCGCGCGGCGCGCTACGAGCTCTTGGTCATCAGCGACTCGAATACGCGCGTGCCCGCGACGTACCTCGATGAGATCGCGGCGCTGCTGGGCGACGAGAGCGTCGGCCTCGTGACCCACCCCATCGTGGGTCAGGGCGACGATCAGTACGGCGCGCGCCTCGGCTCGGCGCTCGACAACATGCACATCTCCGGCTCGATCACGCCCGCGCTCACGGCGGCCAAGGCGCTCTTCGGCAAGGACTACGTCGTCGGCAAGTCGATGGCGATGCGCTGGCGCGACGTGCAAGCGCTCGGCGGCTTTGGCGTCGTCAAGGACGTGCTCGCCGAGGACTTCGTGCTCGGTCGCATGATCCCCGACAAGCTGGGCAAGCGCGTCGTGCTCGCCCGCTCGGTCGTGCGCTGCGTGTCGCTGCGCCGCTCGGTGGGCGGCTTCGTGAAGCGCTACGCGCGCTGGAGCGTCATGCAGCGCCAGTGCGCCGGCCTCCCCGCGTACCTCGGCATGCTGCTGCTCAACCCGATGCTGCTCGCGACGGCGGCGCTCGTTCTCGATCCGGGGCGAACCACCGCGGTGGCGTGGCTCGCTTGCGCGCTCGCGCGCGTCGCGCTCGACGCGGGCGCGGGGCGCGTCCTGCGCGGCAGCTCGTTCGCGGCGTGGGCCCTGCTGGCGACGCCGCTCAAGGACCTCTTGGCGGCGGGCGCGTGGGTCTACGGCCTCACGAACCACTCGATCGTGTGGCGCTCGCACCGCCTGACGGTACTTCCGGGGAGCGTGCTTCGTCTGGATTCGCGGGCGCTGTTCCCAACGCCTGCAGAATCCGAGGCAGACCCTGCCTCGGCAACCGCATAAAGCCGTTCCACGCGGCCGCCGCGAGCGTGCCCTCGTCGAGCCACTCGGACAGCCAGTCACCGGCGGCGCGCGGCTCGCGCTGAACGATCGCCGCGCCGTTCTCGACGGCCCAGCGCTGGTTGTAGACCTCCTGGATGCCGACGGCGGGCGCGAGCAGCAGCGGCAGCCCGAGCGCGCCGAAGAACGTCAGCTCGCTCGGCTTCGTCCACAGGATGTCGGCCTCGGCGCACAGCGCGTTGAACGTGCGGAAGTACGTGTCGAGGTTCGGGTCGACGACGACGCGCACGCCCGGATGGCCCACGAGATCGTGACGCGCGACGAGCTGCTCGAACAGGCGCGCCACGGTCGGGCGCGTGCCCGCGAGCAGCGCGACGCGCAGGCGGCGCGCCTCGACGAGCGGCCGCAGCGACGGCAGGAACTGGCGCGCGAGCGACGCCTGCGCGCCGGCTCCTCCAACGGCGAACACGAGCAGCGGGGCCTCGCCGTCGGGCTCCGAGGACAGGCCGAGCACGCGGCGCGCCTCGTCCCCCTGCTGCGCGCGAAAGACGCCGCGCGGATCGAGACGGCCGAGGCGGCGCGCGAGGTGGCGCTTGAGGATCGTGAGGTCCGGCCCGCCGACGAGCTCGTCGGGCAGCGGGAAGCCCGTCATGACGATGCGCTCGACGGGCACGCCGTAGGCCGCGAGCCTTCGGGCCGCGCGCTCTGACGGCGCGAAGTAGCGGAGGGCGCCGCGGGCGCCGTCGCGTGCGACCCACGCGCGCGCGAGATCGGAGTCCGTGACGAGGCAGCTGACGTCGGGGGCGCCGTGGTGATCGGCGGCGAGCGCCGTCGCGAAGTAGCTCGTGAAGAGCGGCGCGCCGTCCCGCTTGAGGATGTCGGCGAGGCCGCGTCCGAGCCCGCGCTCGATGAGGCGCTCGACGAAGCGGGTCGCGAGCGTGGGCGCGCGCAGATCGCGCGGCGGGTGCAGGTGCGGAATGTGCGTCACCGCGTCGAGGGCGGCCTTGAGCGGCACGCCCAGCACGGGCCACTGCGACAGCCGCGACGTCCGTTCGTACGACCGCCGCGTGCGCACCCACAGCGCCTGCTCGGCCGCGTCGGCGAGCGGCGCCCGATCGGCGTGCATCAACGGGACGCCGAGCGCCCGCGCGACGGCGTCGGCCGCGCGCAGGTGGCCAAAGCCCATCTCGACGGCGACGACGAGCGGCGGCGGCTTCGTCAACGCTTCGCCGTCACCACTTCAAGCGACCCGCCACTCGCGATCGTGCGACACGGACGGCGTCGCGGCCCAGGACACGCCCTGCCCCGGCGCGTCCGAGGTCTCGAGCCACCACGGGCTGTTCACGAGGACGCCCCCCGCGTGCTCGAACACGCGCGCGCCGCCCAGGATCGTCGAGCTGCCGGCGTTGAAGATCTGGACCGTGTGCATGCCTTCCTGCAGGCGTACGCCGCGGGGAACGTGACGGTGACCGTGCAGGACCAGCCCGCACCGCCCCCGAAGTCTTTGCAAAAGCTCTCGTCCACGACCGAGCTCGATCGTAAACGGTAAATTGAGAAAATTCGAGAGACGTTCTGCCGCGTGCTCTTCCGGCAGCGGCACGACGTGATGGTGCAGCGCGATGACGGCCAGGTGATCCCGCGGCGTCTCGTCGAGCGCGACGTCGATCGCGTCGAGGTCGGCCTCGTGCAGGATGCCGTGTCCCTGGATCCAAGAGCGGTTGTGATCGCCCGTCGAGTTGACCCGCACGATGTGCAGGCCGTCTTCGGTGAAGGTTTGAACGCGCGGGCCGGGCATGATCGCTTCGCCCATGTCGTCGCCGAGGCGGTCGTGGTTGCCCGGAATGACCGTGACGCGGCCCTGCGCGAGCAACGCGCCGAAGGTCTCGTGAAAGAGGTCCAACTCGCGGCGGCGTCCGCGGTGCGTGATGTCGCCCGTGACGAGCACGTGATCGATGCCGAGCTCGACGAGCGCGCGCGCGAGCCTTTCGGCCTGGCCGTCGTCTTCGACGCTGCGGCCCATGTGAAGGTCGGACAGGTGCGCCAACATCTTCGTGCGGCACGTTTGCCGCAGGTCCGGAATTTTCAGGAGTTTCCCTATCGTCATCTGATTGGGGTCCCACCCTAACCGGCCCGTGTGACACGGCGGCGGCCCGCGCATGGCGGGCGTGAAACAACCCGCGAACAAATTGTTCAGCGATGACGCAGGCGGGCCCGGCGCAGGGGGGGATCGCTCGCCGGAACTTCGGGGGCGTCCTTGCCCGTCGACGTCTCCTTGCTGGAGGGCTCCTTCAACACCTGGGGCGCGAAAGGCGGCGGCTCCGCGTTTGAGGCCTGGGCCTGGGGCGGCGGCGCGCCGTCACTCGTCTTGAGGACGCGGGCCTCGGCATCGGGGTGACCGCTCTTGCGTCCCCACTCGGCGATGGCCTTCGCGAGATCGGGTGCGAGGGCGGCGCCGTTGCCGACGCGCTCGGAGAGGTCGCGCGCCTTGACGGCCCAGTCGCGCGCGGCGCCGAAGTCTCCCTTGGCGGCCAGCAGCGCGCCTTTGACCCACAGGCAGTACCAGTCTTCGCGCAGCGCCAAGGCCTGGTCGATGTACTTGAGCCCCGCGTCGTAGTCCCGCTTCGTCTCCAACATGTAGCGGGCCGCGTTGGCGAAGGAGCGCCAGGTCTCGTCGAGACCGTTGATCGACGAGAGCATCTGCTGGGTCGTGTTCACCTGGATCGGCAGGGACACGCGCAGCGACTCCCACTCGAGATTCAACGACGCGTGATCGTCCGTGAGCTCCGAGAACGAGAACATGAGGCGCTCTTGGTGGGCGTCCGCCTTCGGCGACACTTTCATGCGCGCGACGTCGAACTCGGGCTTGTAGTCGCGCTCCGACGCGATCGGCTCCGCGCTCTTGTTGAGCATGACGGTCCACGTCGTCTTCGTCGGCAGCGCGAGCAACCAGTACGTCCCCGCCGGCACGGCCTGTGCGCCGAGCGTCACGTCCTTGCTGAACTTGATCCGGGCCGCCGGGTTCGCGCCCATGGTCCAGATCGCGCCGAACGGAACGACGCCTCCCCAAATCTTGCGGCCCTTGACGGCCGGGCAGTCGTACTCGACGGAGATCTCCGTGAGCCCCACCTGCTGAGAGAGCTTCGCCGTCGGCACGGCGCGCGGTAGATCGACGAGCGCGGCGGCGCGCGGCCGCGACGCCGAGAGCGAAACGCCCGCGATGAGCACGGCAAGGCCAAAGAAAAGGGGGGCGGCGCGCATGGGTAAATCTCCGATCGGTCGGGTCGCGAGCCTAATGCCGGCCTCCCGGACGCCGTGTTTCGATTGCGTGACGGAACGATGACGACCCCCGATGTCACGCGACCGTCGCACGGAGGCCGGCGACCGCCGAGGTACCAGTGAGCGGCGCGCGGCGCGCGCCCGAACGACCGACATGCGAACGCTCACCAAGGGCCGGCTGGGGCTCGTCGCCGCACTGATCGCGTTGGGCCTGTCGGCGCCCGCCTGCAACCGCTCCGTTCACACAATTTGGGGCAGCATCGCGCTCAGCGTCACGGTGCCTGCGAAGGCGCAAGTCGATCAACTGTCGTATGTCGTCACGGGTCACGGCATCGCGCCGATCGCGGGCAGCGTGAAGACGGCGCGGCCGCAAGAGACGTGGGAGTCGCTCATCACGAACGTCCCCGTGGGCGACGACTACGCGCTCGACGTCAGCGCGACGTCGGTCGACAAACGCTTGGCGTGTCGGCGCGCGACGAAGGTCAGCGTCCACAGGAACGCGACGACGCGCGTGCACCTCGACCTCGAGTGCGTCGCCGCTGGCGACGGCAAGGTGATCATCACGGTCGCCCTCGCTTGCTCCGGCAACGTCCGCCTCGTTTCCTACTCGGTCGCACCGCTGTCTGCTTCCGTCGGCGGAACGATCAATCTGGCGGCGACCCCGCTCGATGCCGACATCGGGATTCTCGGCTACGCGTGGAGCGCCCCCTTCGGGAGCTTCGACGATCCCGAGGCGGCCCAGACCACGTACCTGTGCTCGGCGCCGGGTCACATCACGCTCAACTTGATCGCCGCCGCCGACACCTGCCAGGAGAGCCATGACATCGGGGTCGACTGTCTCGCGCCTCCCTGAGATCAGTCGGCGCCGCCGTCTGACGCGGCGTCGGGCTCGACGCCCGAATCCTGGTCCCCCTCGAGGCAAGTCACGACGACCGAGGGGCTCTGTTGGCATTGCTCGTCGTCTTGGACCTTCAACGTCACCTCGACGGGGCCCGGCCGGGTGCACGTGAAATCGGTCTGCGCCTCCGTCGGAGCCGTGAACGTGCCCGAGGACGCCGACCAAGCGAACGTCAGCGGGCCCCCGTCGGGCCGCGTGGCGACGGCGCGACCGATGACGTACTTGCCGACGGGCGCGACGAGGGGCGACACGACGAAGGCGACGAGCGGCGATTCGTGACAGCTGACGCCGATGCCCACGACGACGCGACCCGGACCGGTGCACGTGAGCAGCACCTCGACGCGGGTCATCGCCGCCTTGGCCACCTTGAACGACGCTGTGCCGTCACAGACGTGCTGACCGTCGACGGACACCGCGTGCGCCGTCACGACGTAGGCATCGCTCGGGGGCACCTGATGCAGCAGCTTGACGAGAGGCTGCTGCGGCTTCGGAACCGTCACCGTCCCGTGGAGCGCGGGATGGACCTTGTCGGCGATCGTATAGCCCACCGCTTGGACCGCGATGTCGACCGAGACGGTCATCGTCAGCAGCACGTCGCCCGAACCGCCGGGCGCGGAGCCGCCGCATCCCGCGGCCAGGAGGCCGATCGCCCCAACGACGAGGATTGCCCCGCGCCTGCCTCGCATCGCCATCTGGGTCGGCTCTCTCGTACACCGTCGGCGCGCGCGGCCGCTGCGACGGTCGTGTGAAAATCGTGGACGCCGCCCGTGGCGGTTTCACAGAATCGTTGCGCGTCGACGCGGGCCGCACGGGCTATCAATCGCGCCTCGCATGCGGCGCAGCGCGTTCACTTTCATCGCGTTCGCCTTCGTCGCGTTCTTCGTGACCGTGCTGGGCGCTGGCCGCGCCGAGGCCTATCCGCAGTGGCAGCTCAGCACGGGCAACACGCGCTGCAACCAATGCCACTACGCGCCGGCCGGCGGCGGCCTCCTCAACAGCTACGGCCGCGACGCCGCCGGCGAGGACCTGTCGACGTTCGGCGGCGACGGCGCCTTCCTGCATGGCGCCGCGACCTTGCCATCTTGGTTGGCGCTCGGCGGCGACCTGCGCGGCGCCTACGCGTACCGCGACGTCCAGGATCCGAACGGACCGACGAACGCGATCTTCCCGATGCAGGCGGACCTCACCGCACGCTTCGCATTCGGCAAGGGCCTCTCGCTGAGCGCGACGGGCGGCTTCCGCGGCCAGCTTCGCTCCGACAGCGAGCTGGTCCCGCCGCAGAACTACCAGCCCGTCGACGGTTCGCGGTTCATCTCTCGCGAGCACTATCTGACGTGGCAACCCGAGAGCCACGGTGTCTACGTGCGCGCGGGACGATTTTTCGCGCCCTTCGGTCTGCGGCCCGCCGAGCACTTCATGTACATCCGCCGCGATCTCGGCCTGAACACGTTGCAGGAGACGTACAACGTGTCGGGCGGCTTCATCGGCGAGGCGTCCGAGCTTCACGTCACGGCGTTCATGCGCGACTACGTTCGCCACATCGGCGGCGACTCGAACGGCGTCGCCGCCTACTACGAGCACACGCTGGGGGACATCGCCGCGCTCGCGGCGCAGGCTAAGTACGCCGTCGGTCCCGACGCGAAGCGGATCGTCGTCGGCGGCGTCGGCAAGGTCTACGTCGCACGCCTCAAGACGTTGCTGTTCGCCGAGGGCGATCTCGTCCGCGTCAACGTCGACGCGATCAACAGCAGCCGTGAACAGTTCGTCTCCGCGGCGGGGCTTTCACTCCTGCCGATTCGCGGCCTCGTGGCGACGTTCGTCGCCGAGCGCTTCCAGGACGATCTCGCCGTTCAACAGGCCGCGTGGACCGCGGGATCGGCCCTGCTCAGCTGGTTCCCGTATGCGCACGTCGAGGCCCAGGTCATGGTCCGCGCCGACGTGCCGAGCGGCGGCGTCGCCGCGAAGACCTTCTTCGCGCAGCTGCACTACTACCTCTAGCGCGCCGCCGTCGCGACCATCGGCGCGGGCGGCGAGGTCTCGACGGGCCGGCTCTTGAGGCACGACTCGATGCGTTTGGTTGTTTCGGTCAGGTCGAGGTGGGGCTGACGAACCTCGAGCGCGAGCGGCCGCGCGAGCAGGCGCGACAGATCCAGGCGTCCGTCTGGCAACGAACCGACCAGCACGCGCGACACGCGTCCCTCGAGCGCGGCGATCGGGACCCCCGCGCCGGCCGAATCGGCCCACAGCCGCGAATCGCTGCTGAGCCCGCGATCGTCGCCGACGACGAAGACCTCGTTGGGCTTGACCGTGTAAGCCGGGAACGGCGTCTCCGAAGGTTTGCGGACCGTGAGGTAGGTCTGGTCGCCCAAGAACTCCACCGAGAGGCGGCCGCGCACCGTGAGGCGGCCAGCCATGACGACGTACGGGCCGGCGTCGCAGAAAGGAATCGACCAGCCGTTGATGCGAAGCAGTCCTTGGTCCGCGTCGATTTGATCGCCCGCGACGCCGAGCACGCGCTTGACCAAGCGTTGGGGTCCGTCGGACGTCCCCGGCAGGGTCGCGTTGAACACGACGAGATCTCCGCGGCGCGGGGCGGGCACGCTCGCAGCCTTGACCTTGCCGAACGGCGCCGAGAAGCCGTAGGCGACGCGGTTGACGAGGACGCGATCGCCAATCTCCAGCGTCGGCAACATCGACGGCCCGACGACGCGGACGACGCCGGCCACCGAGCTGCGCACGAAGAAGGCCGTGGCCGCCAGGGCCGCGACGACGAAGACGAACCGAACGACCTTGCGCTTGCCGGCGGGTGCGGGCTCGAGTTCTGGGCGACGGCGTCGATACCAGTACCGCCCCACCTCGGCGAGAAGAATGAACAGCGCGACGAAGACGAGCAGCGACTGTTCGTCGCCCAAGGTCGCCAGGAACCCGAGCGCGCCGCCCCGCGCCCCTTCGAGCCGCGACGGGACGGCCACGCGAAGCAGCAAGAGCGCGACGAGCGCCGGCGCCACCAAGGTCACGAGCGCACGCCCCGCGGGCGCCCGCGAGGGCAGGGGAGAAGGCGGAGGCGAAGGCAGCTGCGACGTCATTTATTTCCTGCTCCGAGGAGCTCGCATTGGTTGTAGAGCGGTTTGCGCTTGCTCGGATCGCGCTCGATCTGATCGAGGTAGAGGAACACGGCCATCGCCGCGTTGATGGTGCCGCGCGCGGCCCATCGCTCGGCGTCGAAGAACGAGTGGTCGGGCGAGCTGGCGTCGAACCCGAGTTGGTTCGCGGCCGTCACGAAGCCGTCCGGACAATAGGGAATGCTCGGCCCCGTGCCCGACACCGCGAGCGCCTTGAGCACGGTGTCGGCGTGGCTGACGATCGCCGGATCGCTCGGCTTCTCGACGCAGATCGGGAACGGATTGTCGGCGGTGATTCCCCGATGGATGCGGCCGTGATCGTCCATGACGGGCGCGCTGTCAGGATACAGCGACTTGCCGTCCGCGCCCTTGGCGTCGCCCCAATACAGGGAATATCCGTCGATGATGAGCTCACCGGGCGAGGTGCTCGTCGTCCATCCCCGAGTCACGATGGGCACGCGCACGATCGGTCGGTTGTTGAGGTTGCAGAGCCGCAGCCACAGGTCGGCGTCTCCCGACGTCTCGATGAGGCCGGTGTATTGACTCCACCGAATGCGCCCGCCGATGAGGTCGGTCAGCGGGATTGACACGTTCTTGTCCGTCGTCGCGATTTGACCGCACAACGCCAACCCGAGCTGGAGCATGTCGGCCGAGCCGAGCAGCGACAGGTTCACGCGCAGCTTGCCGAAGACGGGGGCCTGCGCCACCTGCCGGAGGACCGGCTGCGGCAGGTGCTTCTGCGTTCCGCCGAGGGCCATGTAGGCCATGTAGCGGACGGCCAAATCGTCGGGCGTCAGGTGAAGCTTGTCGGCGTAGTCCTTGAAAACCCGCGTGCGATTGGCGCCCGGATCCGACAGCGGCCCGAACAACCCGTCGCGAAAGTTGGCGACGCGGGCGTCACCGCCCGTGAGGTTCACGATGGCGTCCGATAGCAGGCCCTTCGAATCGGCCTGAACGCCGTGGCAGTTGTAGCAAATGGTCGTGAACACCGCGGCGCCCGCCGACTGCATGAACACCGGCGCCGCGGGCGGCGCGTGAGCGATGTCCATCCAGGACGGGCGGTCGGTCGGGCTGAAGTCCGACACCTTCGGGACGCCGTCGAACTTGCACGCGGGGTTCGAAGCGTCCCACAGGCCAGACGGGACCTCCTTGAGAAGGTTGGCCCGCACGTCGTCGGTGAGACGGACGTTCCCGAGCTCCTCGAGCACCCGCGTCAGATCGCCTCTCTCCTGGGTCCTCGTCGCGTCCGGGATCGTCTGCGCGACGACCGTCGAGATCTTCGTCGGATCGACAATGCCCGGGTCCCACAGCGGATTGCGCGGATACCAGGGCCCGGGAGGATCCGTATCGTCGAACGAAAAGAAGTTGGGCCGAATGGGGACGGCCAGGATGGGCATGGTCAGCTTCGTCGGGTCCGTCGGATCGGTGAAGCGTCCCGTGTCGGGCGAGACATCGAGGTGATTGTTGACCTGCGCGACGACCACCGGATCGATGATGTCGGCGGTGTACGTCGACGGACAGAAGTTGTAGCGAGGACCCGCGTGGTACTCGGCGAGCCGTTCTTTGGCATCCTCGAGGGCCATGCTGTAGGCCGGGTCGTCGGGCAGGACCTCGCGGTACGGTTGAACATCGTCGTTGGCGTTGAAGTAGAGCCCCGCGCGTCCTTGGTACTGGTCTTCTGGCCTCTTCTTGTCGACGAGCGCGGCGGGAATGCTCACCATCCAATCGCCGAAGATCTTGGGCGCCCGACAGTCGAACCCGGGGCTGTGCAGCGGCATATGCGGGAACGGAACGTAGTCCTCGAAGTAGTCGAAGGGCGTCTCGGTGTTGCGATAGATGAGGCTGCGCCACGGCGCCAAGATCCAGACGGGGCTGCCGTTGGCGCCAGCCGCCCAACAACTGCCGTTGGTACCCAACGCATCCGTCCCATCGGGACAGAAGGCCTTCGAATCGATGTAGTCGCGCGGCTGATCGTAGAGCGAGGGCGTGATGTACGGAATGGGAACGTCCTGCTCGAGGCCTCGGTGCCGGATCGGACTCACGCGATCCAAGGGGAACTGGAAGATGCCGCCCGTCGGGCTCGGGAGGAAGTTGAGCTTGTCGGCGAGCAACGGCTGTTTGATCGTCGGGAGGCCACGCGGGTTGTGGCAGTGAGAACAATTCCCGATCATGTACGCTTGGGCGTTGAGCTCTTCGGGTCCGCGGGCCGCGCGCGTGCCCTGCGACACCTCGAGCGGCAGGATGTCGTCGACAGACGAGATGCCGCTAATGACGCCGTAGTCGATGAGCCGTTGCACCTGCGTCAGCTCGTCGCCCATGGCGGGCTCGTACAGGCCACCCACGCCCGTCGGCCTACGCGCGAGCTGCAGGGGCGTGAAGCCGAGGACGAAGCTCTGGCTCGGGCTGCCCATGTGGCAGGCCACGCACCGAATGGCGCCGGGGAAGGCGTAATGGCGGATCAGATCCGCGTTCTTGAGCTCACGCTGCAGGTCGCGGGGATTGGCGTCGGCGATGACCTTGGCCTTCGCCTCGTCGGTGACGTACGTGACGATGCGATCGCCGAACGGCTTGCCGTTTCGCAGCGGATCGCTGAGCAAGGTCGCCGTCGATTCGTCGTCGCTCCAGAGGTACGTGCCGTACAGCGCCACCTGCGCCTGCGCGCGGCCGTCGGGCCCGTTGACGTCGGGGCGCGACACGATGAGACGCGTCTCCATCTTGCGCCACGTCGCGTGTCCCTCGACGTCGTTCACCTGCTTGAGGAACGTCTTGTAAAAGCGCGTGTTGGGCGGGATGTGGAATTGCTGAGTGGCCTTGTCGAACGCGATCGTCTGGCCGCGCGGCACGCGCACGTAGCGCATCTTCCCGGCGTTCTCCGTCCACAGCGGATACGTCGGCGCGAACGAGACCACGCCCTGCTTGGCCAGCTCTTCGCTGTCGAGCGTGACGAGATCGGTCTTGTCGAGGGTCGCCGGCAGCTCCGTCGCCTTGGCGAAGAAGGTGTCTAGCTCGTCCATGGGCGCGACGTCGCTGCCGACCATGCGCTTGCTCGGAACGCAGGTTCCGAGGTTCGTCATCTTCGCGCCGAGATCGGACGTCAACGCGAACGTCGCGACCGAGCCCTGATTGGCTTCGTCCGGAAGGTTGAACGCGGACACCGGATACCCTTGAGCGATCCAGAGCTTCAGAAGCTGGACCAGCTCGACGAGCGGGTCCGTGGGCGCGCGGTTCGCGAAGGGTGCGAAGGCCGGGGCCGGGGGCATGTAGGCGCGGGTTGCATCCGTCGAAATGATCGCACCGATCACGTCGGTCGACTTGAGCTTGGTGACGAAGTCGTCCAGTGACACGACGAAGCCACCTTGGTTCAGGTCGACGTGGCAACCACCGCAGATGGTCTTGAAGCGGCCGAAGAGATCGGCCGTGAAATAGGTACGGGGTCCGCTCGAGACGTGGCCCGCGGTCGCGGACGCGCGCGCGGGATAGAGCTGAGACGACGAGAGCGGATCGCACTTCAGCTCTCCCGTCATCGTCGTCACGGCGTCCGTGGGGACGACGATCGCGGCGTCGGGAGGAGAGAACCCGATCTTGATCTTGTCGGGTCCGCCCGGCGACGTGCAGCCCTGAGCAACCACGAAGCCCAAGGCGCCGAGCAGGAACAAATGCAGTCGAAGTTCTTTCACGGCATGCCCCCCTCAGCGGCGAGTCACGAGCACGCTGTCGAAGAGAGCGGCCGCCTGGTCATGCCCGGTGAGCTTCACGGTCACGAGCTGCACGGCCACCGATTGCGCATCCGCGGGCATTTGCGCCGAGACGTTGGCGTGCCCCCATGTCGGCGCGGAGATCTGCGACGACAAGGTGACGCTCATGACCGGGCCCCAACATCCGTCCGAGCGGTACGCGACGAGCTCGACGACGCCTCGGCTCGTCGACTGATCCGGAACCTTCACGGCGGCGTCGACGTCGAACGTTTCGCCCGCCGTCGTCGTCAGACATTGGAACGCGGCGGCCTCGGTGGTGAGCGTGACGTCGCCCAGGGTGACGCCGAGCCAGAGCGATCCGGAGGTCCCCGTCCCTTCAGCGTCGTCGACGCAAAAGTTGGACGTCGCATTCTTGCCGCTCACCTTCCACGGGACGGTGTTGCCGACAAATCGATGGTTCTCGAGCAGCGATGCCGCCGCGGGGCCCGAACCGGCCGCGCCGCTCGTTCCCGCAGCGCTCGACCCGGCCGCGCCGCCGCTCGTTCCCGCAGCGCTCGACCCGGCCGCGCCGCTCGTTCCCGCAGCGCCGCTCGTACCGGCGGACGCGCTCGACCCGGCGGCGCCGCTCGTCCCGGCCGCTCCGCTCGTCCCACCACCGCTCCCCGCGCTCGCCCCAGCGGCGCCGGCCGTTCCGCTCCCGGCCGCTCCGGCGGCGCCACTCGATCCCGCCACGTTTCCCCCCGACCCGACGCCACC
>JBBQJG010000110.1:0-16786 GCA_038325725.1 Polyangia bacterium | reverse complement strand
GACCTCGAGCACGGGGCTCACGCCTTCTTCGGCCTTCGCCTCGCGCGCGACGAACGACACCTCGTGCGTCGTGCCCGGCACGACGTCGATGTAGAAGCACGACTCGCCCGTGCCGCCCGTCGACGCGAGCTCGCCCAGCGTCGGCGCGCTGAACGTCGCAGGACCGCCGCCCGCGCCGACGCGGATCTCGAAGCGCTTGTGCCCCGCGTCGGGCGGCACCTTCTCCGCGGGATCGCCCGCGCGGCTGCGGCAGATGCAGACGTCGCCCTGACAGCGCGCGCCCGCGAGGTTCGCGCCCAGGGCGCCCGTTCGCGTCGGCGCGGCCGAGATCGCGGCGGGTTCGGCCTTCACCCCCGGCGTCGAAGGCGCCGCGCATCCGTGCGCGGCGAGCCCCGCTGAGAGACTCGCGAACAAGAGAAAGAGATGCCCGAAATCACGCATGAATCGAGGTGCGACGACGGTGGACGGCGGCGCTACGCTTACGTACCATAGTTTCGCCATGTCGCCCCCGTTTCCGCGCGCCTGCACGTCTGTGCTGAGATCTACGCTGGCGCTCGTCGTCGTCTCCTTGTTGGCGGTCGCCTCCACCGATTGCGCGACGTCCGAGGAAGCCACCAAGCCCATCACCTACTCTCTCACGGCGAAGCAGAACTACGACAAGGGGATCGCCGAGCTCAAGGACGAGAACTACCCCGAGGCGCAGAAGTATTTCCAGTTCGTCAAACAGAAGTACCCGTTCTCGAAGTACGCCGTCCTCGCCGAGCTCGCGATCGCCGATTCGCACTTCGAGCGCGGCAACTACACGGACGCGATCGATTCGTACAAGGCGTTCGCGCGCCTGCACCCCACGCACGAGAAGGTGGAAGACGGCTACTGCGCGTTCCGCATCGGCGAGAGCTACTTCAAGGACATGCCCGACGACATCTGGATCCTCCCGCCTTCGTACGAGAAGGATCAGTCGGCCGTCTCCGACGCGCTCCGTGAGCTCAACGACTTCGCCAAGAAGTTCCCCGACTCGAAGTACATCAAGAAGGCGGAAGAGCTGCGCCGCCAGGTCCAGCAGCGGCTCGTCGATCACGAGGTCTACGTCGCCCGCTTCTATCTGCGCGGCGATCACCCGAAGGCGGCGGCCCTCCGGCTCGAGACGGCGCTGCGCCGTTACCCGGGCTCGGGGCGCGATCCCGAGCTGCTGCTCGCGCTCGGCGAGACGTACCTGAACATGGGCGATCCGCGGCGCGCGAAGGAGACCTTCAAGCGCATCGTCGACGAGTTCCCCACGGCGCCCGACGCGCGCCGCTCGGCGCTGTACCTCCAGTTCATCACGAAGCGCTTCGGAGAAGATCCGCCCACGCTGACGCCGACGACGCCCGCCCCGACGGCGAGCGAGCCGGCCAGCTCTCCTCATGGTTGAGAGGGTTGATTTTGGTCGATTTGGTTGATCGCGATGGATGACCGCGGCAAAGACGCCGTCCGTGACCTGGTCGTCCGCGGGCGTGAGCACTACGTCGCGCGCGAGTACGACAAGGCCGAGGCCTGCCTAAAAGAAGTCCTGCGCGAGAACATCGCCTACGCCGACGTCTTCGACATGCTGGGGGTCATCTATCACCAGCAAGGCAAGCTGTCCGAGGCCGAAGACATGTTCCAACAGGCGCTCGCCATCAACCCGGCCTACACAGAGGCCGCGCTCAACCTCGCCGTCACGTACAACGATCTCGGGAAGTACCGCGAGGCAAAAGAGGTCTACCAGCGCGCGCTCATGGCGAGCAAGAGCGCGCCGCGCAGCCTCGATCCGTTCGCGAAGGGGAAGATCGCGAACATGCACGCCGACACGGGCGCGGCCTACCACGCCGTCGGCATGTACTCGGACGCCGTGCGCGAATATCAGCGCGCGCTGTCGTTGTGCCCAACGTTCGTCGACATCCGCACGCGGCTCGGCACGACGTTGCGCGAGATGGGAGACGGCGCCGAGGCCATCCGCGAGTTCGAGCGCGTGCGCGCCGAGAACCCGCGCTTCCTCGCGGCGCGCCTGCACCTCGGCCTCTGCTACTACGCCGCCGGACGAAAAGAAGAGGCGACCGCCGAGTGGCGCGCCGTCCTCGAGATCGCGCCCGACAACAAGTCCGCCGAGATGTACTTGGCGATGCTCGATCGCGCGTAGTTGCCGGCGTGCTGACCTTCAGGCCTTCGACCGAGACGTTCGTCGTCGAGGAGCTGCCCGCGTATCTTCCGTCGGGCGCCGGCGAGCACACGTACCTCTGGATCGAGAAGCGCGGCGTGACGACGCTCGACGCGGTGGCCCGCATCGGTGATCTGCTGGGAGTCGACGCGCGCGAAATTGGCTACGCCGGCATGAAGGACAGGAACGCCGTCACCCGCCAGTGGATCAGCTTGCAACGCGTGGAGCCCGAGCGCGCGCTCTGTCTCGATACAGCTGACATCAAGGTCCTCGCGGCGAGCCGCCACGGGAACAAGCTGCGCCTCGGGCATTCGAACGGGAACCGGTTCGAGCTCATCGTGACGGTCGCTGACGAAGTCGAGGCGCGCGCGCTCGGAGAGCGCCTGGCCGCGCTCGCGGCGGCGGGCGTGCCCAACCGGTTCGGCGACCAGCGCTTCGGCGCCGCGGGCGACAATGCGTCCGTCGGGCTCGCGATCCTGCGCGGCGAGCGGCACGAGAGGAATCACCGCGTGCGAAAGCTCCTGCTCTCGGCGGCGCAGTCGGCGGTCTTCAACCGCGCGCTCGACCTGCGCGCCGCGCGCGGCGGCCTGCGCGCCGTGCTCACGGGCGACGTCCTTCAGAAGGTCGCGACGGGCGGGCTCTTCATCACCGAGGACGTCGCCGTCGATCAGGCGCGCGTCGACGCGGGCGAGCTCGTGCCGACGGGCCCGATGCCGGGCGGCCGCGAGAAGGAGCCACCGCCCGGGACGGCCGCGCGCGCGCTCGAGGACGAGGCGCTCGCCGCGACGGGGGCGACCCGCGAGGACTTCGACCGCGCGGGCCGCGACCTGCCCGGGGCGCGGCGCCCGCTGCTCGTCGCGCTCACGCTCGGCGACCCACCCGTGCAACTCGAGCCCGGCCGCGCAGGTCCAGAGGAGGTGGCGTTGCGTTTGCGCTTTTCTCTCCCCGCCGGCAGCTACGCCACGGTGGTCGTCGAAGCGCTGGGCTGACCGATCACTGACCTTTCACTGACCTTGCACTGACCTTTCTTGGCGCTTTCTCCCGGAGGCCCGCCGGCCTGGCTTGCCGACGGAGATTCCATGCTAAGTTTCCGCCACTTTTTCACGAGGAACGCATGCGGATAACGGAACGAATCCTTGGCTTCACGCTTCTCGGCTCCGAATGGGTGCTGTGGGTGCTGATCGGCCTGTCCTTGTTGTCTGTGACGATCATGGTCGAGCGCGGGATTTACCTCGCGTCCGGCCGCACCGACTTCGAAGACCTCGCCAAGCAGCTGCTCGCCTTCCTCAAGGACAACGACGCGGCCGGTGCGCGGCGGGCCCTCGAAGGCCAGCGCGCGCCCGAGTCGCAGATCGCGCTCGCGGGGCTCGAGCAGCACGCCCGCGGGTCCGAGGCGATCTCCGAGGCCATGGCGAGCACGAAGTCGCGCCTGCGCATCGACATGGAGCGCAACCTCGGCGTGCTCGGCACGCTGGGCAACAACGCGCCCTTCATCGGCCTGTTCGGCACCGTCCTCGGCATCATCAAGGCCTTCGCCGATCTCGCGCACAACCAGCAGGGCGGCGCCGCCGCCGTCATGTCGGGCATCTCCGAGGCGCTCGTCGCGACGGCCGTCGGCCTCATGGTCGCGATCCCCGCCATCATCGCCTACAACTACTTCATGGGCCGCGTGCGCTCGTCGCTCGGCCGCGTGGACGCGATGGCGCACCTGATCCTGTCGGCCGTCGCCGTGCCGGCCGGCGAAGCTCCGAAGGGCAAGTAACGTGGCGGGAGGGGCCAACTTCGGCGGTGACGACGACGCTCAGATGATCGTCGGCATCAACGTCACGCCCCTCGTCGACATCACGCTCGTGCTGCTCATCATCTTCATGGTGACCGCGTCGTACATCGTGAGCCCCGCCATCAAGGTCGACCTCCCGAAGGCCGCGTCGGGCTCCGACCAGACGAAGACGACGCTCGCCGTGACGATCGCCAAGGACGGCGCCGTCTACCTCAACGGCGAACGCAGCAGCGACGCCAGCATCGTCGCCTACATCGGCGGCGAGCTGCCGAAGAACCCCGAGCTGCAGGCCATCATCGCCGCCGACAAGGCCGTGTCGCATGGCGACGTCATCCACATCATCGATCTCGTGAAGCGCTCAGGCGTCCACAAGTTCGCCCTCAACGTCGACCCCGGCAAGTAGCCGCAGGACGAGGCGAGGCAGCGAAGTGAGCGCGGCGAGCGACGGCCTAACGGGGATCGACGGGCTCGACAGCCTCTTCGCGACGCGACCCCGGAGCGGTCGCGCCGCGCTCATGGGGACGGGCGTCGCGCTCGTCATTCACGTCGCCGTGGGCGCGGCGCTCGTGCGCGTCGACACTGCGGCGCTGTTCGCGCGCGACAACACCGTCGAGATGGAGGTGCGCGAACCGCCGCCGCCCCCGCCCGAGGTCCGCCCGACTCCGCCGCCGCCCCCTCCGCCGCCGGAGGTCAAGCACGTCGTCGTGCACCACGCGCCCGCGCCGCCGCCCGAGGCACCCCCGCCGCCGAGCGCCGAGCCCCCCAAGTCCGATGCGCCCCCGCCCGTCTTCGGCGTGTCGATGAGCTCGACCGTCGGCGGCGACGGCCCGGGCATGGCCGTGCCCGTCGGAAACACGCTCATGGCGAAGCCGCGCAAGGCGGTCGAGGCGGCCCCCGTCGAGAAGCTCGGCGGCAACGGCGACGGCCTCCCCGTGCCCGTGCCCGAGATCTTCATCTCGGAGCCGCCGCGGCTCCTCAACGAGGTCAAGGCCAACTATCCCCCCGAGGCCCAGCGCATGGGCATCGAGGGCGCCGTCGAGATGAAGCTGCTGCTCGACGAAAACGGCGACGTCAGGAAGGTGACGATCACGAAGCCCGCGGGCCATGGCTTCGACGAGCTCGCGCGCGCCGCCATCAAGAAAGCCAAGTTCACGCCGGCCCGCACGAGCGACGGCAAGGCCGTGCCCATGAGCCTGACGTACACCTACCGCTTTGTTCAGACGCAGTAACGCTCAGAACGCTCAGCAGATAGACTTCGCTAGATAGACTTCGTGCCCCCTCCGGGGATATGCTGACGGCGGCTTCTTTCTAGGCCTCTCTGCTGACTTGCCTACCTCCGCTCGGGACCCCGGATGACACACACGCGCCGGCCGCTCGCACCACCCACGTCGCTTTCGGCTCTCCCCGTCGTGCTGGCAACGCTGGCCACCGCGTTGCTCGGCACGGGAACCGCTCGCGCCATCCCCGCCGATCACTCGATCGACGCCAATCTCTTCCAACCCGCGATCGGTCCGCGCAACTTCCTCACCGTCGAGGGCGCCGAGGTTCCGGATCACAAGCGGCTGTCGTTCGGGCTCAACCTGAACTACCAGCTGCGGCCGTACACGAGCTTCACGACGGGCACGTCCGAGACGACGTCGCACATCATCGACAAGCAGTTCGCGGGCGAGATCTCCGCCGCGATCGGCCTTTACGATCGCGTGCAGATCGGCCTCGCCCTTCCGTACACGCTCTATCTGTCGGGCGACGTCGTCGACGCCATGGGCGTCCCGACGACCCAGCGCCTCACCGAGAACGGCGTCGGCGACGCGCGGCTCGAGGCCAAGGTTCAGATCGCGACGCTCGGCGACGACGACCAGTACACGATCGCCGCGTCGGGCGGCCTGTCGTTCCCCACGAACAAGAGCGTCGATCGCCCGTACTTCCTCGGAGACAAGAACGTCACGGGTCGCCTCAAAGCGATCGCCATGGCGCAGGTCGGCCACGTGCGCGCCGCCGCGAACTTGGGTCTGCTGTTTCGCGGGACGTCGACGAACTTCGCGACGGAGATCGGCCACGAGGCCCTCTACGGCGCCGCGGCCGCCTACGAGCTCGAGCACCGCGTCGAGGTCATCCTCGAGCTGGCCGGGCGCAGCGGCCTCGCGAACTTCGGCAAGTTCTACACGGACGTCAACCCGTTCGAGGTGGACGTCGCCGCGCGGTGGGGCGTCACCAATATGTGGAACGTCCTCGTCGGTGGCGGCAAGGGCGTCGGCTCGGGAATCGGCTCGCCGCAGCTCCGCCTCTTCGCGGCCGCGCAGTTCAACCCCGACTTTCGCGACCGTGACCGCGACGGCGTCTACGACGTCAACGACAAGTGCCCCGATCAGCCCGAGGATCGCGACGGCTTCCAGGACGACGACGGCTGTCCCGATCCCGACAACGACAACGACGGCATCCCCGACGCGACGGACAAGTGCCCGAACGACGCCGAGGATCTGGACCAGGTCGAGGACGAGGACGGTTGCCCCGATCCGGACAACGACCACGACGGCATCCCCGATCTCAACGATCCCTGCCCGAACGCGGCGGAAGACGGCCAGGGCAAGCGCCCGAAGGACGGCTGCCCCTCTTCGGCCGAGGACAGCGACGGCGACGGCGTCAACGACAAGGCCGACAAGTGCCCCGATGATCCGGAAGATCGCGACGGCTTCCAGGACGATGACGGCTGCCCCGATCTCGACAACGACAACGACGGCATCCCCGACAATTTCGACGCCTGCCCGAACGACGCCGAGGACGCCGACGGCTTCGAGGACGAGGACGGTTGCCCCGATCCGGACAATGACAAGGACGGCTTCCTCGACGGCGTCGACAAGTGCCCGCTCGCGGCCGAGACGCTCAACGGCAACAAGGACGACGACGGCTGCCCGGATCCAGGCGCCGAGATCGTCCACCTCGCGGCCGACCGCATCACGGTCGACGATCGCATCGGCTTCGGCAGCAAGGGCGGCAAGCCCACGCTCAAGGAGAGCGCGGCGCGCAGCGTGAACCTCATCGCGCTCGTCGTGAAGGGCCACGCCGATATCAAGAAGCTACGCATCGAGGTGCACGCCGACGGCGTGCCGAAGGAAGAGACTCAGGCGCGCGCGGAGGTCATCAAGGCCGCGCTCGTCGCCAAGGGGGTCGACGCGGGGCGGATCGAAGCGGTGGGCATGGGTGGGGGCGGCGCGCGCGTCGACTTCCTGATCATCCAAGTAGCGGCGCCTGCGCCGAAGCCCGACGCGGAGGCGCCGGCCGCCCAATAGCTCGACGAATCACGACGAATCAACTTCCTTCCGACGATGAGAATCACAGGCTGGGGAGCGTCCGATGTGGGCCGGAAACGGCATCACAACGAAGACAGCCTCCTCTGTAACAACGAGCTGTCTCTTTTTGCCGTCGCCGACGGCATGGGCGGACACTTGGGCGGCGAGCGCGCGAGCCGCATGGCCGTCGAGATCCTCGAACGCGAGATCGAAAAGGCGTGGCGTGAAGGCACGCTCGCGACGGCCGCGGCCAACGCCGCCAAGGAGGCGGATCCCGTGGGCGCGCTCTTGCGCCAGGCCGTCATCGAAGCGGACCGCAGCATCTACGAGACGGCGCTCGCGAACCCCGCGCTCGCCGGTATGGGCACGACGTTGACCGCCCTGCTCTTCGACGGCGACCAGCTGCACATGGGCCACGTCGGTGATTCACGCGCGTACTTGTACCGCGACGGGCGCGCGCGCCAGCTCACCGAGGATCACTCCTGGATCCAGGAGCAAGTGCGCGCCGGTTTGATCTCCGCCGAGGAGGCGCGCGAGTCGCGCTTCCGCAACATCATCACGCGCTCGGTCGGCTTCGAGCCGTCCGTCGAGCCCGACCTCACGGCGCTCAGCGTCCAGGCGGGTGACTGCTTCGTGATCTGCTCGGACGGCCTGTCGAACTACCTGTCCGCCGACGAGGTCGGCCAGGTGTTGACGGGGCACTTCTACCGCGATGTCGCCAAGGTCTTCGTCGACATGGCCAACGAGCGCGGCGGCGACGACAACGTCACCTGTCTCGTCATCTACGCGGCGAACGAGCCGTAGCCCGGTTCGACGCTACGGCTTCTGGCGCGACGCGGTCAACGTGCGGACCGTGAACTCGATCGGGTACTCGAACGTCGTCGCCTTGTGGCCGGCAGGCGCCGGAAGGGTGACGCCGGCGGCAATGTCGATGAGGCAATGCTCGACGCGGGCGCTGCCGATTGTCGACTCGAGGACGGTGACGTCGACAACCTCGCCCTTGGGGTCGACGAAGAAACGCAGCAAGGCCCGCCCGTAGGCGCGCTGAGACGACCGACTTCCGAGTCGGTAGCACTCGAGCAGCTCGGCCCGGTGCTGCGCAATGGCAGCGTCGACGTCGGGCTGGTTCAAGGTGCCCTCCTCGCCGTCGACGACCATCCCCGCGGTGCCCTCGTCGTCCGCGTAGCTGGCCTGCCGCACGCCCGAGTGGGCGTCGTTCCAGGCCCTCGCCTGGGCGGCGCGGTCCGCCTCGCGCCGCGCGGCCTCGTTGGACGCGCAACCTCCCAAGGCGGCGACGGACGCGAGAAGCCCCGCGCAGAGCAGGGCAGCCAGGAAGCGGGGAAACCTCATCGGCGGCAACATAGTCCTCGTACCGGGGACACCTGAGGCATCGGGCGGGCGACGGATGAAACGGAACACTCCCACCCCCCTGAGCCCTTCTCGACCCTCCCGCATCTACCGGGCCGCCCATGCGCTCGGCTGCCCCTCCGGGGGCTGCTCAGGAAAGGCTGCGGTCGCTGTGATCCTTGCCGTCGAAGCGCATCATGCGCTGCTTGCCGTCGACGGCGGTCACGAGGTTCACGGGGCGGCGCCACACCCGCACGAGCGACGTCAGCGTCTCCTTCGCGTGGTCGATCTGCAGGTCTGTGCCCTCGTGGCGGTGCCGGATGAGCAGCTCGCCGCGGTTCTCGTGGTTCGAGTCCTCGACGAAGATGAACGGGTCGCCGAAGTTCGTCAGCTGGAAGAGGATCTTGTTTTTGATCTTCATGAACTCGCGCGAGTCGATCTCGTAGTTGTCGCTGCGCTCGTTCATCGAGAACGAGAAGAACTTGTTGCGCTCGGCGAAGTCGGGCGTGAAGAACTCGTCGATGAACGTGACGTCGTTGTAGAGCTTGCGCACCTCGAAGATCTTCTTGCGCCCGAGGCCGACGCGCTTGTCCCACGCCTTGCGCTCGTCGAGGTTCTGGCACTCGTTCCACTCGCGCCCGAACCGCCCCTTGTCCCAACGCTCTTCGATGTCGCGCAAAAGCTCGATGCCGAGCTTGTACGGGTTGAACTGCCCCGGCGCCGTCGCGAGCACGCCCGCGTTGTGGTCGGCGTAGTCGATGATCTCGGACGCCTTGACGACCTTCTCCGTCATGATCTTGCTGTGCCAGAAGGAGGCCCAGCCTTCGTTGATGATCTTCGTTTGGCGCTGCGGCGCGAAGTAGTAGGCCTCGTCGCGCACGATCTCGAGGATGTCGCGCTCCCACGTCTCGAGCGGCGCGTTCTGTAAGAGGAAAAGCAGCACGTCGCGCTCGGGTTCGGCCGGGTGCTTCTTCGGCCGGTCGCGCTCGCGCTCGATCTTCTTGCGCTGTTCGTCGATGTATTCAGGCGGGTTGATGAACTTGTCCATGTAGGACTTCGCGCGTAGCCGCGGGATCTCGTGCGTCTCGCCTTTCTCCTGCTGCTCGGCCTGCCGCGCACGCTCGCGGTCCGTAGCCTTGCGCGCAATGAAAGGCGACATCGGGTCGATGAGGTTCTCGATGCACAGGCACGAGTCGATGAAGCTCTCGACCTTCTCGATGCCGAGGCGTTCGATGTGGCGGCGCACGCGCGTCGCGTGATTCGCCATGCCGTCGATCATGCGACGGTCAGTCTTCGAGAAGAAGTAGTTGTTCTTGAAGAAGTCGACGTGCCCCAGCACGTGCGCCATGACCATCTTCTGGTCGACGAGCGAGTTGCCCTCGAGCAGGTAGGCGTAGGCCGGGTTGTTGTTGATGACCATCTCGTAGATCTTCGAGAGGCCATAGATGTGAGACTTCGTGAGGTGCTCGAACTCCATGCCGAAGCGCCAGTGCGGGTAGCGCACGGGGAAGCCGCCGAAGGCCGCGACCTCCTGCATCTTCTTGTAGTCGAGGATCTCGTACTCGACGCTCCAGAAGTCGAGGCCGAAGGCGCGCCCGTGCGCCTCGATCTCGCGCTGGATGTCGTGGAGGTACGGAGGCAGCGCCGCCATCGCCTATTTCCCTTTGCCCAGGAAGTCGCGAATCGAGTCCATGATCGCTTCCTTCCCTTTGATCTCCGACACGACGAGGCTGTCGTCCTCGTCGAAGTGCTCATTGAGATCCTTGATGAACTGGCCCGAGCCGTAAGGGCTCTCGACCTGCCCGTAGCAGAACATGTTCACCTTGGGCAGGATCTGCGCTTTCAACAGGTCGACGCACTGAACGGTGTCGTCGACCGACCAGTTGTCGCCGTCAGAGAAATGGAACGGGTAGATGTTCCATTCGGAGGGCGGGAACTCGTCCTCGATCATCTTCGCGCACAGCTTGTAGGCGCTCGAGATCATCGTGCCGCCCGACTCGCGCGTCTTGAAGAACGTGTCGCGGTCGACCTCCTTCGCGACGGCGTCGTGGATGATGTAACGCGACTCGAGGCCCTTGTACTGCGAGCGCAGCCAGGTATCGATCCAGAAGGATTCGATGCGGACGATCTCCTTCTGCTCATCGCCCATCGAGCCCGAGACGTCCATGATGAAGATCATGACGGCGTTCGACTGCGGAAGCGGTTGGGTTCTCCAGGACCGGTACCGGCGGTCCTCGCGCACCGGAACAATGAACGGCGCGTCCTTGTTGTAGGTGCCCGTCATGATTTGGCGCCTCAGCGCCTGGTGGAACGTGCGCTTGAAGTGCCGCAGCGACTCGGGCCCCGTGCGGCGGATGCCGACGTATTTGTCTTTCTGCGAGATGATGCGCTGCTTGCCTTTGGGCTCGATGCGCGGCAGGCGCAGCTCCTCGCCCATGATCTGCGCGAGCTCTTCGAGAGACAGCTCGACCTCGAGCGCGTGATCGCCCGCCTGGTCGCCCGCCTTCCCGCTGCCGTCGGCGTTGGGATCGCCCTTGCCGAGGCTGTCGCCGACGGCGCCCTGCCCCTGCCCCACCCCTCCCTTGTCCTTGCTGCCGAAGCGGAAGCGCGGGACGTTGATCTGCGGCAGCGGGATCGAGACCTTGTCCTTGCCCTTGCGGCCGATGAGCTCGCCGTTCGAGATGTACTTGCGCAGGTCCTGCTTGATCTTCCCGCGCACGATGTCGCGGAAGCGGCGGTGGTCGGGATCGATGCGCAGAGCCATCCTCAGATCACCATGTCCACGAAGCGCCCTGAGGTCGGATCGTAGACGCCGAGGCGGCGCCCTTGCCCCTTCGCCGCGAGCGCCTGCTCCAGCAGGCCAAGCGCTCGCGTCAGCACCGCCATGGGCTGCTCCGTTTTGAGATCGCCCATGAGCTTGATCAGCAGCTTCGCCGCCTGACCATTCATCTCGACGTTCACCTTTGCGGGCGTCTGCCCGGGCTCTTCTTGCATGACGGGGGACGCCCTTAGTCCTTCACGTCCCCACGAGCGAAGATGGACGCGACGAAGTTGAGGACGTCCGTCGAGCAGATCTCGCAGTACCCGTAGTTGCGGATCATGCGGTTCTTCACGACGTCGATCTTCTCCTGCGTGTCGCGGTCGACGACGGCCGACACGAGGCTCGTCAGCTTGATCGAATCCTTTTGGTCTTCGAACAGCTTGAGCTCGAGCGCCTTTTGCAGCCGTTCGTTCGTGCGGAAGTCGAACTGCCGCCCCTCGATCGCGAGCGCGCCGATGTAGTTCATGATCTCGCGCCGGAAGTCATCCTTGCGCGAATCCGGGATGTCTATTTTCTCTTCGATCGACCGCATCAAGCGCTCGTCCGGCTCTTCGTCCTGGCCGGTGTACTTGTTCTTGACGCGTTCCTTCTGTGTGTAGGCCTTGATGTTGTCGATGTAGTTCGCGCAGAGCTTCGCGATGGCCTCTTCGTCGGCGCTGATCGCCCGCTGGACCTCGTTCTTGACGATGTCCTCGTACTCTTGCTTGACGAGCCCCAGCAGCACCGAGTAGTGGCGGCGCTGCTCGTCGTTCGTGATGAGCGAGTGGCTGCGCAGGCCCGACTCGAGCTCGTTCATGACCATGAACGGGTTGACGCAACCCTCGCCGCGATCGCTCACGAGCGCGTTCGAGACCTTGTCCTGGATATAGCGCGGCGAGATGCCGTCCATGCCCTCGCGGTTGGCCTCTTTGCGCAGCTCCTTGATGTTGTCCTGCGTGAAGCCCGGCAACGTCTTGCCGTCGTAAAGCTTCATCTTCTGCACGAGCGTGAGCTGATGCTTCTTGGGATCCTCGAGGCGCGTCAGCACGGCCCACATGGCCGCCGTTTCCAGCGTGTGCGGCGCGATGTGCTTTCCGCGGATCTTGCCGGCGTTGTAGTCCTTGGCGTAGATGCGCTGCTCCTCCGACACCTTCGTGATGTAGGGAATATCGATTTTGACTGTCCGGTCGCGGAGCGCCTCCATGAACTCGTTCGACAGCAGCTTCTTGTACTCGGCCTCGTTCGTGTGGCCGAGGATGACCTCGTCGATGTCCGTCTGCGCGAACTTCTTCGGCTTGATCTTGTGCTCTTGCGACGCGCCCAGCAGGTCGTAGAGGAACGCGACGTCGAGCTTGAGCACCTCGATGAACTCGATGATGCCGCGGTTCGCGATGTTGAACTCGCCGTCGAAGTTGAACGCGCGCGGATCGCTGTCCGATCCGAACTCGGCGATCTTGCGATAGTTGATGTCGCCCGTCAGCTCGGTCGAGTCCTGGTTCTTTTCATCCTTGGGCTGGAACGTCCCGACGCCGACGCGGTCTTGCTCCGAGAGGATGAGGCGACGCACGCGGATGTGCTTGATGACCTCGGACCAGTCGCCCTTGTGGTGCGCCATGAGCTCGCGAAAGATGAGCCGGCAAGCGGGGTCGAGATCGCCTTCGATGTGCACGTGCGGCTTGCCCGCGCCATTGACGCCCAGCTCGACGAGTGCCTTTTCGCGCCACTCGGGCGGAATCAGGCGCAGCGGCTCTTCGTGCATGGGGCACTTGAACGTCGTCGCGCCGCCCGTCGTCGCCTGCGCGAGCTTCTCTGGCAGCACCCAGTCGAAGGTGTAAAGCGCGCCCTCGGGCGTGCGCGAGTACTCCTCGATGCCGCGCTTGATGAGGCGTGCGATCGTCGACTTCGAAGAGCCGACGGGGCCGTGCAGCAGGATCACGCGGCGCTCGGTGCCATAGCGCTGGGCCGCGGAGTGCAGCACGCTCACGAGCCGCATGAGCGGGATGTCGAGCCCGTAGACGGCGTCGCGCCCGCCGTGGTGCTCGTCCTTGAAGAAGTTGTAGCGGATCAACCTCTTCTTGTTGTCGATGTACTCCTCTTGGCCGTAGCCGAGGATCATGTCGTAGACGCGCTGGAAGGCGGAGCGCGTGACGGCGGGGTTCTTCCGGATGACGCCGAGGTAGTCTTCGAAGCTGCCGAACCAGTTGAGCTCGGCGTACTCCTTCAGGTTCTGCAGCGCGGCGACCTTCGCGATGAGAGCGGGCGTGTCGACCATCGGGATTCTCCTCCTGAGTAGCGGACGGCGTGCGGCGATCGCAGCTCGGACGCGCTCAGTCTAACACTTCGCTTCACTCAATAGGGTGTCGGAGATCGGTCTGCACCGTCGGCCGACGCTCGTGGACAGCCCCTTATGGGGACCCGAAGGCCTTGCCGCCGCGCTGGTACTTGACGACGGCCGCCGTGTGCTCGGCGATCGTCTTCGAGAAGTAGTGCGTGCCGTCGTTCTTCGACACGAAATACAGGAACGGCGTGTGGTCGGGCTCCATGACGGCCTCGAGCGCCGCGCGCCCCGGGTTCGCGATGGGCCCCGGCGGCAGGCCCTCGTGCGTGTAGGTGTTGTACGGGTTCTCGGCGTCGACGAGCTGGATGTGGCGGATGCGCCCGTCCCACTTGAGGCACGCCGAAGACCGCGGCTGCCCGATCGTGCAGCCATAGATGATCGTCGGATCGGTCTGGAGCAGCCTGGGCTTGAACGTCGGGAAGCGCAGCCGGTTCAAGAACACCTGCGCGATGCGTGGCCGCTCCTGGGGCTGCCCCGTCTCTTTTTCGACGATCGACGCGAGCGTCACGATCTGCGCGTCATCGAACGCGAGCGTCTTCTTCAGATCCGCCACGCCCTTGCTGTGCCCCGCGCGCAGCTCGTCGAACACCTGGCGGTGGCGGCGCACCATGGGAATCAGCGCGCGCGCCGCGGCCGTGCGTGGGCGCAGCTTGTACGTGTCGGGGAAGAGGTACCCTTCGAGCGACGCGCCCGGCAACCCCAGGCTCGCGACGAACGTCGGGTCGGTCGCGCGCAGGATGATCTCGGGCTTGCTCGCGACGCCGGCGGCCTCGAGGATCTCGGCGATCTCGACGAGGTTCTTTCCCTCGGGAATCGTGACCGAGACGAGCTCGTCGGCCGCGCCTTTGACGAGCGTCTCGAGGATCTGCTTGGGCGTCACGGGCGGAGTCAGCTCGTAACGCCCGGCTTTGAAGCGGCCCGACACACCCCGCTGGCTCGCATACAAGCGAAAGATGAACGGGCGATCGATGAGGCCCGCCGCCGCGAGGCGCTCGGCGACGTCGCGCGCCGTCGCCCCCTTGGCGATCTCGACCTGCACGCGCCCCTGCGCCGCCCCGCCCGGCGTGTCGCCGTACTTCCAAGCGGTGCGCACGACGAACGCCGTCACCCCGAGGCCGAGCACGATCGTGACGACGAAGACGACGAGCGCGCGCTTCTTGGCCGGCTTCACGGCGTCTCCCGCTTGTCGACGACGACGCGCGCTTCCGCTTCTTTGAGGTCTAGCCACCGGCGCAGGATCACGGCCGCCGCGACACGATCGACGACCTGCTTGCGGCGCGCGCGTGACAGATCGGCCGCGAGGAGCACTTCGTTGGCCTCGACGGTGCTGTAGCTCTCGTCGATGAGCTCCACGGGCACCGACAATGCCGCACGCAGGCGCTCGGCGAAAGTTTGCGCGCTCTTGGCGGCGCGTCCGACCTCGCCCTCGGGCGACAGCGGCAGCCCCAAGACGACGCGCTCGGCGTCGAGCTCGCGGACAACAGCCGCGATGGCGTCGAGATCGCGCTGTCCCCCGTGGCGCGCGATCGTCGAGTGAGGCATCGCCGCGATCCCGAGCGCGTCCGTCGCCGCGACGCCGATCCGGCGCGTGCCGAGATCGATGGCGATGACCCTCCGAGACACGGCCGTAGTGTATATACCGAAGCATGTCTGACCAACCCAAACCCGGTCCCGATGCGGCGGGGCCGCAGCTCCAGATCGATCTCGACGAGGCTACGGCGCAGGGCGCCTACGTCAACCTCACGCTCATCAACCACAATGAGAACGAGTTCGTCCTCGACTTCGCGTACATCCAGCCCGGTGCGCCGCGCGCGCGGGTCCGCAGCCGCATCATTTCTTCCCCGCGCCAGACGAAGCGTCTGCTGCGCGCCCTCGAGTTCAACGTCCGCCGCTACGAAGAGCGCTTCGGCAAGATCGACGAGCCCGATCCCGCCTCGCCCGGCGGCCTGCTCAGTTAGCTGACGGCGCCTTCCAACGCGACGAGCGCGCCGTGGCGCGTATCGATCTCGCAGGTCGCGCCGTAGGGCAGCGCGAGGTTGCGCGTGCCGTGGCCGAAGAGGCCGCCCATGACGACGGGGATCGTGAGCCGCGAGAGGCGCTCGACGAGCACGGCGCCCACGGGCGGCGACGACGCGCGCGTCGGCTCCGGCTCGATGCACGCCGAGAAGTCGCCGACCACGACGCCCGCGAGCGCGCCGAACACGCCCGCGAGATCGAGTGCCGTGATCAGACGATCGATTCGATAGGGCCGCTCGCCCAAATCCTCGATGAAGAGGATCGCGCCGTCGAGGTCGGGCAGGTAGGGCGTGCCGACGAGGCGTGAGAAGACCTCGAGATTGCCGCCCACGAGCCGCCCGCGAGCGCGTCCGGGAACGAGCGCGTCGAGGCCCTGAAGAACGACGCCGGGCGCCGGCTCCTCGAGCAGGCGGAAGAGCGCCGCGTGATCGGCCGCGGGTAGGCCCGCGAGCTGGGTGACGACGGGGCCGTGAACCGCGGCGACGCCCGCGCGCGCCGCGTACGCAAGCAAGGCCGTGCCGTCGGAGAACCCGACAAGGGGCCGCGGGTTCGCGCGCAGCACGGCCGGATCGAGGAACGGCAAGATGCGCAGCAGGCCGTATCCGCCGCGGGCCATGACGACGGCGCGCGCGTCCGGATCGGTGAGGGCCGCGAGGAGCTCGGCGAGGCGGCGCTCGTCGGATCCCGCGAGATACCCTTCGCTCGCGAAGAGCGCCTCTTCGTCGTAGCGGAGCTTGTAGCGCCGCCCCAGGATCTCGACGCCCGCGAGGAAGCCCGCGCGCGGGACGGGCCCCGACGGCGCGATCACGCGCACGACGTCGCCGGGCGACAGCCGCGGAGGTCGAATCAGCGCGCTCACCGGCGCTTGCGACGCTTCTTGCCGCCCTGCGACCCGCCCGCGTCCGGTCCCGCGAGGCTCAGCGGCGCGGCGAGCGGCGCGCTCCCCTCGTCGGAGCTCTCCTCGACAGGCATCGCCGATGACGGTTCCGCCGCGACGGCGACGGGAGCAGACGCCGCGACGGGCGCAGGCGCCGCCACGGGT
>JBBQJG010000109.1:0-16837 GCA_038325725.1 Polyangia bacterium | reverse complement strand
AAGAAGCTGCCGCCCAGCGAGCCCTGTCTCCTCGACGACTACTGCCAGTCCGGAATGTGTGGCCGCGGGGTCTGCTCGTCCCCAGGCACCGTCTGCGTCCCCTGAGCGTCTTACGGCAGCTCGCCGGACTGCGCGTCGACCATGACCCTGCTCGTGCGACGATGTGAGCCGGCCGCTCCTAGGCGACGAGCGTGACCTTGAACTTCTTTCCCTTGATGCGCCCGAGCGTCAGGCCGCGTTGTGCGGCCTCGGTCGCGCTCTTGCTGACCGCCACGTACGAGAAATGATCGTGGATCTCGATGCGACCGACGTCGGCGGCGACGAGGCCGCCCGCCTCGCCCGTGAGCGCGCCGAGGATGTCGCCCGGCCGCACCTTCTGTTTGCGGCCCCCGGAGATGCGCAGCGTGTCCGTTCGCGCGACGAGCCCGCCCGCGGACGCGTCGCGCTCCGCTGCCTCGCCAGACGACGCTGACGCCGACGCCGACGATGTTCTCGATGTTCCCGATGTTCCCGACGATGCCAACACCGACGGCGCGGGTACCGCCGTCAGCGCGACGCCCGTCGTGCGCTCGATGAGCTTCAACGCGCCCAGGTCGCGCGCGCCGACGAGCGACAGCGCCGTCCCCGTTCGCCCCGCGCGCCCCGTGCGGCCGATGCGGTGGACATAGATCTCGGGCTGCGGCGGCAGGTCGAAGTTCACGACCAGATCCAGGTGATCGACGTCCAGGCCGCGCGCCGCGACGTCGGTGGCGACGAGCACGCGCGTGCTGCCGTTGCGAAACTTGGCGAGCACCCGATCCCGATCGTGCTGTTCGATGTCGCCGTGGAGCGCAGCGACGCTGAGGCCCTGCGCCGCGAGGTGCGTCTCGAGGCGATCGACGGTCACCTTCAAGTTCGCGAACACGAGCGCTGACTCATGGGGATGCTCCGCGAGCGCCCGCACGAGCGCGTCCGGCTTCCGCGCCTCGTCGACGCGGATCAACAGCTGCCGCGTGTCGGCGTGCTCCGCGGGGTCAGCCGCGATCCGGATGCGCACGGGCGCGCGCTGATATTTCGCGCTGAGCGTCTCGATCGAACGCGGAAACGTCGCGGAGAACAGCGCGGTCTGGCGGTCGACGGGCAGCGCGCGCAGGAGCTCTTCCATCTGTTCTTGAAAGCCCATCTCGAGCATGCGGTCGGCCTCGTCGAGCACGACCATCGAGACGCCGCTCAAATCGAGGTTGTTTCGCCGCAGGTGATCGAGGACGCGCCCCGGCGTCCCGACGACGACGTGCGCCCCGCGCTCGAGCGTGGTCGCCTGAAGGCGTACGGGCTCGCCACCTACCAGCACCACCACGACGAGGCCCGGCAACCGACGTCCGAACTTGCGCAGCTCGCGCCCGACCTGCGCGGCGAGCTCGCGCGTGGGACAAAGGACGAGCGCCCCAGGCGCCCGCCGCTGGAGATCGAGGCGCTCGAGGAGCGGCAGCCCGAAGGCCGCGGTCTTGCCGCTGCCCGTGCGCGACTCACCGACGACGTCGGCGCCGCCGAGCAGCGCGGGGACGGCCTGCGCCTGGATCGGTGTCAGCGTCGCGAAGCCGAGCTCCTCGACGACGGACAGCAGCGCCGCGGAGAGCTTCAGGGCGCCGAAGTCCGTTTCCATGGCGCGCAGCATAGCCACTTGTCTCGCCGACGCACGGCTCCGCGCGCCGAGGCCCGAAGATCGTGTCACTCCACGACGATCGACACGGTGTCCGTGCCGCGGTTTCCGTTCGAATCGATCACCTCGACGGTGATCTCGTGCGCGCCCGGCGCCAGCCGCACGCGCGCCGTGATGCCGTCGACGCACCCCCCCGGGCCGGGAACGTGCCAGCGGACCTGCTGGACGGTTCCGCCCGACACGGAGGATCCCGACGCGTCCAGCGTGACCTCGACGTCGGCCGCGCCCGCGGCCGCGACACATTGATCGTTCCCCGCGTCGACCACCAAGTCGCCAAGGTAGCTCGCGACGGGCAGCTTCACGCGGATCGGACTTGCCCACACGAGCGCGAGCGGCTTCGCCGCGCGCGAGAAGCCGGTCGGGACCGCGGCGTCGGCCAACCCGTACGCGTGGCGCCCGTCGGCGGCGGTGTACTCGTACAGGGGCACCGTGTGCGCCGGCGCCGGCGAGGTGTCGGCCGGCAGCGCGTGGAAGAGCGGCGTCGTCGCGGGAACGCCGCCGACGACGAGGCGACGGTCGGCGCCACAACTGGCCGTCGACCACGCGACGGGCACCGTGCCGGGCATCGGCCGGTCGGGAGCGAGAAACGCCGCCGCCATCGGCGGAGCGCCCCGGCGCAGCTCGCGCTTCGTGATGAAGTGGCCGGGCAGCGGCGTCGCGAGCGCGAGATCGTAGACGGGCACCGGCAAAACGACCCGCGCGTCGTCGAGATCGACCCGGTACATGATCTGGTTGTAGTTGTAGCGAGGCGTCGGCGTCGCGCTCGTGTACGTCGCCGTGTACGTGCCCTCGAGGTAGAGCGACGGCCCCCGCTCGAGCTCGGGGTGGTGAAACGCGTTGTAGAAGGTGTAGTTGTCGTGCGTGATGATCTTGGCGGCGTAGACCCATGGCCCCATCGGCGTGTCCGCCTCGGCGTGCCAGATCTCGCCCAGCCCCGACGTGCTGCCGCCTACCTGCTGCGCGACGCGCACGAAGCGCCCCCGGTGCGCGTTCCACGCGAACGAGCTGCTCGTGAGCGACAGCGCGCTCCCCGACGAAAGCGCCACGACGTGCCCGTCGAGATCCTCGTCGGCGCCGACGCCCGCGCTTTTCAATGAAGCGCCATCGACGTTGCGCGCGCCCGCGCGCCACTGGTAGTCGAGCCGCCCATCGGCCGCGCGCACGACGGTGCCCGAGCCGTCGGCGGCGAACGGCGTGAACGACTCGTACGAGGCGGGCGTCATGAACGCCTGCGCCGTCGCCGGGATGCGGAGCCGATCGAAGTAGTGAACGTACGCGTCCGCGCCCCGCCCGAGCTTGACGGCGTGACCGTCGGGGCGCGTGAAGTGAGCGCGCGTCGCGAAGTCAGTGAGCACCTGGTTGAAGTGAGCGGCGGCGTCGTCGAAGCGGGCCAGCCCCGTCTCCTTCGGCGAGCCGTCCCCCGCGACGATCGCGTACCCGGCAAACAACACCTCGGCGCCGGCTGCATCGGGAACGCTGACGAGACCCGCCATCCACGTCGGACCCCCGTCGCAGCCCGGGCACATGGGCGCGGCGAAACCATCCGCGCCTTGGAGGTACGTGAGGACGACGCCGCGATCGGGCGACAAGCCGCCGGCACCCGGCAGCGTCGACGTCGCGCCCGTACTCTTGAAGTTGCCGAGCCAGTACGAGACGCGGTCCGTATCCTGCCACAGCCAAAACACCCGCCCTTTGTAGAGCGCCACCGAGGCCGTGTCCGAGCCGGCGACCTGCGCCACCAACGTCGGATGCGCGAGCGGCGTCCGCAGACCGAGGAGCACGCTGTCGCGATAAATGCCGGCGCCCGTGATGCGATAAAGACGCTCGCCCACCATCGTCCGCTCGAGCTCGATCGACGCGCTGCCGCCCGCCACGAGCGCGAGCGCGACCTTCGTACCGCCCGCGGCCAGCGCGTAGCCGTGGCTCGCGAAGTCGAACGTCACCGTCTGCCCGAGGTGGTCCGGATCGCAGTACGCGATGAGGCCCTGGCTGTCCGACCAGGCGTGCGCGCCGAACGCCGCCAGGTCCACGAGCGGCACGCCCCGGCCATTCGCGCGATCGACGAGCCTCACCGCCATGCACTGGTTGCGCCCCGGCACCGGTCCCGCCGCGAGACGCGACGGCAGATCACCCGTTGTTGGGTTGAGCGTCCCCGTGGTCCGCGTCATCGTCAGCTCTGCGACGCCGCCCTCCATCGCGCGCAACGCCTTGCCGCGGCCGCCGAACGCATCCGCTGCCATTTCGTATCCCGGGTGCGTGGCGGCGAAGTAGACGTCGAGCCCCATCAACCCCGGTTCGTAAAACGCCACGACGCCGTTGACGTCGGTGAGCAGCGCGATCTTGTTGACCGTCGTGAGCGTGACGCCGGCGAGGGGCGCTCCCGTGGCGGCGTCCTTCACGGTGATGCGGAAGAACCGATGCGCCTGCCCGGCCAGCGCGGGATCGGCGGCGGGCATGCCCATCGGATCGTCGTGCGCGGGCGGCGCGATCAGCGGCGTGCAGGTCGACGAAACGTCAACGGACGAAACGTCAGCAAACGAGCCGTCAGCGGACGAGCCGTCGGCGGACGAGCCGTCGGCACGGGGCGAGGGATCAACCGCGTCGACCGGGGCGGCGTGGTCCGCGCCCGAATCGACGGAGGCGGCGTCGCGCGTCGCAGATCCCGACCGCGCGCATCCGAGCGCCAACAGAGCCGCCCAGAGGCCTCGCGAAGCGACAAACGACGCGCGCCCACCCTGCATCACCGCTCATGGTACACGGCCAGGGCCGCGTGAGCCGAGTCCCGCGGGCGCGGCGGGCGACGGCCGCGCGACATGATTGTTGGTATTTCGAAAACCTCACGAAACGGAGCTCCACCGGCCATAGGGCGGCATGAGGCGTTGGCTTTTCATCTTCGGGCTCACCGCGACTGCCGCTTGCGCGAAGGGAGAGGGAGGACCTCCGGCGATCAACGCCACGGCGGGGAGCACGGGCGCCGCGGGTACGACGAGCGCCGCCGGCACGACCGGTGCGGCCGGAACGACCGACGCCGCAGGCACGACGGGCGCCGCGGGCGCGACCGAGGCCGCGGGGACGACGGGCGCCGCGGGGAACACGGGCACGGGCGGTTCTCTCGACGGCGGGAGAGACGCGCCGAGCGGCCCCGACAAAGACGCGGGCCCGGTTCCGGCGGACGCGCGCCCCGACGCGGGCGCCGCGGATCTCGGCGGTTCCACGGTGACGTTGCCCGCGCCCGTCGCGACGTGGATGGAGCACTGGTTCGAGCACGACCAGCTCCTCACGCGCGTCGGCTACAACGACGACGTCGCGATCTACTTCGACCCCGAGGTCGCGCGTTCGAACGTCGACTGGCTGCTGCCGTACATGACGAAGGTGTGGCGCTACACGCGGCAAACCTACGGCGAGTTCATCAACGCGACCACGGACGGTCGCCTGTATCAGATCGCGCACACCGGTCGCTACTCGGGCGGCCACCCGTCGACGTACTTCGATGCGTCCCACGAATTTCGCAACGTGAGCGACTGTGGCCCCGGACCGTGGACCGACATGGGTCACGACATCCCGACCCACGAGGTCAGCCACGTCGTCGAAGGCTCGAACAACAGCATGGCGGGCTCGCCGCAGTTCGGGCTGTGGGGCGACAGCAAGTGGGCCGAGTTCTTCCTCTATGACATGTACGTGTCGCTGGGCCTGACGGCCGACGCTCAGCGCGTCTTCAACGCGTTCACGAACGGCGCGGACACGTTCCCGCAGGCGGGCACGCACTGGTTCCGCGACTGGTTCTACCCGCTGTGGCGCGACCACGGCCACGCGCAGGTCATGGTGCGGTACTTCAAGCTCGTCTCGCAGCACTTCCCGAAGAACGGCAACCACTACACGCGCAGCATGAACATGGGCGAGTTCGTCCACTTCATGAGCGGCGCCGCCGGGACCGATCTCGGCGCGCAAGCCACAACGGCGTTCGGCGCGACGCACCCGACGCCCGCCGAGCTCCAAAAAGCACGCACGGACTTCCCGCAGATCACCTACTGAGGGAGGTCTCGCCCACCGGCACCTCCGTGCCGCGACGTCGTGCCGAGCGCGGCGAACGTGGCGATGCAGCGACACTGAACGTTCGACGAGAACCGTCGGCCTCGCAAAGCGCGCAAAAAGCCGCGGGCGCGCGGCCGCGCGGCGTCAGGCGGACGCTGGCATCAATCGTGATACCCGTCAGCCGCCATGAGCTCGCTTAAGTCTCGCTGGATCGCGCTCCTCGCCCTCGCCTTCACCGTGCAGACGACGTCCGGGTGCATCTCGAACGAATATCGAATTGCAAACGACGAGCTGAACCGTCTCGCCCAGCTCCCGCCCGAGACGCGCGGACACGCGGTGCGCGTCAGTCAGCAACTGGGCTCTCGGCGCGAAGACGCGCTCGACGAGCCGGCCGGCTACACGCCGGATGTCGACGGGCGGGACGACGTCCGCGACGACGTCTACGTCCAGCTCGACTTGAACGGAAACGGAACCTATTCCGGCGGCGGCGGGCCTCGCGGCCCGGCGGGCCCAAACAGTCCGCCGTCGACGGCGTGGCGAGGGACGCCGCCTGGCGGTAGCGCGGGCACCTGGCGCGGAACGCCCCCCGGCGCGACCGCGGCCAAGGGCGGTTTCCACGGCGCGCCGACGAGCGGCGCACCTCATGCCGCTTCATCGAGTGGCGGTGGCGGCAACTTCAACATCTCCGGCGGGAGCGGCGGTGGCAACGGCGGCGATGCGCTCGCCGTCCTCGCGGTCGTCATCATCGTGAGCGCGGCCGTCGGAACGGTCGCCCTCGCGGCGAGCGAAGGCATGCTCTTCGAGGGACACGTCGACCTGTCGCCCGACCAGAGCGTCCACCTCGTCTACAAACAAAATGGCCGCGACATCGAGCACGTCGGCACCCGCGACGTTCAGCTCGGCGCGCTCACGACGGACGACCTCGTCGGCGCCGAGCACGCGCTCGTCATGGACGACGAGGGCTACGGCATGCGCCGTCTCGATCACGCGCCGCTCGATCGCCACGGCGGCGTCTTTCGCTTCGAGCTCGGCGCCGGCCGCTTCAACTTCGGCGACCTGAGCGCCACGGGCTTCACTTCGAACATCGGCACGGGATATTTTCCGACGTCGCACTTCGGCCTTCTCTTTAATCTGGGCCTCGGCTCGGGCTCCGTCGATTCGTGCTGCGTGGGCCCCGCATTGGCGGGCATTTCGATCAGCCGCTACTCGCTGGGCCTCGAGGCGCAGGCCTTCCCGCTGAACGTCGGACCGCTGCACGTGGGCGCCTTCGCGGGCGGCGGCGTCGCGCTCGTCGGTCCGGCGGGCGCGCGCGAGTCAGGTCCCCAGGCGAGCGGCGGCGCGCTGCTCGAGCTGGACCTGACGTCGCACATGGCGCTCACGGTGCGCGGCGGCGCGAGCGCGGCGCATCTGCCCGGCGGATGGTCGTCCGGCGGCGCGCTCACGGGCGGCCTCTCGATCTACTGACGGTAAGGCGTCGACGTGACCGTCTCTACGGCCCTTGATGGCTCGGGACGCAGTCGCGATCGACGTGGTGGTCTTTGTACGACGGCGGTGGCGCGCGGGTCTCGGCATCGATGAGCGCGAGCGAACACCCCGTGAGGCCGTGCAGGGCCTCGTACGTGTGGCCGGCCTCCGGGACGAAGCTGCTGAGGGTCGTGCACCGTGAGATGTCCAGCTGGTTCGGATCGCCAGGCGACGGGCGAGACCCCGTCGTCGACAGCTGGAGATAAAGGCGCTGGCCGAGCGGCAGCGGCACGGTCGACGTCTGCTCCTTGGCCCCGGATTTACGCGACAGCGTCGTCACCAATCCGCTGCCCGGCGTGCCACGACAGGACTCATTGTCGAAGGCCGACACAGTGAGCGTCGACGAGACGTACGCGTTCGGAGTCATGGCGAAGGTGAGGTCGGCGTGCGGCGCCCCCGACGCGGGCTGCTGGAAGTGGGCGACGCACCCCACCAAGCACAAGGCGATGCCCCCGACGAAGGCCACCTCTGCCAAGCTGACGCCGACCCGGGACGATCCACGCTGCATTCGCCCCACGATACCCGATTCGTCGACGCGATTGAGCGTTCGCGGCCCAATTCCGCGCTAGAACGCGGCGCGTGTGGGAGCTCGTCCCGTCCGTCGTCCTCGGCGGCATCCTCGTGTTGTGGCTGCAGGTCGCGTGGCGCGCGTCGCCGCTGTGGACGCTGCCCGAGCTGGGCGACGAGCCCGATGACCTGCCCGCGTGGCCGCGTCTGTCCGTCGTCGTCGCGTGTCGCAACGAAGAGGCCGGGGTCGAACGCGCGCTGACGTCGGTGCTGGCGCAGGACTACCCGGGGCTCCAGGTCGTCGTCGTCGACGATCGCTCCGAGGACGCGACCCCGACGATCCTGCGCGCGCTCGCCGCGCGGCACGCGGCGCTCATCGTCGAGCGCGTCGACGCACTGCCGGCGGGGTGGCTCGGGAAGACGAACGCGCTGCACCGCGGGGCGGCGCGCGCGCGCGGCGAGTGGCTGTTGTTCACCGACGCCGACGTCGTGTTCGCGCCGGGCGCCCTGCGCCGCGCCGTCGCGTGGGCGACGCGCGACGGGCTCGGGCACGCTGTCGCGCTCCCGCGCTTCGTCGCTCCGGGCTTGCTCGAGCGCGCGTTCGTGTCGCTGTTCGGGCTGTTCCTCGTGAGCAACCAGCGTGTTGGCGAGCTGGGCCGCGCCGGCAGCGCGGGCTTCATCGGCATCGGCGCGTTCAACCTCGTGCGCCGCGACGCCTACGAAGCGATCGGCGGGCACACGCGCCTTCGGCTCGAGGTCGCCGACGATCTCAAGCTCGGGCTCGTGCTGCGCCGGAGCGGCGTGCGCCAGGGCTGCGTGCTCGCCGGCGCTCAGGTGAGCGTGCGGTGGCAGTCCGGCTTCGTGGCATCGATGCGCGGGCTCGTGAAGAACCTCTTCGCGGGCTGCGAGTACCGCTGGCCCGAGGCGCTGCGCGCCGGGCTCGGCCTGCCGATCATCGCCGCCGTCCCCCTGGTCAGTCTCGTTTGCGCGCTCCGTTGGCCCTGGTTGCTGCCGAACACGGGCGCGCGGCTGCTCGCGCTCGCGGCGCTCGTCGTCCCCGTCGCGCTGCACGGCACGACGGCGCGACGGCTCGCGGGCGGCGCGGGCTACGAGGGCGTGCTGCTTCCCTTCGCGAGCGTGTGCCTCGCGGGCGTCGCCCTCGTGAGCGCGCTCGCCGCGACGGCCCGCGGGGCCGTCATCTGGCGCGGCACGCGCTATTCATTGCGCGAGCTCGACGCCGCCTGCGTCCGCGACGCCGACTGGCCGCGCGCGCGCGCGCCAGGATCAAAACCAGCAGCTGAGCGATAATCGCCCGCGATGTGGTCCCTCCCGCTCGCCGCGCTCTTGTTCGCAGCGCCCCCGCCGGCGCCAGCGCCCTCTCCCAAATCGCAGGCGTGCATCGATCAGATCCGCGACACCTGCCTCCAGTCCCCCTCGGCGTGCCCGCGGCCCGTCGATCTCGCGCCCCCTGATCGCTCATGCCTCAGCTGTGGCGTCACATGGCTCAGAGGCGACCTGGCCCCCGCCGCCCTCGAGACGCTGACGCTCGCGATCGGCCGCGCGACCAAGAACCCGATCATGGCCATCGAGCTGTCGGCGCCCCAAGGGAAGACGACGGCTCGGGTCAACGCCGTCTCCAGCTGCGCGCCCGGCCACGCCGCCGGTGACATCTTCTTGTTCGTGAAGAAGGGCGCGCGGTGGTCGTTGCAGAGCCACTCGAGTTGGATCGAGTGAGCGACGCCGAGCTCGACGATGCCCTCGTCCGGGTGGTCCTCACGCACCTCGAGTCTCTGCTCGATGATCCGTACTCGTCCGAGCGCCTGTCAGAAGTCGGCGCCGATCTGCTGAGCGCCGTGACCGCGTTCGGCGTCATCGGCAACGGCGGGCACCGGTTTTGGTATCAGGGAAAAAACCGCCAGCAGACGTTGCGCGCCGCCCTGGGGTTCGAACGCATGGGCCTCCCCGCTGCCGCAAACGCGCTGCGCAGCTCGCTCGGCGTTTTCCCCGATGGACAGCCCACCGTCGCTTTTCTCGACGCGCACGGGGACGAATGGGACGAAGCCCTGGCTGCCGCCGACGAGGCGATCTGGGACGTCGACTTCGACGCGGCGGCCGCGGGCTACATCCGCAGCAAACGAGCCGAGCTCGTCGAGCAGCACCCCGCCCTCGCGACGCATCTGTCGGTGCATTGATCGAGGCCCCGATCGAGTGGCGACGCTCGGCGGCTCACGAGCGAACGTCGACGCAGGCGAGAAGACCTGCTCTTGCAGCACCGCGGGCGCGATCTAATCGAGCTGCGTGTGCGGGTTCGTCGGCGTCGTGCGCGGCTTGGCGCACGCGCGCTTCGTGTCGAGGTAGGTAGGTCTCCATCGCTCAGCGACGGCGCCGACGCGCCGTGAGCGCCAACGCGATCGCGAGCAAGCCGATGCCCAAGCCCACACGTGGCGATCCGGCCCCGAGCGCGCACGCGCAGCCGCTCGAGCCACCACCCGTCGCGCCCGGCGCGCCCGAACCGCCGCCCGCGCCCGCCGCGCCCGTCGAACCAGCGACGCCCGTCGTGCCCGCCGCGCCCGTCGTTCCGGCAGCGCCCGTTGCGCCCGCCACACCTGTCGCGCCCGCGCTTCCGCCGGCCGCTCCGCTCGTGCCCGCCGCGCCCGTCGCGCCCGCCGCGCCCATCGTGCCCGCCGCGCCCGTCGCGCCGGCCGTGCCCGTCGCGCCCGCTCCCCCGCCACCCGCCGCGCCGTCGGCGCCGCCGTCGCGCGGAATCGGCACGCCCGCGTCGGTGCTCGAGTCCTCGAGCCCGAGGCGCTGCGCGTTCATCCACGGCAGCAGCTCCGGCGTGTTGTACGCCATGAACCAGATGTCGTGCATGCCGTTCGGGTACTCCGTGTAGAGCGGATGTCCCCCGGCGGCCCGCATCGCCGCGATCATGTTGCGCGAGCCCGCGACATTGATCGCCGTGTCCATGGCGCCGTGGAACGCCCACAACGGAACCTTGGCGAACTTCGAGGCCATCGTCGTGTCCCCCTCGCCCGACATGGGGACGGCCGCCGCGAACAGCCCCGGGTTCTCGATGAGCAGCACGAACGTGCCGCGGCCGCCGATCGACAAGCCCGTGAGGTACAGGCGGTTCGTGTCGATGCTGAACTCGGCCTCGAGCGCCGTGATGAGCTTGAGCACCGCCGCCAAGGGCTTGCTGCCCGACGTCCACGCGATCGTCGGATCCGGCGTCTGCGGCGCGATGAAGAACGTCGGGAACTTGGCCAGGTTCGCGGCTGTCGTGAAGACGCTGCCCGGCGTGTTCGTGCCGACGTTCTTCGAGATCTGCAGGCGGTTGTCGGTGCCTGATTCGCCCGATCCGTGCAGGAAGACGACGAGCGGATACTTGGTGGCGGCGTTGTAGCCGGGCGGCCGCACGAGCCGGTACGGCATCTTGAACCCGGCGCCCGCGTCGAAGATGCGCCCCTCCATGCCGCCGTAGGGATCGGTGGGGCCATTCTGAGCGGCGCCGACGCGCGCGACGAAAAGCAGACCGACACAGACGAAGAGCGAAATCGTGAAACGCTTCATGGGGCCTCCGCTGGGGTTCCTCACCGACGCACGCCTCCACCCGCCCGGACGAATCATCTAAGCACGAAGCCGCCCCGACGCGGGCGTAACATGACCGCCATGACACACGAACCGGCCCGCGCGCGACCCGACATGCGCGTGGCGCGCTTGGCTTGCGGCCTGCTGATGCTCGGGGCGGGGTGCTCGCACGTGTTCTCGCCGCCCGCCCGCATCCTCAACGCCGAGAGCGCGGCGCCCGTGAAGCCGGGCGAGACCGTCCTCGGCGTGCGCGGCGGCGCCCGCGCCGAGATCCTCGGATCGAGCGTCATCGCCTCGAGCGCCGGCGCGCGGTACGGCGTCGCCAAGAACTACGAGCTGAACGGCGAGGCGACGTACGGCCGCGTGGAGCCGAGCGGCGCGAACCTCTCGAGCAACGATCGCAACGCCGTCGCGGCGCACGTCGGCGTCAAAGCGGGTCACAACATCGCCGCCCTCGTCGGCGGCGTGGGCGGCGGCTACGTCGGCGCGACGGGTGGCTTTGTTGCGACCGACGCCGGCTTCATCCTGTCGGCGCCCAATTGCTTCGCCATTCCGTTCTTCTCGACGACAGGCTTCCTGAGCCTGCCCGCCGGCGCGAAGACCGTCACGTTCAGCAACGGCGACACCTCGCGCCCCGGCACGACGTTCGGCTTCGGCGCGTCGGTGGGCCTCGAGGTTCCCCTCGACCGGAGCGTCTGCCGCGAGGGCCGCACGCCCCCGCGCCTCCAACTCGGAGTGAACGGCTACGAAGCGTGGAGCTTCGACCAGTGGAGCAACGGCTCCGCCGGGGCTCCGTCGTCGTCGTTCGCGAACGACCACGGCGGCATCGGCTTCGCCCTCGCCGTCGAATTCCCGCTCTGACGGCCGGCCTACCCGCTCGTGATCTCGCTCAGCCCCTCGAGCACGCGGCTGAGCTCTTCGTGAGAGGCGCGCGCGAGGCGCTTGCCGAGGCGTTCGACGGACAAGGTGCGCACCTGACTGATCTTGATCCAGGAACGCTTCGTCAATCCAGACGCGCGGCTCTCGAGTGACAACGGAAACCCAGCGCGTGGCGGCTGGCTCGTCATGGCGAGCGCAATCACCGTCCCCGAGCGCTCGTTGAAGACATCGTGACTGATGACGAGCACGGGCTGCGTGCCGGCCTGTTCGTGCCCGCGCGCCGGGTTCAACTCGGCCCAGCGAATGTCGCCCCTCAGTATTCGGGCCACGTTTCCCCGTCTGCCGCGAGCCCCTCGTCGGCGAGCTTCTGTTCGTCCCGCTGGCTCAGCTTCGCGGATTCGCGGGCCAGACGCGTGTGTTTGATTCTCGCGAGATTTTCGACGACGGCCGCCTCGATCGCCTGGCTCCGGTTCGGAAATCGCTCGGCGGCCACGAGCTCGTCGAGGTGGTCGAGAACCTTGCTGTCGAGCGTGACGGCGACCTTCCGCTTCATGGTAGGACAATTTATCATACTTGTGGTTTCGCCTCTCATCGGGCAGCTGCGCTGAGCAAGCCGCGTGCCCGTTGCCAAGAGAGATCTCGGGGGCTGGCACGGCGTTCGCAGTTGTGCGAAGTCGTGCGGCTCACCTTCGATCGGGGAACGTTGTTGCTCGAGGACGCGCCCGCGGGCTTGGACGCGGCGGATGTCCCCGGGTTTGTTTGGGACGAGCGCGTGGGCGCGTTGCGGGCGCCGGCGCGGCTCGCGTACGCGTTGGCGGCGGCGTTGCGGCGGCGCGACGTGCCGCTTTCCGACGCGCCTCGTCCGAGGCTCGTGCCGCCGTCCGGCGTTCGACCGCTGACGCTCCGGCCGTACCAGCACGCGGCGCTGGCGGCGTGGCGGCGCGCGGGCCGGCGCGGCGTCATCAATCTGCCCACGGGCGCGGGGAAGACGCGCGTCGCCCTCGCGGCCATCGCGGCGACGCGCACGCCGTGCCTCGTGCTCGTGCCGACGCGCGCGTTGCTGGCACAGTGGGTGGGCGTGCTCGCCGAGATCTACGACGGCCCGATCGGCCGCTTCGGCGATGGCGAGCGCGTGCTCACGCCGCTCACCGTCGCGACGTTCGCAGGCGCGTACCGGCACATGCCCCTGCTGGGCGATCGCTTCGGCATGCTCGTCATCGATGAGGCGCACCACTTCGGGACGGGCGCGTTCGATGAAGCGTTGGAGATGTCGATCGCTCCCGTGCGCCTCGGGCTGACGGCGACGCCGCCCGCGCCGGGGCCCGTCGCGACGCGCCTCGCGGCGCTGTTGGGACCGACGGTGTTCGAGTTGCATCCGGGCGATCTCGCGGGGACGTACCTCGCGCCGCTCAAGCGGATCACGTGGCGGCTCACGCTCGACGACGGCGAGCGCCGCGACTACGACGCGCTCGTCGCCGTGTACCGCGAGGCGCTGCGCGCGTTCATGGGCAACCACCTGGGCGCGTCGTGGGACGATTTCGTGCGCGAGGCGGGGCGCACCGACGAGGGTCGACGCGGCATCGCGGCGTGGCGACGGGCGGCGCGGCTGCTTTCCTTCCCACGCTGCAAGCGCGAAGCGCTCGCGATCTTGCTGGCGCGTCACCGCGAGCAGCGGACGCTCGTCTTCGTCTCGCACAACGAGACGGCCTACGCGATCGCGCGTCAGCACCTCATCATGCCGCTGTCGTCGGACATCGGACGGGCCGAGCGGCGCGCGGCGCTCGAACGGTTTCGCAATGGCGAGCTGCGCGCGCTGGTTTCGGCGCAGGTGCTCAACGAAGGCGTCGACGTGCCGGAGGCAGAGGTGGGCATCGTCGTCGCGGGGCGCATGGGCACGCGCGAGCACATCCAGCGCGTCGGGCGGCTGCTGCGGCCGGGCGTCGGCAAGCAGGCGCTCGTCTACGAGCTGGTCGTCGCGCAATCGGGCGAGGTCCGACAGGCCGAAAGGAGAGGTGCGCGCCTTGCTGCCCGAAGCCGAACTGCCGCTTAGAGTCGTCGAGGGCGGCGCCTTCTTCGATTTCTTGGGGCCTCAAGATGAACCGTGGCTGCGCGTCTTGCTGGGCGAGGTCGTGCGCTTCGAGGGCCGGCGGCGGCGCGAGCTGGCCGAGCGGCTCGCCGAGCCGCTGCCGTGCGAGACGCCGTTCTTCAAGCGGCGCGCCGCGACGCGCGTGCTGCTGCGCCTGTGGCGGCGCGATCGCGTCGCCGTCGTGCCGCCGCCCGAGGCGCGGGCGCGCCTGTTCGCCGCGGCGGCGGCGCGCCCCGGTACCGCCACGGTGTCGGCGGAGATGTCGATGGAGGCGGCGGCCCACGCGACGCGCGACGCGGTCGTCGCCGACGTCGCCGCGACGTTCTCGGTTTCGCCCGCGGCCCTCGTCGAATCGATCTTCGCCGATCTCCCGGGCGAGCGCATCGTCCGCGCGCCCGAGCCCTTGCCCGGCGTCGCCGAGCTCGTGCTGCGCACGAACCTCGCCGTCGTGCAGGCCGTGCTCATGCGCGCCTCGACGATCGACCTGAAGATCGAAGGCGGCGTGCGTCCGATCGTGCGCCTCGCGAAGCTGCGCGGCTTGCTGTGCGTCGTCGTCGAAGACGCCGCCGCAGACAACCATGCGACGCCTCCCACGCCGCGACTTCAACTGTCGGGCCCGTTCTCGCTGTTCCGGCACACGCTGCTCTACGGCCGCGCGCTGGCCGAGCTGATCCCGCACCTGTCGTGGTGCGCGCGCTTCGAGCTGCGCGCCGCGTGCGCGTTGCGCGGCCGCCTCGTCGACATCACCGTCGACAGCGGCGCGCCGATCTTCCCCGCGGCGCCGCCCACGCCCTTCGACAGCCAGCTCGAGGAACGCTTCGCGCGCGACGTGGCGCGCCTCGCCCCCGATTGGGACGTCGTGCGCGAGCCCGAGGCCATCCGCGCCGGCGCGACCCTGATCTTTCCCGACTTCCTTTTGAGGCACCGCATCCACCCCGAACGTCGCGTGCTCGTCGAGCTCGCGGGCTTCTGGACGCCCGACTACCTCACGACGAAGCTCGCGCGGCTCCGCGAGGCCGCCGACCTCAACGACAACCTTCCGCCCTTCATCCTGTGCGTCGACGAAGACCGCGCCTGCGCGCTCGGCGAGGTCCCGCCCCACCTCTCGCTCGTTCCCTTTCGCCGCCGCGTCGACGCCGCCGCCGTCCTCCACCGCGTCGACGAGCTGACGTCCGCGGGTTAGCGCGAGGCGCCCATGATGTTGCCAGGAGCCGAGCGCGCGGTCGCAGACGCATCCAAGGTGCGAGACTATCTGCTCTCGTCAGGGCATCCGATTGGCCGGTTCAAGGCGGCTTTTTTTGAAGCGCTCGGATACTCGAGGTCGGACTGGGTTCAACTGCAAGGTGACCTTCTTGGTCTCTGTCGGTCTGGCTCCGTTACAGGTGGGCAGCCAAGCGCCTTCGGTCAGAAGTACGAGGTGCGTGGTACTTTGAAGGGACCTTCCGGACGGCCCGCGGAAGTGGTTACTGTCTGGGTGATCTTGTTGGGTGAGCAGGTTCCGCGATTCGTAACTGCGTTTCCTGGGTGACGCGATGATGTTCAAGCAGCTCGACACCGTCGTTCTTGACCGTGATGTACCGGAGCGAGGTCTCTGCAGGGGCGACCTCGGTGCGGTGGTCCAGACGTACGAGCCGGATGGTCTCGAAGTCGAGTTCGTCACCGCCTCTGGTCGAACCCAAGCGCTCGTGACACTCAAGACCGCCGACGTGCGAACTGTCATGGACGAGGATCTGATTTCGGTTCGGCCACTCAACCGGGGCGCTGCCTAACGATCTCGCGTTCGTCGGCGGCGCGAGCGTCGTCCGGCGACGAGGCAATCGAAACGAAACCGTTACACGGGCGTGGCGAGCGCGAGCGCGACCGCTACTTGGCGGTCGAGAAGATGTAGTCGCACATCGCCTTCCAGCCCGACATCGCATCGTTGTTGCAGAAGATGCCGTGGCCGCCGGGCGCGTGTTGGGTGTACGGGAACTTCGCGACGGCCGTGAAGATGTGTCGGCCGGCGTAGGGGCCGACGTCGCCGGGAAGCACGTTCGTGGGCGGGCCGGACCAGCCGGCCTTCAGCACGGTGTCGACCATGCTGTTGACTGTATTGGGCGCGATGTCCGTCTTGTCCATCGACGGGTACGGCTCGTTGAAGCCGACGGTCATGAACAAGCGATCGGGCGGCGTCGCGTAGCCGTGGGTGATCCACGCGGCGTTCGGGAAGCCTTCCGCCTGCGGGCCCGACGCGCAGAACACGCGACCGAAGCGCACGTAGCTCGCGATCATCGCCGCGGACTGCGCGCCCCACGAGTAGCCCATGAGGAAGACGTCGCTCCAGCGCGGGTGGCCCTGCGCGTTCAGGAAGTAGCCCCAGTCTCCGTTCGGGTCCTGCGCCATGCCGGCCTTGATCGCGGCCTCGGTCTCCTCGGCGATGCTCTGACCCTTGGCGACGGTGACGAAGGGAACGCGATCGACGCCGTCCCACAGCTCCATGCGCGCATCGCCGACGATGCGGTTCGCCTCGGCGTCGTTCGACG
>JBBQJG010000108.1:0-16907 GCA_038325725.1 Polyangia bacterium | reverse complement strand
CATCGGCGCACGCAGGGCGCGTCTGACCCAACCGCCGCCAAAGACGAAGCACGCGCCGATGAGCGCGCCGATGCAGCCGATCGTGCTTGCCGAGACGTGCGCCACGGCGAGAGAGCGCGCGCTGCCGCTGAGCCTCCAGGCGATGACAGCGGCGAGGATCATGAAGATCGGCTCGCCGAGGGCGCGCACGAGGAAGTTGACGCGCATGACCTTCCTGCCCATCGTCGCGGCGACGAGGATCATGGTCGCCGTTGCGGGCACGACCATGAAGCTCATGATGGGCAGCATCTGGGCGAGGCCGGGCTTGTTCGTGAGGCGCGCGATGAGCCCCGATGACAGCGCGAGCGCGACGGCGAGCACCGCGGAGACACCGGCCGTCAAGCGGAGCTGGCCGCCGAAGGCGCGCTGCGCGAGCTCGTCCTCTCCCGCCGCGACGTGGGACGCGATGAAGCGGTGCATGGCCCGGTCGCCGCCCATCCAGCCGAGCCGCACGCACAGATCGAAGGCGACGAGGCTGGTTTGATAGATGCCGAACGTCGCCTGGCCGAACAGCCGCGCCGCCGTGACCTGGTAGACGGGCATCAGCATCTGCGCGATCGCGCCGAGAAGTTGTACGAGCCCGCCGCGGGCCGCGTGCGCGGCGTCCCCCGCGGGGCTCGTCGCAACGGCTGGTTTCGAGGCTGTCGTCATCGAGATCGAGGCGCGGCCTACGGCCGGTTCGTCACGCGCTCGTAGACTACTCCGTCCCGGGCGTCGTGCACCTTCCGGTAGTTCGCGGCGACGAAATGCGCGAGCCAGGGGAACTTGTCGAGCGGGTAGCGCGGCGTGCGCAGCTTGGCCTCGACGTCGACGAGGAAGCGCGGCGAGCTCGCCGTGAGCTCACGCTCGAAGATGTCCCACGTCCCCGGCACGATGCGGCTCGTCGTGTCGGGATAGACGGGGTCGTAAGAGATCGAGCCGCCGTAGGGAAAGCCCGTGAGCGGATAGGTGCCGATGTAGCGGGTCGCCGGGTGAAGGTTCGCCTCGAGATAGATCGTCGGCAGCTCGCCCCAGACGAAAAGCTCGTCGCCGGGCGCCGCCTGCGCGGCGATGAACCGCGCCGCGTCGCTGCCCTTGTCGTGCTTCGCGAGGCCCACGGTGTGCAGCACGAAGAACACGACCGTCGTGCCGAGGAGTAGCCGCTTCATCGTGCGCGCGCGCAGCGGCCACGGCGTCGGTCCTTCGGGCGCGGCGCCTCCCTGCAGGAGACGCGCGACGACGGGCGCCGCCGCGATCGCGAGGCCTGGGACCAGCAGATCGAAGTAGTGCAGGTAGAAGCGTCCGCTCGCGGAGACGCCCAGCATCGCCGTCGCGAGCAAGAGCCACAGGGCGCTGCGCTCGGCGGTCTTGTCGGGTTGGTCCCAGTCGACCCATCGCCCGCGCCGCGCGAGCGCCGCCGCCGCCGCGACGACGAGCGGCAGGCACGCCAGGAGGAACCACACGCCCGCGACCTCGAGCCGCTCCCAGAAGATCACGTCCGTTGGGCCGTGCGGCATGTCGTGGTGGTGGAACACCCAAAACATCGCGTCGTCCCAGACTCCCATCGCGCGCACGCGCCACGCCGTGAACGCCACGACGACCACGAAGCCCGCGCTGAAGATCGCCGCCTGGGCGAGCGCGTCGACGACGCCGAGCCCCCGGGCGCGTCGGTAGGCAGGCAACAGCAGATACACGCCGAGCGCGACCGCCGCCGCCGCCGCCGGCTGCTTGAACAAGAACGCCGCCGCGACGAGCGCGCCCGCGAGCGCGAGCTCGGGCCGCAGGCGCGCGCGGCTGGGCGAAAACGCGATCGCGATCGCCCACGCGAGCGGAAGGTTCAGCAGGATCTCGCCGTTCCACGCGAGGTTGTTGTAGTCGCCCCAGCCGACGTACAGGCCGTAGAGCGCCGCGGCGGCGAGCCCGGCGCGCGCGCCGAACAGCCGCCGCGCCGCGACGCCGACGCCCGCCATCGTCGCGAGCGTCCACAGGGCGCCCACGACGTGGAGCGCGTACAGGTTGTAGCGCCCGAAGGCGCGAAAAACGGCCGCGTACGCGACAAAGAGCAGGGGCGGCCGCCGCTCGAACGCGTCGACGTAGAGCCGACCCCCGTCGAGCCAGCGCGTCGTGACGACCGACCACAGCGCCTCGTCGTTGATGTCGTGTCCGTGCAGCATCACGGGGAGCTGCAACCCGAGGAACACGATCGCGAGGGCGAGCGCGAGTCGCCGCGTTTGTTTGTCGCCGTCGCCCGCCATGGTCGGCGCGATGGTACTCTAGCCGGCCGTGGAGACGTACGAACGAGAGCTCGCCGTCGCAAAGGCCGCGGCGCGCGAGGCGGGCGAGATCATTCTCCGCCATTACGCGAACCCGGCGATCGAGGTCACGACGAAGAGCGATTCGTCGCCCGTGACGGCCGCCGACCTCGAGGCGAACGCCGCCATCATCCGCGCGCTGTCGGCCGCATTCCCCGACGACGCCATCCTCACCGAGGAGACGCCCGACGATCCGGCGCGCCTCGCGAAGCGCCGCGTGTGGATCATCGACCCGCTCGACGGCACGCGCGACTTCGTGGCGCGTACGGGCGACTTCTGCGTGCACATCGGCCTCGCCGTTGAAGAGAAGGCGGTGTTGGGGGTCGTCTACCAGCCGGTCCCCGCGTCGCTCGCCTACGCCGTGAGCGGCGGCGGCGCCTTCGAGGAGCGCGACGGCAAGACGACCAAGCTCGCGGCCTCGACGCTGAGCGCGGCCGGACAGATTCGCATCGGCGTCTCGCGCCTCAACCTCGACGAAGGCCTCGGCAAGTGCCTCATGGCCGCCGGCATGTCGGACCGCGCCGTGCGCATGGGCGCCTCGGTCAAGCACATCGCGCTCGCGCGCGGCGAGCTCGACGCCGTGCTCAACCTGTCGCCCTCCGAACAAGAGTGGGACACGTGCGCGCCGGAGGTCATCATGCGCGAAGCGGGCTGCACCGTGACGAACGGCGACGGCGTCGCCTTCCGGTACAACCAGCCCGATCTCTATCGTCCGCGCGGCAGCGCCGCGAGCAACGGCCACTGCCACAAGCTCGTGCTCCGCGTGATGGCCCCCTGCCTCCCCGTGCCGTGAGCGACGCGTCCGCGCGGCGCCCGCTCGTGCGCCAGCTGGTCTTCATCGACGGGCTGGATGGGAGCGGCAAGTCCGAGCTCGCGCGCTCCCTCGTGTCGGCCTGCGAGGCCGCGGGCGCAGGCCCGGTCGTCCTGTTTCGCGTCGACGATTTTCGTCGCCCGCTGGGCGCGCTCGCGGGCGAGGACGAGGCGACGGCGTACTACGACCGCTACTACGACTTCGCGAGCCTCGACGCTTGTCTCGCCGCCTTCGAAGCGGGTGCCGCGCGCGCGTCGGCGCCGCGCTGGGATCCCGCGCGCGAGCTCGTCGACGGCACGCGCGAACTCGCGTTCGGCGACGCGCGGCTCGGCTTCGTCGAAGGCGTCTTCGTTTTGCGGTCGGAGCTCGCGGCGCGCGCGCCGCTCATCCTCCTCGAGGTGAGCGAGGCCGAGGCCCGCCGCCGCATCGGCGCCCGCGACGTCGCCCGGGGCCGCCCGGCCGACGTCATCGAACACCGCATCGACCATCGCTACTTCCCGGCCCAGCGGCGCTACCGCGAGGCCTTCGACCCCGTGCGTCGGGCCGACGTCCTCATCGACAACGAAAATTGGATGTCCCCTAAGGTTCTCCGTCGGGCGCCAGGACGATTGCCGCCCGTCGTCGAGAGCGCTCTCGAACGGGTCTTTCCCCCTTGAGCCCGGTGGCGGCGAGCGTATGCTGTCGGCCCTGATGGGTGGGGTGGCTGACATGATCGGGGCGGAGAAACTGGAAGGCAGACTAACGATGATTGAACGAGTGAGCCCGATTGCCCGCGCCGTGTCTGCCATGGGCCCGGGAATCGTGTCACGATTGGCCGCCGAGGTTACCGTCCCAGTGATTCTCTTAGCGACGCGTGAGGAGGCCCTGGGCGCGAACATGCGCGTCGGTGGCCTGAGGGTGATCGATCGAACGCTGCGCCAGTTCGCGCGTCTGCGGGACGTCAACGTCACGATCGTGAGCGACGGCAGCATCCGCTTGCCGCGCCGCCTCCCGCCGCACGTCACGGTCCGGACGACGGAGAACGCCGGCGCGCTCGTCGCCGAGCTCAAGAGCCAGATGGAAGACCCGATCGTCGTCGGCGCCGACGTCGTTCGCGTGCAGGGCAACCGCCTCGACCGCGGCACGCGCGTCGTCGATCGCGCCTCGCGCCGCCTGGCCGAGGACGCCGTGTTCGACGATCTGATGCGCGGCGACCTGGGCCTCGTCGCCCGGTTCATCAACAAGAAGATCTCGTTCCGCCTGACGCGCTACCTGCTCGTCCACCTGCCGTTCACGCCCAACATGATCACGCTCTTCGCGGGCGTGCTGGGGTTGTGGGGCGCCGTCAAGATCTCGACGGGCACCTACGACAACATCGTTTTCGGGTTCGCGCTCGCGCAGCTGCAGTCGATCCTCGACGGGTGCGACGGAGAGCTCGCGCGCGTGCGATTCCAGCAGACGGCGATCGGCGAGTGGCTCGACACGATCGTCGACGACGTGCTGAACCTCGCCCTCGTGCTGGCCGTTGGAGTCGCCCTGTGGCGGCGCGGCGCGCCCATCGGCGATTTCAAGGACATCAAGGTCGGGAGCGTCCTGACGGCCCTGAACGGCGGCTCGTTCGGCGACATGAAGGTCGCGCTCGCGGCCGCGGCCATGCTGCTCTTCTACAACGTCGTCGCCTACCGCGAGCTCATCAAGCAGGGCGAGGGCGGCGAGGTCCTCAAGATCCGCTGGTGGTTCGCCTACGGGCAGAGCCTGAAATCCATGAGCGGCGCGGGCGCTGGCCCCCTCAAGGCGATCCTCGTCATCGGCAAGCGCGACTTCTTCGTCTTCGCGTGGCTGGTCCTCGCGTACTTCGACATGCTGCCGATCATCCTGCTGTACACGCTGGTCCTCGCGATCGTCTACGCCGGCGTCGCCGTCGGCCAACTCCTGACGCCCGAGTGGCGCCTCAGGCCGCCGGTATAACCGCTAGCGGCTTGCGCGAGCGTCACCTGCGCAATAAGGTGTGCGCGCCTTAAGGCACACCCATGTTCGAGCTCGCCAAGAAAATCTTCGGAACCAAGAACGCGCGGGTCATGAAGGGCATGCGGCCCATCGTGGACCGCATCGGGGGGCTCGAAGAGGGGCTCAAGACCAAGTCGGACTCCGAGCTGCAGGCCATGACGCTCGAGTTTCGCCGTCAGCTCGACAAGGGCGCGACGCTCGACGACCTCCTCCCGGAGGCCTTCGCCGTGTGCCGCGAGGCCGGGCGCCGCGTGCTCGGCATGCGCCACTTCGACGTCCAGCTCATGGGCGGCATGGTGCTCCACCGCGGCGGCATCGCCGAGATGCGCACGGGCGAGGGCAAGACGCTCGTCGCGACGCTGCCCTGCTACCTGAACGCGTTGTCGGGGAAGGGCGTCCACGTCATCACCGTGAACGACTACCTCGCGCGACGCGACGCCGAGTGGATGGGCCGCATCTACAAGGCCCTCGGCCTATCGGTCGGCGTCGTCGTGCACGGCCTCTCGGACGCCGAGCGCCAGCAGAGCTACCGCAGCGACATCGCCTACGGCACGAACAGCGAGTTCGGGTTCGACTACCTGCGCGACAATATGAAAGATTCGATCGAGCGCTACGTACAGCGCGATCTCAACTTCGCGATCGTCGACGAGGTCGATTCGATCCTCATCGACGAGGCGCGCACGCCGCTCATCATCAGCGGCCCGGCCGAACAGTCGGCCGACCTGTACACGAAGGTCAACGGCATCATCCCGGGCCTGCGCAAGGACATCGACTACACCGTCGACGAAAAAGCCCACTCGGCGATCCTCACCGACACGGGCATCGAGCGCGTCGAGCAGCGCCTCGGCGTGGGCAACCTTTACAACCCCGAGAACATCGAGTGGTTGCACCATGTGTCGCAGGCCTTGCGCGCGCACACGCTGTACAAGCGCGACGTCAACTACCTCATCGAAGAGGGCAAGGTCATCATCGTCGATGAGTTCACGGGCCGAAAGATGGCCGGCCGCCGCTGGTCGGACGGCCTGCACCAGGCCGTCGAGGCGAAGGAAGGCGTCGAGGTTCAAGAGGAGAACCAGACGCTCGCGACGATCAGCTATCAGAACTACTTCCGCCTCTATAAAAAGATAGCCGGCATGACCGGCACCGCCGACACCGAGGCCGCCGAGTTCCAGCAGATCTACAAGCTGGACGTCAGCGTCGTGCCGACGAACCGCGACATCCTGCGCAAGGACTCCGACGACGTCGTCTACAAGAACGAGCGCGGAAAGTTCCGCGCCGTGTGCGACGAGATCGAGGACTGCCACAAGCGCGGCCAACCCGTGCTCGTCGGCACCGTGAGCGTCGAGAAGTCCGAGGTCGTCGCGTCGCTGCTGCGTAAGAAGAACATCCCGCACAGCGTCCTGAACGCGAAGCAGCATGAGCGCGAGGCCTTCATCGTCGCGCAGGCGGGCCGCAAGGGCGCCGTCACGATCTCGACGAACATGGCCGGCCGTGGCACCGACATCATCCTCGGCGGCAACGCCGAGTTCTTGGCGCGCGCCGAGGTCGATCCCGAGAACGCCGGCAAGCCGGGCCACGAGCTCGCGCCCGAGAAAGAGGTCGCGTTCAAAGAGGCCTTCGCCCGCTTCAAGAGCGAGTGCGATCCCGAGAAGCAGGAGGTCCTCGCCGCGGGCGGCCTGCACATCCTCGGCACCGAGCGCCACGAGTCGCGCCGCATCGACAACCAGCTGCGCGGCCGCGCCGGCCGGCAGGGCGATCCCGGCTCGAGCCGCTTCTTCCTCTCGCTCGACGACGATCTCATGCGCATCTTCGGCGCCGAGCGCATCACGGGCCTCATGGAGCGGCTCGGCATGGAGGAGGACGTGCCCATCGAGCACGGCCTCATCAACCGCGCCATCGAGAACGCGCAGAAGAAGGTCGAAGGCCACAACTTCGACATCCGCAAGAACCTGCTCGAGTACGACGACGTCATGAACCAGCAGCGCAAGGCGATCTACGCCCTGCGCCGACAGGTCCTCGAGGGGCGCTACGTCTCGGAGCCCACCGAGGACGAGAAGAAGGCCGGCAAGGTCGCCATCGCCAACCTCGCGGCCGTCGGTGAATCGGGCAAGTACACGCGCGAGGGGCTCGCGACGAACCTGCGGCCGGTCCTCGCGCGCATGTGCGACTCGCTCACGACGGTGCAGTCGCCGGGGGCAGAGCCGGGCGCGCCGCCCGTGACGTCGACGATCCCGCTCGACCCAGCCCAGCTCCGCTCGACAATCTACCGCCAGTACGGCGCGTACCTCGATCCGAAGGGCATCACCGAGGATCGCGCGGGCACGCTCGATCGCCTCGCCGACGAGGTCGCCTCGTCGATGCTGCAGCAGCGCGAGCGCGTGCTCGATCTGTCCTCCGACATCCTCCAGGGCATCATCGACGAGCACTGCCCGCCCAACCAGCACGCCGAGGATTGGGATCTCGAGGTGCTGCGCGCGGCGCTCAAGGAGCACTTCGGCTTCCAGCCGGCGATCGACGAGAAGAACGCGCTCGAGCGCGACCCGCTCACCGAGTCGCTGTGGTCCGAGATCGAGAAGGTCATTGACGCGCGCGAGACCGAGTTCGGCTTGCACGTCGTCCTGTATTTCTCGCGATACTTCTACCTCGAGGAGATCGACGGCCGCTGGATCGATCACCTCAAGACGATGGAGGCCCTGCGCGACGGCATCGGCCTGCGCGGCTACGGCCAGAAGGATCCGAAGCAGGAGTACAAGAAGGAAGGCTTCGTGATCTTCGGCGAGATGATGAACATCATCGGCCGCAACGTCTGCCAGAAGCTCTTCCACATGCAGGTGCGCCGCGATGAGCCGGCGCCCGCGCCGCGCCCGCGGCCGCAGCGCAGGGTGACCGAGTCCGGCGGCGGGGCCGACGATGCCGCCGCCACCAGCGAGGGACAAGGGCAGGGCGGCCAAGGAGAGGCAGGTAAGCAGCCCTCGCGCCGGACCGAGCCGAAGGTGGGCCGCAACGATCCCTGCCCGTGCGGGAGCGGCAAGAAGTACAAGAAGTGCCACGGCGCCGACGCCGCCTAGCCGCCCTCCGGGCGCAGAGCCGGCAGAGCCGAAGGTCGTCAAGGTCCTGACCCGCGCGGGTCAGCCGGCGTTCCGGGCGGTCTTGGAATAGAATGTCCGCTCACCGGGTTTGTCCGGGTGGAACCACGATGGCCTTCTTGAAAAGACGCCCAGCGCCCTCCGACTTCGAACGCGAAGCGCTGCCGCACCTGCCCGCGCTCTACGCCGCGGCGCTTAGGATGACGCGCCACGAGAAGGACGCCGAGGACCTCGTTCAGGACGCCTTGCTGCGCGCCTATCGGTTTTTCGACACGTTTCAGGCGGGCACGAACTGTAAGGCCTGGCTCTTCCGCATCCTTACGAACGTCTTCTGCAACCGCTACCGCGAGCGCGAGCGCGAGCACGAGATCTTGAATCAGGCCGAATCGTCGACAGCGAACCTCGAGCAGTTCTTGGGCGGCGCCTCGGGCCACGGCGGGGACGCGCGCGAGGTCGAGAACGCGCTGCTCGGCCACATGGTCTCGGCCGACGTCGAGAAGGCGCTCGCGGCGCTCCCGTCGGACTTTCGCATGGCGGTCATCTACGCCGACCTCGAGGACTTCTCGTACAAAGAGATCGCCGACATCATGGAGTGCCCGACGGGGACGGTCATGAGCCGGCTGTTCCGCGGGCGCAAGATGCTGCAGACGCTGCTGTACCAGTACGCCGTCGAGCAGGGGATCGTCAAATCCGGCGCGCCTGACGGCGCGCCTTTGGGCAACGGCACTTTGGGCAACGGCACTTTGGGCGACGGCACGGCGGATGCGGATGCGCCCGTCGACCTGGCCGCCTACCGCCGGCGCAAGGGAACGGAGCTCGCGTGACTTGCACCGAGGCTTCAGCGGTCCTTCCGGCCTACGGCGACGGCGAGATCGCCGACGTCGATCGCGAGCCTCTCGAGCGTCATCTCGGCACGTGCGTCGCCTGCGCCGCGCGGAGCCGCGTGCAAGCGCGCTTCAAGGCGGCCGTGCGGGCGCACCTGCCCCGGCCACCCGTGCCGCCCGAGCTGCGGGCGCGTTTGCGCGGCGCGCTCGGCACGCGCGAGATCGCGCCGCGTCGCTGGGTTTGGCAGACGCACCCGCGGTTCGTGCCGGCCGCCGCCGCCGTCGTGCTGCTCGTCGCCATTACGGGCACCGTGCGCCATTCGCAGTCGATGGTGCTGGCCCAGGCCCAGCGCAGCTACCAGAGCGAGCTGCCCATGGACATCACGGGCACGGACTGTCAGTCGATCGCCTCGTGGTTCCGCGGCCGCGTCGACTTCCCGGTGCCGACGCCCGAGGTCGCCGACGGGAGCTGTCAGGGGGGGCGGCTCGTCAACGTGCGCGAGCGGCCGGCTGCCTACATCATCACGCGCGCGCACAACGGCCACCGCGTCGCCTTCCTCGTGTTCGATTCGCGCGACGAAGCCATCGACGCGCCCGATAGGCGGCTCGTCAACGGCCGCGAGATCTACATCGGCTCGGGCCCCGGCATCTCGACGGCGGCGTATCACGATCGCGGCCTCGGCTACGTCGTGACGTCTGACCTCGACCAGGACTCCCTGACGCGCCTCGTGACCGCGAGCTTCCGGACCACGACGACGAATTAGGGCGTCGGCCGGGGAAGCTCGGGGCGTACCGGAATTCGCCGTAGTATCGCGGGGATTCTGATACCATCCTCCGTTCCCGAGGAGGAGAACCGATGTCCGAGCGCATCCTGCTGTGCATCGAGCCCGACAGCGCCACGGTGGAGGACATCCGGCGCGAGCTCGCGCCGTATGCGCTCCAGATCGAGAGCATTTCGAACGGTGACGAGGCCATCGAGTGGGGGCGGTCGAACCACCCCGCCGTCATCATCCTTTCGGTCGAGCCGCGCAAGGTCGGCTACGCGATCTGCAACAAGCTCAAGCGGAGCCCGAGCCTGCGCGAGGTGCCTCTCATCCTCATATCGGCCGAGGAGACCCAGGCGACGTTCGAGCAGCATCGCAAGCTGAAGTCCCGCGCCGACGAGTACTTGCTCAAGCCGCTCGATCTCGCCGCCCTCACTAGCAAAATTGATGCGCTCGTGGGCCTCGGGCCCAAGCCGCAAAAGACCGACGAGATGGACGTGCAGGAGCTCGATGCCGACTCCGACATCATGATCGCCGACGACGACGACGTCGCGATCATCGCGAGCTCGGACGACGGCGACGAGACGGCCGGTGGCGTCGTCGTGGGTGACGACGATGCGCGGCTCGCGGGCTTCTCCGAGAAGACCCACATCCCGAATGACGACACGGCGGCGACGCGCGTGTCGCCCATGCCGGAGGAGCCGGCCTCGCCGTTCGAGGGCGAGAAGTTCGATCCCGAGACGCAGGCCGCCTTTGCGGCGCTCGAGGCGGGCTCGCCCGAGGGGCCGCCCGCGGGCGACATGGTCGACCTGCGCAACCTTTGGTCCGACGACGATCTGCCGGCCGCGCTCAACTGGGAGACGGCGGCGGCGACGACGGCGGTCGGCAAGGACAACCCGTTGCCCGAGGACGCGATCCGCCCCGACCTCGAGGACGACGCCACGCGCGTCAACGATCCTGACGCCTTCCGCACGGGCGAGACCCTCGGACCCGAGCTCGGCCCCGGGCACCTGGGCTCGGGCGCCTACGAGGTCGTCGAGTCGGGCGTCGAGGACATCGACGTCCCCGGCCCCGAGGACGTCGGCATCGACGTCACGCGCCTCGAGGCCGCGCACGGCCATTCGCACGATTCCCTCTTGGGGGGGGACGACCTCGGCATCCTCGTCCCGCGTGACGACGCCCGGACGCGCGAGCTCGAAGCGCGGAACGCCGAGCTCGAGGCGCGGATCGGCTCGCTCGAGGGCGAGCGGCAGATGTCGCGTCGTGAGCTCGACGAGGCGCGCGAGCGGTTCACGCAGTCGGCCACGTTTTCGAAGGAACGCGAGTTCCTCGGCCTGCGCGAGATCATCAACAAGAAAGAGAAGGACATCCTCGACCTTCGCGACTCGATGGACGCGAAGGAGCGGGAGATCCTCGACTACCGCGACAAGGTCCGGGAGCTCGATCGCGGGCGCCGCGATCTCGAGGAGAAGACGCTCGGCTTTGAGCGCAGCCTCGTCGCCGCGAACGAGAAGGTCGCCGAGCTGGCGCTCGAGTCGCAGAAGTCCGTCGAGCGCGAGAAGGGCTTGAAGGCGCGGCTCGACGACGCGCACGAACAGCTGCGTCGCGCGCACGAGGAGGTCGACGGCCTCAAAAAACGGCTCGTACAAGAAGAGGCGCGGGCGCGAACCGACATCGATCGTTTGCGCGCCGAGCTCGAGAGCCAGGTCGTCGAGCTCGAGGAGCACCAGCGCGCCGAGCTCGCCAAGGCGGGCGAGGAGCACGCCCTCGCGCACGCGTCGAAGGACTCGGCGCACCAGGCCGAGCTGGCCGGCATCGATGCCGCGCACAAGGCCGAGACGGAGATGCTGCAGCGTCGGCTGCTCGACGAGCAGTCGACGTCGGGCGACAAGCTCGCGTCCGAGACGGGCAAGCTGCGCCGCGAGCACGAAAAGGCCGTCGCGAGCCTGCGCGACGAGCACTCGGCGCAGGTCGCCTCCGAGCGACAGGCCTACGAGGCGCTCACCGAGCAGAAGGAGCGCGACCACCGCTCCGAGATCCTGGGGCTCGGGCGGCGCGGCGAGGAAGAGCTCGCGGCGGCCGAGGAGCGTCGCCAGCGCGACGTCGCCGAGCACGAGGCGCGGCGCGTGGCCGAGCTCGAGACGGCGGAGTCGCGTCGGCGCGTCGAGCTCCAGACGCGCGACGAGGAGCAGCACGCGCGCGTCACCGAGCTCGAGCGGCGACACCTCACCGAGAAGACGGAGCTCGCCGAGAAGCACCGCAGCGACTACGACGCCGCGCTCGCGCGCGCGGCCCGTGCCGAGGGTGAGCTCGCGGCGCGCGCGCAGGAGCTCGACCAATCGTATCGGCGGCTGTCCGGGCTCGAGGCAGATCTCGACGCCGCGCGCGCCGAGCTGGGCGATCGCGACGTGCGGCTCGCGCAGAACCGCGATCGGATGGGCGCGCTCGACGCCAAGGTCGCCGAGTACGAGGACCAGATCGTGCGGGCGTACCAGCGCATCCGCGGCGATGAGAAGACGACAGAGAAGACGCGGCGCGCGTTGGCCGTGGCCTTGGCGCTGCTCGACGAACGCTCACCGGGCGCGACGGGGACGACCGGTCCCCACGCGACGATGAGCGTCGCCAAGCCCGCCGCCGAGGACACCTCGGACCTCAAGACGTAACGTTCGTCTCGTAGTGGAATGACCGCGTCTGGAATGAACGACGTCGAGATCCCGCGCGGCGCGCGCCAGATGTTCGGCGTGAAGGATCTCTTCACGTCGGTCAACGCGCTGTCGGGCGTGTTCGCTATTTATTTTTGCATCAAGGGGCACCCGCTGTGGGCGTCGTACTCGTTTCTCGTCGGGTACGCCGCCGACTGTGTCGACGGGCTCGTCGCGCGCGCCATGAAGGCGGGGAACCGCTTCGGCGCCGAGTTCGACACGGCGGCGGACTTCGTCGCACAGGCCGTCGCGCCCGCGTTCGTCGTCTACACGCTCTACGCGGGCGCGGGGGCACGCCTCGGCGTCAGCACCGACGTCGCCGAGATCGTCGGTCTGTTCCTCGCGTCGACGCTCGTGCTCGCCGCCACGATCCGGCAGGCGCGCAACACGGTGCGCCCGATCGCCGTCGACTTCGCGTGGGTCGGGCTGCCGCGCAACGTCGCCTCGTTCGTGCTCCTCGGCTTTTCAAACTCGGTGTTCTTCAGCCACCTGCCGGGAGGGCTGTGGCTCGGCATCCCGCTCGTGCTGCTCGTCGCCGCGGGCGAGCTGTCGAACTTGCCGTTCATGAGCCACCACGGCCGCAAGCAGTTCTGGTACTCGAAGATGTTCCTCATCGGCTTCCTCGTGACGACGCCGCTGTCGGTCTTCTTCCTTCCGCACTACGCGTGGGACGTGATCTTCTTCTGGACGGCCGGCTATGGCGCGGGCTCGTGGACCGTCATGACGCCCGACGAGCGCCGCGAGATCCGCGAGGCGGTCGTCTTCGCCAAGGAAAAGCTCGTGCGCGAAGAGACGGCCCGCTTCCATGACAAGGCTGCTCAGCAGGCGCAGCGTCTCCGCGAGAAGGAAGCCGCGCCCTGAAGACCGTCACGGGAAACACGACGGGCCTCGCGCCGAGCGAGCTGCACGCCCTCGAGCGCATCTACCGGCGTCGGTGCCTCCCCAGCGAGGTCGCATCGATCGAGCTCGCGACTTATCTGTGCCAGCTGTCGCGCGAGATCGAACGCCAGATCGGTCTGCTCGTCGGGCGGCGCGGCGACATCGAGCACGTGTTCGTCGGCGACGCGTCTCGCCTGAATCTGCCCGAGATCGGCCGCCTCCGCGCGGGCCGCGGTCGGTTTCGCGGGCTGCGCCTCGTTCATACGCACTTGCGGAACGAGCCTCTCACGCGCGACGATCTCGTCGATCTCGCGCTGCTGCGCCTCGATCTCGTGGCCGCGATCGGCGTGCAGCCCGACGGACGGCCCGCCGACTTGCACGCGGCGCACCTGCTGCCGCCCGTGCCGGGGCAGCGCACCGAGCCGTGGCGCCTCCTGCCCACCGAGCCGTTCTTTCGCAGCGCGCTCGACGTCGAGGCGCTCGTCGCGGCGATCGAAGAAGAGTTCGAGCGCGTCGCGCCGGCCGCCGTGGCCACCGACGCGCGCGATCGCGCGCTGCTCGTCGTCGTCGACGTCAGGGCGCGCCGCTCGGCCCGTGGGCCCGTCCCGCTCGCGGCCGGCGACGCTACGGCGCGGGTTGAGGAGCTCAAGGAGCTGTGCGCGACGGCGGGCGTGGGCGTCATGGGCGTCATCGAGCAGCGCCGCCCCGAGATCGATCCGAAGTACCTGGTCGGGCGCGGCAAGCTCGAGGACATCCTCATCCGCGCCATGCAGGTCGACGCCAACGTGCTGATCTTCGATCCCGATCTGACGCCGGGGCAGGCCCATGCGATAGCCGACTTCACGGATCTCAAAGTCATCGACCGGACGATGCTGATCCTCGACATCTTCGCGCAGCGCGCGAAGAGCCGCGACGGCAAGCTTCAGGTCGAGCTCGCACAGCTGCGCTACCGCCTGCCGCGCCTGCACGAGAAGAACACGATGATGTCGCGCCTCACGGGCGGGATCGGCGGCCGCGGCCCGGGCGAGACGAAGCTCGAGGAGAACCGCCGCAGCGCGCGCGAACGCATCCACCGCCTCGAAAAAGAGATCGACCGCTTCGGTGAGCAGCGCGCGGGCCGCCGCCGCGCGAGGACGCGGCGCGGCCTGCCCGTCGTGGCCATCGTCGGCTACACGAACGCCGGCAAGTCGACGCTGCTCAACACGCTCACGCACAGCGACGTGCTCGCCGAGGACAAGCTCTTCGCGACGCTCGATCCGACGACGCGCCGACTGCGCTTCCCCTACGAGCGCGAGATCATCATCGCTGATACCGTCGGCTTCATCCGCGACTTGCCGCGCGATCTCGCCCAGGCGTTCCGCGCGACGCTCGAAGAGCTCGACGAGGCGGATCTGCTCGTGCACGTGGTCGACGCCGCAGATCCCGCGCGCGAGCAGCAGGCCCTGGCGGTCGAAACCATCCTCACGGACCTCGGCCTCGCGCAGACGCCGCGCCTCCTCGTCCTCAACAAGCTAGACCTCGTGCCAGTAGAAGAGCGAGACGGCGTCCTGCGCGAGGCGCGACCGCCGGGCGAGTTGCCGGTGATCGGCATCTCGGCGCAGGACGCGCTCACGACGCCGCCGCTGCTCGCCGCAATCGAAGCCGCGCTGTGGCGCGACGGGCGCCTGCGGGTCGAGGTCGATCCCCGCACGGCCTGGGCCGCGCCCGTGCAAGCCGACGACGCCGACGACGCCGACGAAGGCGACGCGCCGCTCGAATCGCCGGAAACCGCCGAAGAAGTGGTATGACGGGGGCCTCATGACGCGGAGGCGGCGCGCATGAATCTTCTCTTCTGGGCGGCGGCGGTGCTCGCGCTCCTCGGCGTGCTCATTCTCGTCCACGAGCTCGGGCACTTCGTGTTCGCGAAGCTGTTCGACGTCAAGGTGCTGCGCTTCTCGCTCGGCTTCGGCCCGCGCCTGCTCGGCTTCGCGCGCGGCGAGACGGAGTACCGCCTGTCGCTCATTCCCCTGGGCGGCTACGTGCGCCTGCTCGGCGAGGATCCCTCCGAGCCGATCCCCCCCGTCGATCGAAAACGCGCCCTCGGCGCCAAGCCGCTGTGGCAGCGCTACACGATCGTCATCGCGGGGCCGATCTTCAACCTGCTGCTGCCGCTGTTCATCTACTTCGTCCACTACGCTGGCCAGCACACGCTGCTGCCGCCCACGATCGGCACCGTGCTGCCGGGCCTGCCGGCCGCCGCGGCGGGCCTGCTGCCCGGTGATCGCGTCGAGACCGTCGACGGCCAGCGCGTTCGCTATTGGGAAGAGCTCGAGCGCGTCATCGCCGACAACGCGGGCAAGACGATGCGCTTCGGCATTCGGCGCGGCACCGACGCCGAAGAGCGCGACGTGACGCCCGTGCAGATCGAGCGCGCGGGCACGCTGCGCCTGAAGGAGCGCGTCGGCTGGATCGGCGTCTCGCCGCGGTTTCATTTGCCCGAGATCGGCGTGCTCGACCCGAGCTCACCGGCCGCGCAGGCGGGCCTCAAGACGTTCGACTTCGTGACGGCCGTCGGCGGCGTGCCGGTGACGACGTGGACCGAGTTTGCGCGGGCCGTCGAGCGCGCGGGCGCGTCGCCGCTGCGCCTCAACTACCTGCGCGGCGGCTATTCTGCTGTTCCCTTCGCGCACGTCGAGCTGCAACAGCCGGGCTCCGCCGTCGTCATCCCCGTGCCCATCTTCGACGCCGTGGGCCATCGGCACTACGAGACGGGCATCGTCTCGGCCGAGCTGTTCGTCTACTCGGTCGAGCCCGGCAGCCCCGCCGATCAGATCGGTATCCGCCGCGGCGACCAGATCCTCTCGCTCGACGGCGAGCCGCTGCCGCATTGGGATCTGCTGCGCGAGCGGCTCGCGTCGGCGCCCGATCACCCCTTCCAGATCGCGTGGCTGTCGCCGGGCGGCGTGCGCCACGAGGCGACCTTCCGCCAAGAGCAGCGCGCCGAGATGGACGCCTATCGCCAAGAGGCGCAGCACCTCGTATTCGGCGCGCTCAACCGCCTCGCCTGGAAGACCGAGCCGCCCGTGCCGATCTCGAACCGCTTCGGCTACTGCCTCGGGAACTCGTTCGAGCGCACGGGGCAGATCATCCTCGCGATGGTGCACGGCTTCGTCGAGATCGTGCGCGGGCGCGTGCCTCTGACGACGCTGGGCGGGCCCATCATGATCGGCTACGTCGCGGGCGTCGCCGCCGAACAGGGCTTCGATCAGTACCTGTGGCTCATGGCCCTCATCAGCATCAACCTGGGCCTGCTGAACTTTCTCCCCGTGCCGATCCTCGACGGTGGCTTGCTCGTGTTCTTCACGCTCGAGCTGTTCAAGCGCCGGCCGCCGTCGCCGCGCGCCCGCGAGATCGCCTCCTACGTCGGGCTCGTGATCGTCGCGACGCTCATGTTGTTCGCGCTGCGCAACGACGTCGTGCGATACCTCCTCCCCCGATGAGCGTCTCCGCGGCTCGCATCCTCTGTCTCGACACGTCTACGCAGGC
>JBBQJG010000107.1:0-16976 GCA_038325725.1 Polyangia bacterium | reverse complement strand
CGTTGAGCGGGACGATCGTGCACACGTCGCGCAGCGCGAGCTTGAGGTCAGTCTCGAGCGCGTCGTTCCCCCCGAGGAGCAGAACGTTGGGTTTCTGCATGGCCATGCTAGTTCGTCACCGTATGAAGCCGAGCTCGCCCGTGGGTCCGCGCCCCGCGTAGAGCGCCGAGCCACCGGGCACGAGACCCGCGCGGCGGCTGCCGCCGTCGATTTGAGATTTGTCCTTCTCGGCGCTGGCCTTTTTGCGCGGCTGGTTGTCGGCGCTGTCGTCCCGCGACGGCCGCCCCGTCCCCTCGCTGCCGAGGAGAAAAAGCTCGAAGTCGTTCGGATCGTTCATTTCGTCTTCCGTGGGTAGCTTCGGCAGCTCGTGCGGCGCGACGGGCTTCGTGAGGCGCGCCGTGACGACGACGAGCAGCTCGGACTCGTCGCGCTGATAGCTCACCGAGCGGAACAGCGCACCGAAGATCGGGATGTCGCCGAGGAGCGGGATCTTGTTGATCTGCTCGCGCATGCGATCGGACAGCAGGCCCGCGATCGCGAAGCTCTGTCCGTCCGACAGACGTACGGTCGTCTCGCTCTGCCGCGAGATGAGGCCGGGCACCGAGAAGCCGCCGACGGTCACGCTGCGCGCGGGGTCGATGTCGCTCACCTCGGTCTGCAGTTTGAGGTGCAAGAAGCCTTCGCTCACGACCGTGGGCGTGAAGTTCAAGATGACGCCGAACTTCTTCCATTGGATGCCGACGGCGCCGAGGCCCGTCGACACGGGGATGGGAAACTCGCCGCCCGAGAGGAACTTCGCCTCTTGCCCCGACATCGCGACGATCGTCGGTTCGGCGAGCGTCTTCGAGAGCCCGTGGCCCTCGAGGAGGCTCAACATCATAGAGAAGGGAAAGTTCGCGAGGCCCGAGAAAAACAGGGAAAAGCCGCCGCCCGTCGCGCCCGGATAGACCTCCGGCACGGACGCCGACCCCGTGCCGGGGATCGGGAGGAACGACCCAGGCGCCGTGCCGGCCGAGGCGATGCCCGTCACGAACTGTCCCGCGGCGTCGCGATGGAACATGTTGAAGCCGAGGGAACGGAGCGCGCTGCGCGACACCTCGGCGAACTTCACCTCGAGCTGCACCTGCTGGTTGCCGCTCACGCGGATGAGGTTCGCGACGCGGTCGGCGTGGAGCTGCGCGACCTCGGACGCGCGCTCGGGCACGCGCACGTCGCTCGCCTCGCCCGACAGCACGACGAGATCGCCCGCCGCCGACACCGTGATGTTCTCCGTCGGGAAGAGATCCTTGAGCTGCTTGCGGAGAGCGTCGAGGTTGCGGTTCACGAGGAGCGCGAGCACGAGCGGCTCGTCCTTGCGGTTCCACAGCGTGAGGTCGGTGCTGCCCACGCCGCGCGCCGTGAGCAGCAGCTGCGTCGGCGTGATGACCTTGAGGTCGGCGACCTTGGGATCGGCGACGGACACGCGCGCGATCGCCTCGGACAGCACGAGCAGCCGGTTCTGACCCATCTCGAGCGAGAGCTCGCGCGCGGCGCCGACCTCCCGATCGATCTTGATCTGAGACATCACCACCGCATCGGCGGCGAGCGCCGCGTGCGGCAAAGCCGCCGCGACGACGGCCATCAGCGTCACGGCGAGGGCGCGACGAAAAGTAGAGGTAGATGAAGGGGACGTCAGGGTCACGTTTCGATCCTTTACGGTTTGTCCTTCGCCTCGAATTTACGCTCCTCGAACCGATCGCCGCGCAGAATTTCGACGACGTCTTTGCGGCCTGACTGCGCGTTGGGATCTGGCGTGGGCACGACCTGTGTCGGCCCGGCGGCGACGCGCACGGGCCCGCGGCGCGACGGCGGCGGCTGCGCGACGACGACGGCCTCGCGCGGCTTCGTGCTGCTATCGGCGAGCAGCGTCGACGCGTTGCTGCCCGTCGTGATGACGGCCTGGTTGTCCGTCCAGCTCCGCAGCGTCAGCATGAGGCGCCCCTCGGTCGTCGACAGCGCGAGCTTCTCTGACTCCTCGGGGTTCACGAGCAGCGTCGCGACCGTCGCAGGGTTCGCTTGATTCCGGTTGCGCTCGTTGACTTCGAGCTCCTTCCCGACGGCGAGCACCTTGACGTTCTGAAGGATGACCTTCGACGTCGACTCCATGCCCTCGGGCTTTGACGGGTGGATCGTCACGATGACGTCGACGCGATCGTCGGGGTGGATGAAGCCGGCGACGCCGACGACGTCGTCGACGCGCACGGCGATCGCCCGCATGTTCGAGGGGATGAGCGCCGCGAGGCCGTTGCCCGCGTCGCGCGCCGCGAGCTTGCCGGGCAAGAGAGGCTCGCCCTCGAGCACGCGCGAGGTGAGGATGTGGTCGATCGCGTCCTTGACGTCGCGGATCGCGCCCGGCGGCATCGCCGTCACGGGCCAATCGGCCATGCGCAGCTGCTCGGGCCGCAGCCGCGTCGCGAGCGGAAGGTCCATCGCCGCGACCACGATTTTAGACGTGGGCGTCGAGACGGAGACGGTGCGCCGCTCGAGGTAACGCGTGATGAGCAGCGCCGCGCCGAGGCCCGCGATGATCGCGACGCCCCAAAAGGCGACGGCCCGCACGCCGGTTCTCCGCGCGCCACTCTCCGACGCACGCCGGAGACGGTTGGGGCCACTCAGAGCGTCGTTTGTCGCCACGGTCTTCCTCGCTTTCGGATAACTAGAAAGAAGGCTTCTGAGAAATCGGGGATCACGAGAGGAGCGCGAACGCCGCACCGGCGGTGATCGCGAGCCCATACGGGACCGAGTAGCGGCCGGGGGCGGGCGCTGGAACAGCCGGCAAGCTCTGGTGCAGAGCCGCCAACGTCAAACTGGCTTTCACTTCTTGTCGAATGGCTTTCCGAGAGAGCAACAACATGACCGCAGCGACGAGGCCGCCCACAGCGGCCACCGCAAGAGCGTACCGGATCATGCCGCCCAGGCCAACCCAGATGGCAACGGCCGCGGCGAGCTTGACGTCGCCACCACCGATGCCGCCCGCGACCCAAGGCCGGTAGAGCAGCGCCACGCTCACGACGGCGGCGGCCACGCCCGACAGCGCTGACCAGCCTCCCCAGTCGACGAGCTGCGCGGTGAGCCCCGTCAGGGCCACGGCGGCCGTCACGACGTTGGGGATCCGCCTTTTCGCAACATCCCAACCGGAACCAATCGCCAGGCACACCCCCAAAGGCACGAGGTGCGAAGCCGGGAACGTCAATTCGTACGCTCCCGGCTTCTCGTCATTTTCAAAAGGTCAAAGGGCCTCTCGGGCCGTTACGGCATGTGGCTGGCGACGTTGCTGAACGCGTTGTTAACCTTGTTGCCGAGGAGGAAGACGACCACGATGATGAGACCGGCGATGGCGGCGACGATGAGGCCGTACTCGACGGCCGTCGCGCCTTCCTCGTCCTTGATGAGCTTCTTCAGGTTCTTGAGCATGACATTCTCCTTGATCGACGATTGAGAGAGGTACCGTTTCGTCGCGCCTGCAGGCTGACCACCAGCCGCAGGAGCGAAAGTTCAAGCGGACATACAAACGAACAAAAGAGTGAAAGGGACGTAACAAGTATATCCATCGGCGTCCCATTCAATCGGCTTGAATGGGCCCGTTTGAACTTTCATCCGTGCAGGTGCGCGAAGCCCCGACACCGCCCGAAGGCCCGGCTTCTGAGCTCCTACGGCCACCGCGACTCCGTGTTGCCGTAAAGGTTGTTCACCTTCGACCCGAACACGTAAATCATGACGATGATGGCCGCGGCGACACCGCCCAGCATGAGCGCGTACTCCACCGCCGTTGCCCCCGCATCGTCGCGGGCAAGCCGCTCCACCAGCTTCACGATTCAATATTGAGCGGTCGAACGGGTCGACCGTCAACTTCATTTCGCGAAACGCCCTCGATTTGCAGCATGATCTCCGACATGTGCGACGTGCTCACACGGCGGAGATCCAAAAAGATCGCGCTGAAGATGACGCGCGCGCCGAAAGATTGCCACGAAGCGAAATCGTCTCTGATAAGTTGGTGTCGCAGCCCTTCTCGATAAGGAGCGCCATCCTCGATGACTAGGCAGACCTTCGGCCGGTGGGCCCTCGCGAGCGCCACCGCCTTTCTGATGCTCGGCTGCGGCCAGCCGCCCGATCAATTCATCATCATCCAGAATCAGGTCCCGGGCTCGGGCTGCGTGATTCCCACGACGCTCGGCTCGGACTATCGCGCGACCGGCGTCATCGACGTCTCGCTCGTCGCGACCGACGCCGACGTCGGCTACGCGATCTTCCCGTTGCTGGAGAACAATCTGCCAGGGCCCTCGGGCGGGCAGGCGGGAGATCCGAACCGCATCGCGCTGTCGAGCTACCAGATCGACGTCGACTTCGTGGAAGACGCGCCAGACGCCATCAAGACGATGTTCGGCGCGTTGCAGGCGACGCAGGATCAGAAGATTCGCTACAGCGAGCCGACCTCGGGCTCCGTCGCGTCGGGCGGCGGCACGACCTCGTCGGGCGTCAACGGCATCAACGGAGACCTGGCCCGCCTCATTCGTAACTCGGGTGTGTTCCAGCAGGGCGCCGCGCCCTTCCACCTCATGTCGACGATCCGCGCCGTCGGCAAGACGGTGACACGCTCGGTGACGTCGGATCCGTTCCACTTCCCAATCCTCGTGTGCGACGGCTGCCTCATCGCCAACGCCGTCGACCGCAAGGTCCCCGTGTGCCCGGCCCTGTCGGCGCCGAACACGGGCAACGTCTGCAACATCGCGCAGGACGAGGCGGTCGACTGCTGCACGACCAACGGCGGACAGCTCGTCTGCCCCGCCTCGGTCGCGACGAAGTGAGCGTAGACGCCGTGTGCGTAGACGCCGTGAGGTCAGAGGACGTGAGGTCAGAGGACGTGAGGTCAGAGGGCGTGAGCGCGGTCGACGTGCACGCGGGGAAGACCGTGGCGCGATCGCGCATCGGCGTCGCAATAGGCGTCGTGCTCGCGCTGTCTTTCGCGGCGTGCTCGAGCTCGCCCAGCGGCGCGTATCCGATCTACAAGCCGGGCGACGCCGGGACGACGACGCCCATCGGTCCTTCGACGATCGGAGGAAATCCCGACGTCAGCCTCGGCATGCCGAGCGGCATGGTGACGGTCACGATCGTTGCGCCCGCCGCGAACACGAACGGTCTCGGCACCACCGTGCCTCTCGACCTGGAAGCTGTGGTCACGATCGTGGGCGGTACCGACGTCGTCGATCCTCAGTCGGTGACGGCGACGCTCACGCTCAAGGACACGTCGACCGTGCTCGCGAAGGTACCGCTCGTCGGGCCGACGGGGACGACGGGCGACCACTACCTCGGCAAGCTCCCGGTCACAGGCCTCAAGACGGGGACGTATACGATCACGGTGACGGCGAAGAGCTCCGCGGGCGTGACGGGCTCGGCCACGAGGGAAGTCACCGTCGATGCGGGCCCGCTCATCACAGTGCTCTCGCCCCTGCCGGGCCAGCACGTCAAAGGCAGCATCGTCGTGCTCGTCGCGATCGACGCGGGCGCCGCGCCGCCCGTCAAGAACGTGCAGGCCCAGATCGGCGCCATGCCCGTCGCGCTCAAGGAGACGGCGACGCCCGGGCTCTACCGCGCCGTTTTCGACCTGACGCTGCCGCTTCCGCTCGACGGCGAGCAGCTTTTCGTCGTATCGGCCGACGATTCGAACCTCAGGACGGGGCAGGTCAAGTTCACCTTCGTGGTCGACCTCACGGGCCCGACGATCACGAACACGACGCCGGTCGCGGGCACGATCGTGGGTGGCATCATCCGGATCGGCGCGAACATCACCGACGACGCCGGGCTCAACGAATCGACGCTGCAGGTCCTCGTCGGCGACAACAAGACGACGCAGTTCCGGCTTCCCCTCACGCCGGACGCCGCCGGGCACTACAGCGCCGTGTTCGACACGAACAACCTCACGAAGTGCGGCCTCAAGATGCCCGCGGTCTGCATCGTGCGGCCCTCGATCTCCTTTCGCGCCGCCGACAACCTCGGCAACGAATCGACGGTCGCCTACGAGATCGCCGTCGATAACTTCCCGCCCATCGCCGACCTGCAGCCGCCCAAGCTGCGCGTCTGGAAGCTCGACGAGGGCACCCGCTGCTCGATCGAGTTCGATCCGCTCGATTTCAAAGACGCCTTCGACCCCTTCTCTCACCCCGGCGATGCCCCGAACGACCAGTGCGTCGTGCCCCAGCTGTTCGACCTCCGCGCCCGCATCCAGGACGACGGCAACTCCCTCGTGAGCGGCATCAAACAGATCCCGATCTCGACCGTCGACGAAGACGCGACGGCCGCCTACATCCTCGACACCGTGGCCATCATGGGCGTCGCGCAGCCGCTCGTCGTCGACACCGACGGCGACGGCTTCTGCGACGACGTGAACCCCAAGCTCGAGCCGACGACGGCGCCGCTGACGGGGCCGAAGCAGGTCTTGAAGGTGCGCATGAAGCCCGTGCCGCCGGGCGGCAAGGGTGACTACTTTCCGCCGCACTACACGCTCCCCAAGCAGTCGCCGCTCCCGAGTGGCTGCCTCCAGGGCCGCGACACGGACGCCCCGCTGCAGTTGTGCAGGCTGGGGCCGCAGCCGACGATCGCGATTAGCTACGCCGGGCTGCCGTCGATCTGGGCGATCGAGCCGATCGCGCCCGCCGACCCCAACTACTGCTTCGGCTCGCAGCTCGACACGCGCGCGAACAACATTCTGCCACCGGCGAACCCCACGGCGGCCGCGACGGGGTGGAAGTGCATTGCGGTCGTCACGGCCGACAAGGCCGGGAACCGTTCCACGTCGGCGCCGATTCGCGTGTACCTCCCGGACTACGATCTCGGCGGCGCGAAGAGCTGGTGCCCGGCCGTGCCGGCCAGCGCGGGGCCCCCCCCTTCGTGCCGCGGGACGTACAACCGCGCCACGGGCGTCGTGACTTCCACGCCCTGCATGACGCGCGGCTTCGGCACCGGGGAGATCTGCTACGAAGGCGACTGCGGCTATCCGCCCATCCTCTGAAGACGCCACGACCGACGCGACGTCAGAAGACGCGCGCGCGGGCGTCGTCGTCGAGCACCTCGTCAAGCGCTTTGGCACCGCGATCGCCGTCGACGATCTCTCGTTCTCGGTCGCGCGCGGCGAGATCTACGGGCTCCTCGGCCCGAACGGCGCCGGCAAGACGACCACGTTGCGGGTGCTCGCCGCGATCCTGACGCCCACGGCGGGGCGCGCGACCGTCGCGGGCATCGACGTCGCGCACGACCCGCAGCGCGCGCGCGGGCAGCTCGGCTTCCTCACGGGCTCGACGGGTCTCTACGCGCGGCTCGACGGCCGCGAGCTCCTCCGCTACTTCGGACGGCTCCACGGCCTGCCCAACGCCACGATCGCCGCCCGCACGGAACTGCTGTGCGCCGCGCTCGATCTCGGCGACGTGCTCGACCGGCGCTGCGAGCAGCTGTCGACGGGCCAGCGCCAGCGTTTGTCGGTCGCGCGGGCCGTCCTGCACGATCCCCCCGTGCTCGTGCTCGACGAGCCCACGGTGGGCCTCGACGTGCTCGCCTCTCGCTTCTTGCGCGACTTCGTGCGCGGCGAGCGCGACCGCGGCAAGGCCGTCGTCTTCTCGACGCACTACCTCGCCGAGGCGGATTTGCTGTGTGACCGCATCGGCCTCATCCACCGGGGACGCATGCTCGCCGAAGGAAGTCCCAGCGACCTGCGCGCGCGCGCCGGCGGCACGAGCAGCCTCGAGGAGGCGTTTCTGCGTTTTGTAGCGGGTCTGCCCGCGCCGACTTCCGAGGCAACGTCCGAGGTCCGCGGAGTGGCGGACCCGACGGAGCGCCCCGCGTGAAGCTCTCCGACATCGGCATCGTCGCCGGCAAGGAGCTGCGCGAGACGCTGCGCGATCGCCGCACGCTCGCCGTCATGCTGCTGTTTCCGCTCGTCGTGTACCCGCTCATGACGCTGCTCATGGCGCAGGCGGTGTCGAGCGTGAAAAAGGAGGAGGAGGCGACGCACGCCCGCGTGGCCTTCGTGGGCGCGCCGGCCACCGTCGCGACAGTGAGCGCGATCGTCGCGAAGGACCCGAAGCACTTTGGAATCGTGCCGCTCGCGGGCGGGGCCAATCGTGCGCGCGCGGAGATCGCGGCGAGCACCGTCGACGCTGTCGCCGAGCTCGAGCCCGTCGCGAACGGAACCACGCGCGTCCGCGTGCTCTACGACGAGACACGCGACGCCTCGCGCACGGCGCGCACGCGCCTCACCGAAATCCTGACGAGCCAGCGCCCCGCGGGCTGCGACCTGCTTTTCTCGACAACCGACGAGAGCATCACGCCGCGCCCGAGCCTCAGCGAATCCGTGCTCGCGCAGATGCTGCCGATCGTCGTCGTCTTCATGATTCTGCTCGGGGCGTTCCACCCGGCGATCGACATCACGGCGGGCGAGCGCGAGCGCGGCACGCTCGAGACGATCCTCTCGTCGCCCGTGAACCGCTTCGATCTCATGGCGGGCAAGATCATCGCCGTCGCGACGCTCGCGTCGGTGACGGGACTGCTCAACATGATCTCGCTCGCGCTCACGACGCTCGAGGGAGAGCACCTCGCGGGGCACGGCGTGTCGTTCGCGATCCCGTGGTCGCGCGCGGCGGCGACGATGATCGTCGTCGTGCCCGCCGCGTTCTTCTTCGCGTCGCTCATGGTCGCCGTCGGCGCCATGGCGCGCACGCACAAGGAGGCGCAGACGCTGCTGACGCCGGTCTATGTCCTGTCGTTCTCGCCGATGCTCGTCGCGACGCTCGGGAACTGGAAGCTCGCGGGACCCGCGGCGCTCATCCCCCCCGTCAACGTCACGCTGCTCGCGCGCGATCTCATCCTGGGCAAGGCGACGCCCGGGATCGCGCTCGTCGTCGTCGCGAGCACGCTCGCCTGCGGCGCGCTCGCCCTGTCGCTCGCGGCGCGCCTGTACGACAGCGAGCGCCTGCTCGCCGCCGACGACGGCTCGCTCGGCCTCGTCGCCTGGGTGCGCCGGCTGCTCGCCTTCGGCCCGGCCCGCGACGACGCGACGACGGCGGCGTCCTCCCCTCCGTCGCCTGGACAGGCGCTCATGGTCTTCGCTGTCGCCTTCATCCTCTTCGTGAGCGTCTCGGTGCCGCTGCAGCAATGGCGTCTTGCGCCCGGGATTTTGCTGTCCGAGTGGGTCGGCATGCTGGGCCTCGTCATCGTCTACGCGCGCGGGATGGGGCGACGCCTCACCGACGTCCTGCGCGTGCGCGCCGTGCCCGCGCGCGCCCTCGCCGGCGCGGTCCTCGTCGGCCTTTCGGCCTCGACGGCGCTGGGGCTCCTCGCGCAGTGGTTCTTCCCGCCGCCGCCCGAGCTCGTCGAACAGCTGAGACACATGGTCGCCTCGCGCGACGGTGTGGGCGGCGTCGCGATCTCGCTCGCCCTCACGGCGCTGACGCCCGCCGTGTGAGAAGAGGCGCTGTTCCGCGGGCCCATCCTGCGCGGCTTCTCGGCGAAGTTGCCGCGCCTCATGTCGGCCGTCATCACGGGCGCGCTCTTCGGGCTCTTTCACCTCGACCTGTGGCGCATCGTCCCGACGGGGCTGCTGGGCGTGGCTCTCTCGCTGATCGCCCTCGAGTGCGATTCGATCGTGCCTGCCGTCGTGGCTCACTTCACCAACAACGCGCTCATCGTCCTGCTCGCGAACGCCGGCGCTGACGACGCGACGTCGACGGCGAGCCGGCCGGCGCAGGCGGCGGTCTTCGTGGGCGCCTGCCTCGTGCTGCTCGCGGGCGGGGCGCTGTTGCGCAACAAGGCGGCGCGGAAGGCCACTGTGTAGCCCAGTTCACTAAACTTCGTTGTTAGGAACTCGAGGTACTGATAGAACCCACAGTGTGGGTGAGACGACGAACGGTGAAGACAAGCGGTCGCTGGCGCTGCTGCGCAAGTCCGACGTTTTGGCCGACATTCCCAACGAAGCGCTCGCGATCCTCGCGACGAACCTGAAGGTCGGCACGTACCGCCCGCGCCAGGTCATCTACCTACCGGGCGACCGCGCGCAGGGCGTCCACTTCCTCGCGAGCGGCCGCATCAAGATCTCGAAGGTCACGCGCGACGGCAAGGAGCTGACGCTCGCGTACCGAACCGAGGGCGACTTCTTCGGGGAGCCGTGCCTGCTCGAAGGCGGCCCGCGCGAAGAGATGGCCGAGGCGATGGACTCGTCGACGACCGTCGAAGTCGATCGCGAGCAGCTCGATCAACTGCTGAGCGTCAACGGCGTCGCGGCGTACAAGTTCGCGCGCGCGCTCATCTCGCGTCGCAAGGATCTCGAAACGCGTGTCGAACAGCTCATCTTCAAGGACGTCGGCTCGAAGCTGGCCGAGCTGCTGCTGAACCTCGGCAACGAGCACGGCATCGCCGACGCGCGCGGCGTCATCGTCGGCCTCAAGATCACGCATCAGGAGATGGCGAACCTCATCGGCTCGACGCGCGAGACGGTGTCGCTGACCCTGTCGCAGTTCAAGCGCAAGGGTCTCATCCAGACCGAAGGCCGCAAGGTCATCCTCGCGGACCAAGAAGGTCTGCGCGCCCTCGCTTAAGGGGGCGCGCGCGGGAAGGGCCCGAGCCCTCCCCTCTGATCGAGCGCGAGCGACCAGCCGCCCACCGCACTGGCCCCCACATTGGTGGGAACCGGCGGCAACGTCGGACGTCGCGGGTTAGGCGGCGCGGAGGGCTTCGAGCACAGCGGTGCCGGCTTCCGCCGTCGTCGCCGGCTTGCCGCCGGGGGCGACGACGTCCGCGGGCAGGACGCCCTTGGCGATCGCGCCGTTGACGGCCGCCTCGACGAGGCGCGCCTCGGCCTCGAGGCCGAGCGAGTGGCGCAGCATCATCGCGACGCTGAGGATCGTCGCGTAGGGATTCGCGATGCCCTTGCCCGCGATATCAGGCGCCGAGCCGTGGATCGGCTCGTACAATCCGCGCGTGCCGTCGCCGAGCGACGCCGACGGCAGCATGCCCATCGAGCCGACGAGCATCGACGCTTCGTCGGTGAGGATGTCGCCGAACATGTTCTCGGTGACGATGACGTCGAAGTCCGACGGGCGGCGGATGAGGTGCATCGCGCACGCGTCGACGAGCATGTTCGAGAGCTGCAGCTCGGGGAACTCCTTGGCGACGACGCGCGCCGTGACCTCGCGCCACAGGCGCGACGTCTCGAGGACGTTCGCCTTATCGACAGAACAGAGCTTCTTCTTGCGGCTCATCGCGATGCGCGCGGCGCTGCGCACGATGCGCTCGACCTCGGCCTCGGTGTAGAGGCACAGGTCGCTCGCGCTGGTCGCGTCGCGCGTCTTCGCGCCAAAGTAGATGCCGCCCGTGAGCTCGCGGACGACGACCATGTCGACGCCGACGAGCAGCTCGGGCCGCAGCGGCGACGAGCGCAGCAGCAGCGGGTTCACGGCGACGGGACGAAGATTCGCGTAGAGGCCGAGGCCTTTGCGAATGGCGAGCAGGCCCTGTTCGGGGCGCACCTTGGCGCGCGGATCGTCCCACTTGGGGCCGCCGACGGCGCCGAGCAGCACGGCCTCCGCTTCCTTCGCGAGCGCGAGCGTCTCGTCGGGGAGCGCCGTGCCCTTGGCGTCGATCGCGGCGCCGCCGATGAGCGCCTCGCGAAACTCGAACGTGTGGCCGCCGGCCTTGGCGACGGCGCCGAGCACCTTGACGGCCTCGGCCGTGACCTCGGGACCAATCCCGTCACCGGGCAGAACACAAATGAGCGCGCGCATGTTGATCGAACCTCCGTGAAAACCGGCGCACGATACAGGGACCGCGCGGCCGATTCAACGCCGCGGCGCCGTTCAAGGGCGCGCGCCCAACCTCCGAAGAAGGAAGAATGATGCGGCGACCGTTCCTGCGCGCGGCTCTGATGTTCGTCGCCTCGACCGGGTGCGCCAGCTCCAGCGGCGCGGGAGACGCCGGCGCGAGCGGCGCGGGCGGCATGCACATGACGAACGACGGCTTCATGGGCGGCGGCGGCGCGAGCGGGGGAACGCAGACCGGCGCGGGCTTCGTCGGTGATTGGGTCTACGCCGCAGGCCAGACGACGCGAACGTGCCCCGGTCAAGCGGGCACGAACGCCCCGCCCGACGGCGCGCTCTCGATCGCCGCGGGCGCTTCGGCCACCGAGCTCGTCGTCACCGAACCGGGCGCCTGCGCGCTTCGGTTCACGCTCGCAGGCCCAAAAGCGACGGCCTCCTCGGGCCAGACGTGCGCCGGCTCCGACGGGGCCGGCGGCCAGATCACCTTCGCCAAGCTCGCGTGGACTCTCACGCTCTCCGCCGACGGTCAGACGCTCGCGGAGTCGCTCTCTGCCGACGAGCTCCTCGCGCCCGCGGGCGGCCCCGCGCGAACGTGCGCGTACACCGAGACGGGCGTGACCCTCCGGCGTCAGTGAGCGCGCGGGGCTCATAGCGAGGTCATCCGCGCCAGGCCGTCGCGATCGGGTAGCGACGGCCGGGGCCGAAGGCCTTGCCGGTGATCTTGAGGCCGGGCGGCATCTGGCGGCGCTTGTACTCGCTCGTGCGCACGCGGCGGACGACGTCGGCGACGACGGCGGCGGGAAAGCCAGCGGCCACGAGCGCGGCCGTATCTTTCCCTTCGGATAGGTGCGCCTCGAGGATCGCGTCGAGGAGATCGTAGGGGGGCAGCGAGTCCTGATCCGTCTGGTTGGGGCGCAGCTCGGCCGACGGCGCCTTCGTGAGCGTCGACTCGGGGATCACGGCCGCGCCTGCCTCGGCGTTGAAGGCGCGCGCGAGGCGGTACACGAGCGTCTTCGGCACGTCACCGATGACGGCGAGCCCGCCCGCCATGTCGCCGTAGAGCGTGCAGTAGCCGGTCGCGACCTCGCTCTTGTTGCCCGTCGTGAGCAGCAGCCGGCCCTGACGGTTCGACAGCGCCATGAGGATCCCGCCACGGATGCGCGCCTGGAGGTTCTCGGACGTCAGCTGCGCGGCCTCGGCGTCGGGGCCGGTCGAGAAGGCCTCGAGCGGACCTGCGAGTGACTGGAGATACGCGTCGAACATCGGCTCGATCGAGATTGTCTCGAACGGAATGCCGAGGGCGCGCGCGAGCGCCTCCGCGTCGCCCCGCGAGCCCTCAGATGAAAAGCGCGACGGCATGGCGACGCCGAGGACGTTCTCGGCGCCGAGGGCGCGCGCCGCGATGCACGCGACGAGCGCGGAGTCGATGCCACCCGACAGGCCGAGCAGCGCGCGCGAAAAACCGCAGCGGCGCGCGTAGTCGCGGGTGCCGAGCACGAGCGCGCCCAGCGCCGAGCGCTCGTCCGATGCGTCGACGTCGGCGCGTTCGCCCGCCGGGCCATCCACGTCGACGATGACGACGGCGCTCGCGTGCTCGGGGCCGCGCGCGAGCAACTCGCCGCGGTTGTCAAAAGCGAGGCTCGCGCCGTCGAACACGAGATCGTCCTGCCCGCCCACCTGATTGACGAACAACAGCGGTCGCGCCCAACGTCGCGCCGACGCGGCGAGCATGCGCGGCCGCAGGTGACGTTTTTCAATCGAGTACGGCGACGCCGATACGTTGACGACGATCTCGGCGCCCGCGGCGACGAGCGCCTCGACGGGATCGGCGCGGTAGAGGCGGCGCGGCCAGAAATCACCGTCGTTCCAGATGTCCTCGCAGATCGTGACGCCGAGGCGCCGCCCACGAAACGGCACGACGGCGACCTCGGTCGCCGGATCGAAGTAGCGCCACTCGTCGAAGACGTCGTACGTCGGCAAGAGCGACTTGCGCGTCACGGACACGACGCGGCCGCCTTCGATGAGCGCCGCCGAGTTGGCGACTCCACGGCCAATCATTCCGGCGGAGCCCGGCGGCGACGGCGGCAGCCGCTCGGGGAAGCCGACGAGCGCCGCCGTGCGCACGCCGCGCGCCCCGAGGTCAGCGGCGAGCCCGTCCAGGCTCGCGCGGGCGGCGTCTAGGAAGGCCGGCCGCTCGAGCAAGTCCTTGGGCGGATACCCCGCGAGCGCGAGCTCGGGGAAGATCGCCAGGTCCGCGCCGCGGCGCTCCGCCTCGAGGGTGGCGTCCCACACGAGCCGGCGGTTGCCGTCGAAGTCCCCGATCGTGGGGTTGATTTGGCCGAGCGCGACGCGCATTCGTGTCGCACTTTATCCCGCCCGCACGCCGCGCGAAGGTCGTTTCGCCGCGAACGTCGCGGCAATGAGGCTCGCGGCAATGCTAAGATGGACCTGTGAGTAGCGCGAGGGACGTCATCGAGGCGTCCTCCCCCAGCCCGAGCCCCGTAGACATTCCGCGGGCCCACCGTGTCTTCGTGAACCGCAACCTGCGGCTCGACAAGATCGACATGGTCGGTTTCGATATGGACTACACGCTGGCGCTGTACAACCAGGCGCGCATCGAGGAGCTGTCGATCCGCGCGACCGTCGAGAAGCTCGTCACGGCGAAGGGCTACCCCGAGGCCATCCGCGGGCTGCTCTACGATCCGCAGCTCGCGCTGCGCGGGCTCGTCGTCGATCGCGAGAACGGCAACACCTTCAAGCCCGATCGCTACGGCTACCCGGGCCGCGCGCGCCACGGCCTCACGACGCTCGATCGCGACAAGATCGCCGAGCTCTATCAGCGCGAGCGTACGCGCCTCGGTCACCGGCGCTACGCGTGGATCGACACGTTGTTCGCGCTGCCCGAGGCCGTGCTCTACGCGGTCCTCGTCGACCACTTCGACCGCCACGACATCCCGGGCAAGCCCGACTACAACACGCTGTGGGAGAACATCCGCGAGTGCATCGACCTCGCGCACCGCGACGGCTCGATCAAGACGATCGTGAGCGCCGACGTCGCGTCGTACATCGAGAAGGACGACGCGCTCGCCGAGACGCTGCACAAGCTGCGCTCTTCGGGCAAGCGGCTCTTCCTCCTCACGAACTCGGCTTGGGACTACACGAGCAGGGTCATGAGCTACCTGCTCGACGGCGCCCTGCCGGCGTACGCTAGCTGGCGCGGCTACTTCGACGTCATCGTCGTGTCGGCGATGAAGCCCGGGTTTTTCACCGAGGCGGAGCCCTTCGTCGAGCTCGATCTCGAAGGCAACCCGGCCGCGCGCCCGCACGCGGGGCCGTTCCAGCGCGCGCGCGTGTATTCGGGAGGCAACCTCAAGGACTTCGAGGAGCGCAGCAAGGCGAGCGGCGATCGCGTGCTGTTCGTGGGCGACCACATCTACGGCGACATGCTGCGCTCGAGAAAGTCCTCGAACTGGCGCACGGCGATGGTGCTGCAAGAGATGGAGCACGAGATCGCGACGTACGATCGCCTGCGCGGCGAGCTGTCGCGGCTCGATCGGCTCGACGCCTCGTTGATCCAGGTCGACGCCGAGCTGAACGAACGGCAAACGGGGCTGCGCGCGCTGCAGAAGCTCGTGCTCGACACGCCCGGCTCCGATCAGGTCACCGACGCCAAGCGCCTCACGAAGGACGCCATCGAAACCCTGCGCAAGGACCTGCGCGCGGCCACCGCTCAGCACCGGACTCTAGAGGCCGAGATCGACTATGCGTTCAATCCGTACTGGGGACCGCTCTTTCGCGAGGGCTACGAGATCAGCAAGTTCGGCGAGCAGGTCGAGGCCTACGCGTGCGTCTACACGAGCCGCGTCTCGAACTTTCGCTTCTACTCGCCCATGCAGTACTTCCGCGGTCCGCGCGACCGCATGCCGCACGAACGCTAGATCCCGGCGTCGTCAGCGGCGGAGGCGCGTCAGGAGCGACTGCGCCTCTTCGAGGCCGAGGACGCGCGCCGCGAAGAAGTAGAAGGCGGCGCCGACGCTCACGGGCGCTAGGGCCTTGATGAAGCGCATGACGAAGCCCGCGCTCGCGATCGCCTCGAGGCGCGACGAGAGCAACCAGACGACCACGCCCATGGCGGCGCTCGCGACGGCGATGCGGGCGAGCGCCAAGAAGAAGGTCTTCGTGAGGAGGTTCTTGAGCTGAATCTGAAAGGCCACGACGAGGACGCACACGTTCACGATGGCGGCGATCGAGGTGCCGAACGCGAGGCCGAATTGACCGAGCCAGCGAAACGTCGCGATGTTCCAGGCGACGTTCGCGGCGACGGCGAGCAGGCTGCCCGCGAGCGGCACCCGCGTTCGACCGAGGGCATAGAACGCGGGTGCGACGACCTTCACCGCCGCGTAGGCGGCAAGACCGATGGCGTAGCCGGACAAGGCGCGCGCGGTCTCGTGCGTCGCGCGCTCACTGAAGCGGCCGTGCTCGTAGATGAGGCGAATGATGGGCACGCCAAGCAGGTAGAGGCCCACGCTCGACGGCACGGTGAGGAACAGGACCATGCGCAGGCCGCGACGAAGTGTGTGCGAGAGCGCCGACCAATCGCCCTTCGCGGCGTCGCGCGACAGGTGCGTGAGGGCCGTCGTGCCGACGGCGACGCCGAAGACTCCGATGGGCAGCTGCATGAGGCGAAAGGCGTAGCTGAGCCACGAGATTGCGCCATCGGACAGCAGGCTCGCGAACGACGAGTTGATGACGACGTTGATTTGGACGGCGGCCACGCCCAGCGTCGCGGGCGCCATGAGCGCAGCGATGCGCCGCGTGCCCGGATCGCGCAGCAGCAGGTCCGGCATGAGGCGGGGCCGATAACCGAGCTGGCGCAGCGGCCGGGCCTGGATTGCCAACTGCGCGACGCCGCCCACGACCGTGAGCGCCGCCCACGTCATGACGGCGATCTGCGGCGATGGCCCGACGAAGTACACGACGACGCCGCCCAGGATCGCGGCCACGTTGAACATCGACGGCGCGAGCGCGGGCGCCGTGTAGCGCTCCTCGGCGTTGAGGGCGCCCATGGCGACGACGGCGAGCGAAATCGTCGGCAGGAACGGCAGCATGATGCGCACCAGCGTCGCGCACAGCTTGGCC
>JBBQJG010000106.1:0-17020 GCA_038325725.1 Polyangia bacterium | reverse complement strand
GGGCGTTGCCGCGGAACGGCTCGAAGAGGATGGGCAGCACCTCCGGGAGCACGACGCCGTCGTTGTACACCGAGATGTCGACGTGGTCGGCGTCGTCGCCGTCGCAGCGCATGACGACGGGACAGCCCTCCGTACCGTGGTGGAGCGCGTTCGCGACGAGGTTCGAGATGACTTGATAGAGCCGGTCGTGGTCCCAGTCACCGCTGACGTTGCCCCGCGCTTCTATGAGGATGTTGCGCTCCGGGTTCGCCGCTTCGAGCTCGTCCCTGACCTTGAAGCAGACCTCTTCGAGAACGAGGCGCGTCGGCGCCAACGGAAGCCCGCCGCCCACGCGGATGCGCGTGAAGTCGAGGAGCTGGTCGATCATGCGGCCCATGCGCTCGGCGCTGCCGAGGATGCGCGTCGCGGCCTTCGCGGACTTCTGGCTCGAGTTGAGGCGCGCGATGTAGTTCGCGCCCGTCGTGATGGCCGACAGCGGATTGCGCAGGTCGTGGCCCAACATGCCCGCGAACATCTCGTTGTAGCGCACGCTGCGCTCGGCCTCCTCGCGCGCCGCCTTCTCGCGGATGAGGGCCTCGCGCAGCGCGAGCTCGAGCTCCTTGCGGTGCGCGAGCTCGTTCTCGAGGGCGCCCGTGCGCTCCTGCAGCTCGCAGATCTCGCGGCGCCCGGCCGTGAGCTCCTGGGCGCCGGGCTCGACGTCGTCGTGGTCGCGGCCTTCATGTATATGGCCGTTCTGGTCGCGCCCCTCGCGCAACACGTGCGTGTGCGCGCGACAGACGTCGCGAAACGACTCTGCGTCGCCCGACCGGAAGAAATTGCCCATCACGTAGGCGCAAAGGAGGGAAAACGAATGGAGGCTCGCGAGGTCGTTCCACATGCCCTCGAGCCGCAGCGCCGCTTGCTTGTTGCCCTCGCGCCACAAGACATCGACCATCTCGCCGTAGGCGCGGACGAACACGCCGGGGAAGCGCCGCTTGGCTTGCTCGAAGAGACTGCCAACCAGATCGTTGAACGAGGTCCAGCTCGGCGTGTCGCTGACCATGAACCTGGCGAGCGTCTCTCGCGCGTCGAGCCAGACGAGCTGTTCGCGCGCGCAGGCGTCGTCGACGCTCAGGCCGTCGCGGCGGAGGCGCGACGCGAGCGCCTCGCGGTGCTCCGCCGTCGCGATCACCAAGACGGGCTCGCCCGCGTTGAGGCCGGCGGCGATGAAGTGAGCGACGCTGTCGCACAGGAAGCCGTCGTCCTCGTAGAACTGGACGATGTGGCTCGAAGGGGCCGGGCGCTCGAGCAACGCGCTGACGGACTCGCCCCTGTGTTGCCGTTCGTACATCTGGCTTCCAACGACGGGAGTTTCGTTAAACAAGTTAAGGACGGTGGAGATCATGTCAACCCTGCTTACCCAATTCGGCGCGTCTATTGCGGGGGGCCGCCATCCTCGGCACCAACCATGCCCGCAACCTCGCGTTCGAGGGCGGGCAGAACGGCGAGTTGGAAGCCGAGCCGCATCCCCGTCCCGAGGAGACGCCTCGTGAGCGAGGTAAACAACCCGCCGCCCAAGACGTAGCCGACGCCGAGCGCGCTGAGCAGCATGCCGACGGGGTGCGCGTCGACGAGCGCGCCGACGTTGAATTCGGGGGCTTCGGTTCCGGTTTCGTCGAGCTTAGTGACGTCCATGGCGAGCTCCTTGGGCTTTGGGGCGCGGGCCGCGGCCCGCGAGAAAGCCCAACGCGGCGGAGATCCCGAGGGTCAGCACCGGGTGGGCGCGCACCCAGGCGCGCCACTCTCGTCGGCGGGCGAGCTCGTCGCCGAGGGCGCGCACCGACATCGTGACGCGTTCGCGCGCGAGGGCGAGGTCGGCCTCGATCTCGGCCACGGCCGGCCGGTCTTCAGGAGGCGCCACGCGCGGCGATCCTTTCTTTCGCGTGACCGTTGGAAGGGGCGGGCGCTTCGAGCGCTTGCCGCGCGAGGCGGGCGTCCGCCGAAAGCAGGCTCACCGTGTGGTCGAGCTCCGCCATCGTCTCGCCCAGAGGTGACGGAACCGTGCGGCGCCACAGCACCCCGATGACGACGCCGGCGCCCAAGACGTGCGCGCCGCCGACGGCGAGGAAGGCGAGCGGCGCGCCGATGACGCCCGCGAGCGCGAGCGCGCCCGCGACGCAGCCGAACGCATACCCGAGCAAGGCGAACGCCCCCGCGATCGCGAGGAGCCCGAGGTGGCGCCCGAAGGTCTTCGCGCTCACCTCGAGCTCGGTCCGCGCGAGCTTGACGTGCCCGGCGACGAGCGTGCCCAAGCCGTCCATGACGTTCTTGACGAGGGAAGGCAGGGCGGGCTCGTCGCCGAGCTCGGCATCATCGAAGGTCATGTCACTCACAGAACGCGACGGCCCTGGATGACGCGCACGAGCACGAGCACGACGGCGATTACGAGCAGGACGTGGATGAAGCCGCCCAGCGTGTAGGCGCTCACGAGGCCGAGGCCCCAGAGGATCAAAAGAACGAGAGCGATTGTATAGAGCATGTGAGGACTCCTCTTTGGATGGTTGGGGATGGTTGGGGATGGTGGGGATGGCTTTGGCGATGCGATTTACGACTTGGAGCCCGCGGCGAGCTCGGGCCCGGCGTCCTCGCGGGCTTCACGTTTGCGAAACTCGTCGGCGATCGCGACGGCGACGACGGCGGCCTCCTCGGCGGGCGCTCCCTCGGTAAGCGCGGCGTAGGCCTCCTCGGCGCGCTCGTCGCGCGCGCGTGCCTCGGGAGATTCAGCCGGCTGGCCAGGGAGCTCGACCCGAAGCTCCTCGACGATCATGCGCAGACCCGCTGCGATCGGCAGCGCCAAGAGCGCGCCGAGGATGCCGAGCAGCTGCCCGCCCACGACGAGAGCGATCGTGACGGCGACGGCGTTGAGCCTCAGCACGCGTCCGTAGATGCGCGGGATAAGGACGCGATTTTCGAACTCTTGATAAAGGATCACGAGGGCGACGAGCACGATCGTCGCGACCGTGCCGTGCGGCAGCGCCGCGAGCGTCAGCGGCGCGAGCGTGAGGGCTCCGCCCACGAACGGGATGACGTCGGCCACGGCGGCGAACAGGGCGAACGCCATCGCGTTCTGGATGCCGAGCACCTTGAGGAGGATGAAGACGTAGACGCCGATCGCGGCGGACGTGAGGATCTGGCCGCGCATATAGCCGCCCACGATCGTCTCGAGGTTCAGCAACACGCGCGCGAGCCGCACGTGATACTGGCGCGGCATGATTGCGTAAAGGCCGCCCTGGGAGCGTTCCGGATCGATGAGGACATAGACGGCGAGAGCGATCGACGTCGCCGTCCACCCGAGGTATCCGCCGAATTCGCTCGAGACTTTGACAGCGTCGCGGCTCGATCCGACGAACAGCTTCTTGGGATCGGCGTGGCGAATCGAGTCGGCGAGCGGCGCCATCAGCGTGGACCGGTCGAGCCAGCTGGCGGCTTTCTCTTGCAAGGCCGGGAGGTCGTGGAAGGTGCGGGCGAGCTCGGCCCACAGCGCGGGCACCGTCACGAGCGCGAGGCCCGAGAGGATCGCGAGCAGAGTCAGCAGCGTCACCGCGACGGCCGTCTTTCGCCCGAGGCCGCGACGCTGAAGCGCGCCCACGATTGGATTGAGCGTCCCGACGAGGATGAGGGAGACCGACATCGCGAGGAGAACGGGCCACAAACGCGCGAGCAGCCACGCGGTAGCAACGACCGCCGCCGTGAAGAGCACGGTGCGCGGCGCGATCTCGATCGTGCGTCTCGCGGGCGCGGCGGCCGCCGCGTTCGCGGGGCGAGCTTCGATGAAAGGCGGGGAAGACATGCGTGTGTCCCCGTCAACACAGCGAGCGACGTGCCAACGCGTGCCGCCTCGAAATGATTCGCGATTTGGGGCGGCGCCGCCCCGCGACCGTTACCGCCGAGTGACCTGCCAACTCGATGTCTTCCGTCAGTGACGAGCGGGAGGGCGTAGGCCGGCCATCGCGGCGCCGCTGTCACGAGTCGCGAGTGGCACGACGCTTGAACAGCCGCTCCTCAAAACAATCCGAGGAGCTTCCATGAAGAAGATCGTTCGAGTCTTGATGCTGTTTGGTTTCGCGTTCGCGACAGGAGCCTTGTCCGGGACGATGGGGTGCGACGCCGTCGACGCCGCGTTCGACTGCCAACAGGTGTGCACGAAGTATCACGACTGCTACGACACGAATTACGACATCGGGAAATGCCGCGATCGGTGTCGGACGAGCTCGGCGAACGATTCGACCGTTCGGGCGAAGGCCGACGCTTGCGAGAGCTGCATCGAGGGCAAGTCGTGTGTCGGGTCGACCTTCAGCTGCGGCCTCGACTGCGGCGCCATCGTGCCGGGCCCGTGATCAAGCCGTGACGAGCACGGCGAGGGCGCGCGCGGACAGCACATAGCTCGCGCCGCTCTCGAGGCGCGCCGGCGCGGGCACGTCGGCCGCGCGCGTGTCGATGCGCGGCGCCCACGCGCCCGAGCCCGCGGGGAGCGTGAACGTATGCTCGTCGGCATCCGCGTTGACGAGCAGCAGGACGTTCTTGCCCGTGACGTGGCCGAACTGCACCTGCAGCGCGCGCACGAACGGCCGGTCCCAGTCGTCCTTCGGCATCTCGCTGCCGTCGGGGCGGTACCAGGCGAGGTCTTTGTGGCGGCTGTCCCAGATCGCGCCCGTGAAGAAGGCGTCGACGCGCACGACGGCCAGCTCGGCGCGCAGCGCGACGAGGCGGCGCGTGAACGCCAGCAGCGCGCGCTTGGGATCATCGAGGTTCCAATCGAGCCAGGTCGTCTCGTCGTCGAGGCAATAGGCGTTGTTGTTTCCGCGCTGCGTGCGCCCGAGCTCGTCGCCCGCCGTCAGCATGGGGACGCCGCGCGCGAGCAGGAGCGTCGTCAGCAGGTTTCGCTTCTGTCGCTCGCGCAGCGCGCGGATCTCGACGTCGTCGGTCTCGCCCTCGACGCCGTGGTTCCACGACTGGTTGTCGTCGGCGCCGTCGCGGTTGGCCTCGTGGTTGGCCTCGTTGTGCTTCTCGCCGTACGTCACGAGATCGTGCAGGGTGAAGCCGTCGTGGCAGGTCACGTAGTTGAGGCTCGCCGAGGGGCGTCGCCCCGAGCCCTCGAAGAGATCGGCCGAGCCCGTGAGCCGATAGCCGACCTGACCCACGAGGTTCTCGTCGCCCTTCCAGAAGCGGCGGAGGCCATCGCGGAATTGCCCGTTCCACTCGGACCACAACAGGGGGAAGTGGCCGAGCTGGTAGCCGCCTTCGCCCGTGTCCCATGGCTCGGCGAGGAGCTTCTTGCGCGACAGGATCGGATCCTGGTGGACGGCGCGGAAGAACCCGGCGGCGTCGTCAAAGGACGAAGACGAGCCCTCGCGGCCCAGCACCGACGCGAGGTCGAAGCGAAACCCGTCGACGTGCATCTCGTTTGCCCAATAGCGAAGGCTGTCGAGCACGAGGCGGAGCGCGTAGGGCGAGCGCAGGTCGAAGCAGTTCCCGCACCCGGAGAACTCCATGCCGTAGCGCGCGTTGCCGGGGGAAGCCCGATAGTAGGACGCGTTGTCGAGGCCGCGAAAGGCGACGGTGGGTCCCTTGTGGTTGCCCTCCCACGTGTGGTTGTAGACGACGTCGAGAATGACCTCGAGGCCGGCTTCGTGGAGCGCCTTGACCATCTGCTTGAACTCGCGCACGGCGGCGCCCGGCTCTTTCGAGGCCGCGTAGCCCGCGTGAGGCGCGAAGAAGCCGAGCGTGTTGTAGCCCCAATAGTTCGAAAGCCCCTTGTCGGCGAGCGCGCCGTCGTTCTCGAACGCTTGCACGGGGAGCAGCTCGACAGTCGTGACGCCCAGCTCTTTGAGGTGCGCGATCGCCGCGGGGTGCGCGAGGCCGAGGTACGTCCCGCGCAGCGGCTCGGGCACGTCAGGGTGGCGGCGCGTGAAGCCGCGCACGTGCAGCTCGTAGATGACGCTCTCGGTGAGCGGCCGCGCGGGGCTGCGCGACGTCCCCCAGTCGAAGGCGTCGTCGACGACGACCGAGCGGGGGACGGCGTCGGCGCTGTCGCGCTCATCGAAGGAGAGATCTTCTTCGGGGCTGTCGGTCTGATAGCCGCAGATGGGGCCCTTGAGGTCGAGCGGGCCCTCGAGCGCGCGCGCGTACGGATCGACGAGCAGCTTGTGAACATTGAAGCGGTGGCCGTGCACGGGCTCATACGGGCCGTCGACGCGAATCCCGTAGAGGGCGCCCGCCGCCACCTCGGGCACGAAGCCGTGGAAGATGTGCGCCGTTCGGCCCGGCAGCTCGTGGCGCGCGATCTCGCGCTTCGGATCTTGGGCGTCGTAAAGGCAGACATACGCGCGCGTGCCATGGCGCGAGAACACGGCGAAGTTGACGCCTTTGTCTTCCCCTGTGGCGCCTAGAGGGTGAGACCGGCCGGTCGTGATCATCATGGCGGACCGGCAATCCACGTCGTGTGCCAACGCGGGACCCGCTGCGGGCCGCACGGGAACGCAGAGCAACAAACTGCGCGTGGCTGTTTTCGTCACCGCGTCTCCACGCGCCCACGGCGCTTGGGCGTTGTCGGTGACGTCTTGGATGTGAGGCCGCGATGAGAGCCCAGTGCGAATCGCGTGGCATGCGCGCTGCAAACACGGTCGTTTGGAGGAAACGACCATGACCAAGACCCATTTCGTGTCAGCGATGTTAGTGGCGGCGGCGGTTGCGCCGTCGGTGGCGCACGCAACGGAGAGCGGAGGGGCGAAGCGTTCCGTCCCCGTCGAGCGTGTTCAGCTGTTGGCGGACGTCGTCGTCAATTCGCCGCCCGCGAACGTGCCGGCGCCCGCCGCGCCCCCGCCCGCCGTCGTTCCGGTCGCCACGCCGGCGCCCGTCGTCGAGGCGCCGCCCGTGCACGAGACGCGCGCGACCGTCGTCGAACACGAACAACATAACTACATGACGACGATCGCCGTGAGCGCTCTCATGGGTGGCCTCGCGGGCGCGCTCGTGGGGGGATCGATCTACTACCTATCTGACCATCAGAACCACGCCGCGCGCATCGGTTACTGGGCGGCGGGCGGCGTTCTCGTCGGCGGCGCCGTGGGCGTCACGCAGGTCATCGTCCAAGAGGGCCGCGTCGATCGCGCCACGGCGTCCAACCTTCCAACGGATCCCGCGCCCACCTTCCGCCTGGCGTTGGTGAACGCAGCCTTCTAACAGCAGAACGCTCTCCACAACGACTTGGCGTCGCGGGATGCGCCGCCCCAGTCGCAGCGTCTTGAAATCAGCCTTGGCTTCAGCGTTGCGCATTCCGGGTCGAGGTCGGACCCTGAATGCGCAATGGCGTATCGGACACGCGCTCGAGCGCGCGCAGGAGCTCGGCGACGCCCCAGGCTTGGGCGACGCAGCCGCGCGAGAGATAAGGCGCCTCGGCGTCGAAGATCTCGGCGATCTGGCCCAGACCCGCACGCGCGAGATCGCCGGCCAGACCGACGACGCTCGCGCGCGCCTCGGCTTGCCGTTCTGGGTACGTGCGCAGCAGCGCGTCGACGTAGGGGCCGATGAGCCAGCTCCACACGGTGCCCTGGTGATAGGCGGCGTCGCGCGTGCGCAGATCGCCGTGATACGTCGGCTGATAGCCAGGGCTGCCGGGCGCGAGCGAGCGGAGCCCGACCGGCGTCAGCAACGTCGCGCGCACGATCTCGACGACGGCGGGCCACCGCGCTTCGTCGAGCACGGGGTGCGGAAGAGAGATCGCGAAGAGCTGATTGGGGCGCAGGGAGCTGTCGAAAGGCGCGTCGGGACCGTCGAGGACGTCGTAGAGATACCCGCCGCCTTGGAACCAGAAGCGCGCGTTGAACGACGCGCGTGCCTGCGCGGCGCGGCCGTCGAGCGCGCGGGCTTCGTCTGGCCGTCCGAGCGCGCGCTCCCACGTCGAGAGCGCGACGAGCGCGTTGTACCAAAGGGCGTTGATCTCGACGGCCTTGCCGCGTCGGGGCGTCACGACCCAGTCGCCGCACTTGGCGTCCATCCAGGTGAGCGCGTAGCCGTCCTCGCCCTGCGAGAGCAACCCGTCGTCAGCGTCGACGTGGATGCCGAAGCGCGTGCCCGCGACGTGCTTGGCCACGATGTCCTCGAGCAGCGGCAGCAGCTCGGTGAGGAACGGAATGTCGGCCGTATAGGCGAGGTAGCGCTCGAGCGCGTGGAAGAACCACAGCGTCGCGTCGGCCGTGTGGTACAGGCCCTTGTGAGAACCTTCGGGAAAGAGGTTCGGCACGAGCCCGTCGCGCACGTATCCCGCGAAGGTGCGCAAGATCCAGCGCGCCTCGCGGTGGCGGCCCGTCAGGAGACACAGCCCCTCGAGGGAGATCATCGTGTCGCGGCCCCAATCGGTGAACCAGTGATAGCCCGCGATGACGGTGCGCAGGCTGTCGCCGCGGGCGCGCGCGCGCACGGCGTCGATGGTTCGGCCCACGGGTGAGATCACGAACTGGTCGGCGGCGAGGACGAGCGTCGCTTCGGTGTCAGAGAGCTCCGCGCCGCGAACGCTGCGGCCCAGGAGGTTGCGTCGACGATCCAGCTCGAAGTCGTACAGCTCGGCAGGATCGATCGAAAGCAAGACGTCCCAGTCCTCACACGAGGCCGCCAGCGTCGCCGGCACGCCCGGCTCGAGGTCGACGTCGAAGCGGCCGCGCGACCACAGGGCCCCCCGCGCGTCGTAGCCGCGCGCGGCCTCGATCGCGTACTCGATGGGGTTCTGCTCGGAGCGCTCCATGACGAACCCCGTCCGCGCGCCGCGGACGTGCAGGCGGAGCGGCGGATACGGGTCGCCGGGGGCGAGCTCGAAGCGGTGGTCGGTCAACGACAGCGTGTAAGTGGGCAGCTCCGTCGACACGGAGCCCTCGTGCGGACGGACGTGAATCGCGGGTCGCAGGTTCAAGACGACGCCGGGCGGACCTTCGACGAGCAGGTAGCGAACGAAGACAGTGTTCTGCCGCGCGGGGAGAAACAGGCGCTTCTCGACGACGATGCCGTCGGCCTCGAACCGCCACACGGGCAAGCCCAGCTCGAGGCGAAACTCGGCGAGCGACGCGGCGCCGTCGCCGCCGAGCGACACGCGGCGCCCGTCGCCGAGCTCGAGCCACTCCGTGAGCTGGTTGAGCATCATCGTGCGTCCGAGCGGATTGCGGAGCGCGGCGACGAGCAGCCCGTGAAAGCGGCGCGTGATGGCGCCCGACAACGTGCCCGACGCGTAGCCCCCGATGCCGTTCGCGACGAGCCACTCGCGCTCGGTGAGCGCGCTCACCGGGGTCTCGCCGCGTCGATAGCCGATGAGGTTCGTCATGAGTCCTTCGTTGGGTCTTGCCGGGAGGTCGCGACGAAGAAAACGGCGGCTTCGCCGGGGAGGAAGAGATCGTGTCCCGGGCTCGCCTCGCGCACGCCGGCGCCGCCGTAGCGCGCGTCGTCCGTCGAGAAGGCGAGGCGCCACGTCGTCCCCGCGGGCGGCGCGACGAGCGGCTCGGAGAGCGACGCGGGCTCGCGATCGGCGCCCAGGTTGATGACGAGCAAGCGGTCCGCGGCCGCCTCGCCGTCGAAGTAGCGCAGCACGAGCACGTCGTCCGCCAGCGCGGCGCCGTCGACCTCGACGCCGTCTTCGCCCTCGAGACGCAGCGTTGGATCTTCGCGCCGCAGCTCGAGCAGATCGCGGTGGAGCGCGAGCGCGCGCGCGTGGGCGGGCTGGTCGCGCTCGCGCCAGTCGAGGCGGCACGAACGAAACACCTCGGCGGACGCGGGATCGGGAAACCGATCGCGCGCCTCGGCCGACGCGTAGCGCGGGAACTGCTGCAGGAAGGTCGCGCGCCCCGCCTTGACGGTGGCGTCGAGCGGCGACCCCAGGTCGGCGAAGTAGGCGAAGCGCGCCGACGCGTTCCACTCCTGGCCTTGGAAGAGCATTGGGGTCGCCGGCGCGAGCAGCAACAGGGCCGTGAGCGCGCGCAGACGTCCGGGCGCGACGTGCGTCCAGCGGCGCTCGCCCAGGCCGAAGTTCGCGAGCTGATCGTGGTTTTCGAGGAATGAAACGAAAGCGCGCGGCGGCAACCCGCGCGTCGACGTGCCGCGCGGCTTCTTCTGCCAGTCATAGCGCTGACCTTGAAACAGAAAGCCGTGGCGCACGCACGCGACGAGCTCGCGCGCCTTGCCCGTGTAGTCCGTGAAGTACGCCTCGCGCTGGCCCGTGAGCGCGACGGTGGCCGCGTGGTGGAAGTCGTCGTTCCACAGCGCGTCGAGCCCGTGACCGCCGTCGGCGATGGGGCGCACGAGCGCGGCGTCTTGCGGCTCGTTCTCGCCGACGAGGTAGAGCGTCTTGTCGCCGGCGGTGCGGCGCGCGACCGTCGTCGCCTCGGCGAGGATGTGAGGCCGCGAGGTGTCCAGGAGGCTCTGGGTCGCGTCGAAGCGATACCCGTCGACGTGAAACTCGTCGAGCCAGTAGATGACATTCTCGAGCACGAGCGTGCGCGCGGGGCGCGTCGTGCCTTCGTCGAAGGAGACGCCGTCGCCCCAGTCGGTCCGCGCCGTGCCTTGATACTCAGTCGAGAAGCGGGGCAGGACGTTGCCGACGCCGCCCAGGTGGTTGTAGACGACGTCGAGGATGACGCCGAGCCCGAGGCGGTGCGCGTCGTCGACGAAGCGGCGCAGGTCGTCCGGACGGCCGTAGGCGTGGTGGGGCGCGAACCAAAAGACGCCGTCGTAGCCCCAGCCGCGCTCGCCCGCGAACGCGGCGAGCGGCATGAGCTCGATGACCGTGACACCCAGGCGCGCGAGGTCGGGCAGCCGCGCGCGCGCGGCCTCGAACGTGCCTTCGGCGGTGAAGGTGCCGACGTGCAGCTCGTACACGACGCGGCCGTGGCGCGGAATCCCCGCGAAGGCGTCGTCGGTCCAGTGAAACGTCGGATCGATCACCTCCGAGGCGCCGAGCGGTCCGTCGGGCTGGGAGCGCGACGCCGGATCGGCGAGCAGCGCCTCCTCGCCCGCGAGGCGGTAGCGATAACGCGCGCCCGCGCCGAGATCGTCGACGGTGACCGACCAAGTCCCGGGCGCGTCATCTTCGAGCTCCATCGCGACGGCGCGCGCCCCGGCCCCGTCGCCGAGCACGACGTCGACGCGCTTGCGCGCGGGCGCGTAGACGCGGAAGTGCACGCCGCCGCGGCCGTCGAGCTCGGCGCCCCAGAGCCTGCGCCTTGTCTTCACTGTGGCACCTCGACGAGATCAGGCGTCAACGAGCGGCGTGCGGCTCGTTCAGAGCGGGCGTCGCCGCGCCGCCGCTTGGAAACAACACCAACGTGACCCAGCCGGAGCGGGCCCACTCGTCGCGGAGGGCGTCGCCCGACAGCGGCAGCACGCCGAGGGCGGGATCCGCCATGAGCCAGCGCCCGGCCTGGACGTCGCGGCCGACGACGACGGCGAAGTGAGTCGTTCGCTGTTCGCCGACGAGGCGCACGAGGCCGACGACGACGGGTCGTCCTTCGTTGATCTCGAGGGCGAGGTCGTCGAAGCCCCCTTGAAAAACGAACGACGAAAAGCCCCGCCGACGCGCTTCGTCTCGCAGGGCGCCCGCCGTGATGCCGCCCTTCGGAGCGAGCGCGTCGTCGGTGGGAGGGACGCTCACGCCCCATCGCGAAAACGCCGTCGCGAGCGCGGCGCGCCCGCAGTCGTCCTCGGCCCCCTGGGCGACCACCGTCAAATGCGGCACGACGGTCCAGCGGCCGCCCGCCGGCGCGACGAGAGAGATCGGGGCCGCGGCGTGCGCGCAGCCGCCGAGAGCGACCGCGACGGCGGCCACCACGACAGCGCGCGCTTGCTTCAGAGCAGCACCACGATGAGGACAACGATCAGCACGATGGCCAGCGTTGAACCACCGATGTAGATCGCCCTGCCCTGGCCCTTGAACGCGGCGGCTTGCGGCGTCGTCGCCTCGCGCCGCGCATAACGAAGCTCGCGGTGACTGGCGCCCTCCTGGGAATCGGCCGCTGGCGGCGTCGTCTCGACCTCGGTCGCCGACGGCGAGGTGGCGCGTGCGTCGGCGCGCGCCATTTGAGGAGAGAGTGAGAGAAACAGCCCGAGGCTCATCGCCGCCAACCAACGGGACCCGCGTAACCCTCCACCGAGATCGTCGTTCTTCATGTCCGCTCCTTTTTGATGTTTTTCATGTCTGCCGGGGCGAACATGACTTCGGTTCACTTTGCGTTCGTCGGCGTGGGGGCCGGGTGCCTGAGGTGGCTCCACTGCAGCGAGATCGCGGTGCGTACGGAGGCGACATCGGCGCGCCACCCGGTGGGGACGCCCAAGGGGCGGGCGCCAAAGCCCCAGACGACCCCCGCGACGACGAGCGACAACAGGACGGCGTCGACGCCGCGGCGCAGGGACGGGCGTCGCTTGGGCGGCGTCAACTCCGTCGCCGAGCGGTCGGTCGTTTGTCCGAGGTGAAGCGGCACCGCCGGCGTCGGTCGCGGCAGCGCGCCCCCCTCGACGAGCGACTCTTCGAGCGCGTCCGCGAACGCCAACACCGAGGGATAGCGATCGTCTCGCTCTCTCGCGAGGCCCTTTTTCAGCACGCGCTCGACGGGCGCGAGGTCGCAGCCCTCGACGCTGCCGAGCGGGGCCGGGGCTTCGTGGACGATTGCGTACAGGATCGCTACGGGCGTCTCGCGCGAAAACGGCGTCCGGCCAGACAGCAGCGTGTACGTCAGCGACGCGAGCGAAAACTGGTCGGTGCGCGCGTCGATGGCGTCGCGCTGCCCCTGGGCCTGCTCGGGAGCCATGTAGTCGGGCGTGCCGAATACAGTGGAATCCGCGGTGACCCGCTCGGACCACCCGCAGGTCGACAACCCGAAGTCGATCACCTTGACGACGGGCGACTGCCCGGGCGTCGGCGTGAGCACGACGTTCTCTGGTTTGAGATCGCGGTGGACGACGCCCGCCGCGTGGGCGGCATCGAGCGCGCTCGCGATCTGCCGCACGATCGACACGACTTCGGCGGCGTCGAACTTGTGCCCCTCGTCGAGCATGGCGCGGAGATCTTTTCCGTCGCCGAGCAGCTCCATGGCGATGTACGGGACGCCGCCCGACGTGACGTTGAAGTCGAAGACCTGGACGATGTTCGGGTGATGAAGCTGCGCGAGCACGCAGGCCTCGCGGCAAAACCGCGTCACCCATTCCGGCCTCGCGGCGAACTCCGGCTGCAGGGTTTTGATGGCGACGGCGCGCGGGAGCCGCAGGTGAGCGGCGCGGTACACCTCGCCCATGCCGCCCGCGGCGATGCCGTCGACGATGCGGTACGTGTTGTCGAGGACCTCATCCTTTCCCAGGAGCGCGGTCTTGACGGGCAGTGTTTCGTTCACGGCTCCACGCACTTCGAGAATCGTGCCAACAATTCAAGCGCTCGCGGACCCGCGTTCGGCAAGGGCGGGGCGCCCCCTTGGAAGCTCTCTCGCTACGCCCGGGTAACCCAGTTACCCGAGCGACACCCCGTCGGTGTCTCCGTTGGGTCTCATTCAGACGCCGCGCCGCCGGGCTTCGCCGACGCTTCTTCGAGCTCGTACATGCGGAGCTTTTCCCAGAGGCTCTTGCGCGAGATGCCGAGCAGCTCGGCCGCCTTGACGCGTTTGCCCCCGGTCGCCGCGAGCGCGCGCCGCAGGTGACCCTTCTCGAACGCGCGCGTCGCCGTCGACAGGGGCGCGACCTCTCCCGACGCGACGGACGCCGCGGACGTCGACGTTGGCGCCGCGTTCGACGTCACGTCGGCGAGCGCCGCCTCGGCGATGGCGCCCGGCAGGTGGTCCATCGTGATTTGGCGGCCGCCCGCGAGGACGACGGCGTGCTCGATGGCGTGGCCGAGCTCGCGGACGTTCCCCGGGAAGCGATACGCCGCCAGCGCGGCGTAGGCGTCCGGTGACAACGTCGGCACGACGTGGTTTCCGGCGGCGTCGGTCTTCGAGAAGCCCTGCAGAAAGTATTCGATGAGCAGCGACAGGTCGCTCTCCCGATCGCGGAGCGGCGGGAGCTGCACGTCGAGGACGTTGATTCGATAGAAGAGGTCCTCGCGGAACAGGCCCTTGGCGACCTGCTCCCGCAGGTTGCGGTGCGTCGCCGAGATGAGGCGCACGTCGACCTTGACGGACTCGTCGGTGCCGAGCGGCTCGACCGTGCCGTCCTGCAGGACGCGCAGCAGCTTGGCCTGCGCCGGCAGCGGCAGCTCCGCGATCTCGTCGAGGAACAGCGTGCCGCCGTCGGCGCTGCGGAAGCGGCCCTCGCGCTTCTTCACGGCGCCCGTGAAGGCCCCGCGCTCGAAGCCGAACAGCTCGGCCTCGATGAGGGTGTCGGGGAAGGCCGCGCAGTTCACGGCGACGAAGGGCTTCGCCGCGCGCGGGCTGCGCTCGTGGAGCATGCGGGCGACGAGCTCTTTGCCCGTGCCGCTCTCGCCCAGGACGAGCGTCGCCGCGTCGCTGGGCGCGATCATGTCGATGCGCGACTGGATCTTGGTCATCGCCGCCGAGTTGCCGACGAGCCGGCTGCCCGAGGCGCGGCCCGACAGGGCGCGTCGCGCCTCGGCGAGCTCGCGGCGCATCGAGCGCGTGCTCTCGACGCGCTTGAGGTGGTGGGATAGCTCGTCCAGCTCGAACGGCTTCGTGAGGTAGTCGGACGCGCCTTCCTTGAGCGCGGCCACGGCCTCGCCGACCTCGGCGAACGCCGTCATGAGGATGAAGTCGGTGAGCGGCGCTTCCTTGCGGACCATGCGCAGCAGCGTGAGCCCGTCGTGGCCGGGCAGGCGCACGTCGCACAGCACGAGGTCGAAGGATTTTTCACCGATGAGCTTCGCGGCCTCGAGGCCGTCGCCCGCCTCCGTCACTGCGTAGCCGGCGTCCGTCATCGCTTCCGCCAACGCTTGGCGAAGCTCGGGCTCGTCATCTATGAGCAGAATCTCCACGGGGCAATCCTGGTGTCGACGAGAATTACCACAAGGTCCGTGTGTCGTCTCAGTCCCTTTTCGTGAATCGCTGGCGTTTCTTTCTTGGATCAAACATCGTTCCCCTGCGGCAGGATCCTCGATGGAAAGGCTGCTTTCACCGTGTAAGGGGGGGCACTGATGGCGATGGAAGAGACGGAGCAGTCGCTCGCGGCCAAACGCGAGAGCGCCCTGCAGAGTGCCACCGCGGGGCTCTCCTCCGCGGCGACGCGCGAGGACATTCTGCGCGCCATCCTCGACGACGGCGGGCGCTCGCTCGCGTCCTCGGCCGCCGTCGCTTATCTGCGGGCGAATGACAAAGACGACAAGACGTCGCTGACCCTGGTCGCCCACGTCGGCCTCACCGAGGCCATCGCGCGGACGTGCGCGGAATTGTCCGTCGACTCGGGGTTTCCCGTCGCGCGCAGCATGCGGGAAGGCAAGCCACTGTGGCTCGCGGGAAGGACGCTCGCCGCGGACTTCCCGGACTTCGAGCAAACGGTGCGCGACGCCTTCGCGACGCAGGCGCTCGTCGCGCTGCCGCTGCGCGTGCGCGGCGAGGTGATCGCGGGGCTCGGGTTCGCCTTCCCCGAGGCGCATCCTTTCGACAAGGGCGAGCGCGCGTTCCTCACGACGCTCGCCGAACGCTGCGAATCGGCCATGGAGCGGGCGCTGCTTTACGAGGAGAGCCAGGAGGCGCGCGCGGCGGCCGAGCGCAGCCGCGCCGAGGCCGAGGCGATGTTGCGCTTCAACGAGATCGTCGCCGGGATCCTCGCGCACGACCTGCGGAACCCCCTCGCGGCCGTCCTCATGAACGCACGCTTGCTCCGGAACGTCGAGCCGCGCGAGCGCGCGATCGGCGAGCGGATCCTGTCGAGCGGCGAGCGCATGACGCGCATGATCGACCAGATTCTCGATTGGACGCGCGTGCGCTCGGCCGGGGGCCACTTCCAGCTCGTGCGCACCGATTGCGATCTTCTCGCCGTCTCCGAGGAGGTCGTGGCCGAGCTGCGGACCCGCAGCAAGGCAGAGGCCGCGATCGCCGTCGAGACGCGCGGGCCCTTGCGCGGCCGCTGGGACGCCGATCGACTCGCGCAGGTCGTCTCGAACCTCGTGGGCAACGCGCTCGAGCACGCGAAGCACGGCGGCGTCGCGCTGCGCCTCGACGGCGCGGGCGACGTCGTTCGCCTCGTCGTCGAGAACGAGGGCGAGATCGACGACGAGCTGTGGCCCGTGCTGTTCGAGCCGTTTCGGGGCCGGGCCGCCGGTGTGAAGGGGCGAGGGCGGGGCTTGGGGCTGGGCCTTTACATCTCGCGCCAGATCGTGCTCGCGCACGGGGGGCAGATTGTCGTCGAACGCGCGGCCGGCGCGCGGATCGTGGTCACGGTGACGCTCCCGCGCGACTCTGCCGGCTGACCGTCAGGGCGCGCTGGACGCTTCACCCGTGCTCCTCGGGGAGCCCGCCGGGCGCCCGCTCGGCGGCTTCCTGCGAGTGCACGGCGCCCACGGGCACGGCGCTCGGGCGCTCATCTTTGGGCGGGGCCTTTTCGCCCGCGGCGTGCGCGCCTTCATCCTTCCCGATGGGCGAGCGGTGCTCGAGCGTCGCGTTGATCTCGCCGCCGACGAGGAAGATGATTCCGAGGATGTAGAACCAGGTCATCAAGATGATGACGCCCCCGATCGACCCATACGCGGCGTCGTAGCTGCCGAGGTGGGTCGCGTACTGGCCGAACCCCCAGCTCGCCGCGAGCGCGACGAGCGTCCCGACGATCGAGCCCGGCGTGATGAAGCGGAACTCTTGCTTCACGTCCGGCAACAGGTAGTAGCCGAGCGCGGCCAAGAACATCACGAGCGCGATCGTCACGGGCCAGCGCGCCCACCTCCACGCGAAGACGTACGCCGACCCGACGTGGAGGTGCCGCGCGATCCAAAAGCCAAGATCGCCGCCAGCCACAATGGCAGCGATGGCCGCGAGGAAGAGCAGCGCGCCGCCTATGGTGACGCCAAAGGCGATCC
>JBBQJG010000105.1:0-17051 GCA_038325725.1 Polyangia bacterium | reverse complement strand
AGAGCGCCGGCCTCGGGGTCGCGCAGACCGCCGACCTCGCCTCGTTGGAGGCTTACATCCGAAAGGGGTGGACGACCCTCACGCGGTCCTCGGCCGATCTCGCGACCGCGGCGGTCGACCCGAAATTTCCGGCGCCCGGGGGCCGCGCGCTCGTCTACGTGTCGCGCCGCGAGAACCTGGCCGCGCTCCGCGAGCGCATCCCGGCGTCACAGCTGGAAAAGATCGAGCTGCGCCGGCTGCCGCGGCCCGGCAGCCGCGTCGACGAGCAGGGCCTCCTGTATCTGCCGCGTCCCTACGTCGTGCCCGGGGGCCGCTTCAACGAGATGTACGGATGGGACAGCTACTTCATCGTGCGCGGCCTCCTCGCGGACGGGGAGGTCGGGCGCGCCCGCGACATGGTCGAGGACGCGATCTATGAAGTCCTCCAATACGGCAAGGTCCTCAACGCCAACCGGAGCTACTACCTCGGGCGCTCGCAGCCGCCGCTGTTGACGCCCATGATCCGCGCCGTGTTCGCCGCCACCCACGACCGCGCGTGGTTGGCCTCGACCCTGCCCGCCGTGCGCAAGCAATACGCGTACTGGACCAAGACCCCTCACCTCGCGGGCGACACGGGGCTGTCGCGGTATCGGGCGCTCGGTGCCGGTCCCGCGCCAGAGGTCGTCTCGGCCGAGCGCGACGCCGCCGGCAAGAACCACTACGACCGCCTGCGCCTCGCCTTGCGCTCCGAGCCTCCGGCCTTCACCGCGCGGTTTTACGATCAGCGCCACGATCGCCTCACGCCGCTCGCCTACATCGCCGATCGAACGGTGCGTGAGTCGGGCTTCGACACGACCGATCGCTTCGGGCGCTTCTCGCTCGCGATCCTCGACTACGCGCCCGTGTGTCTCAACAGCCTCCTGTACGCCATGGAGCGCGACACGGCGGCGATCCTCGACGAGATCGGCAGCGTAGGCGGCGCGCGAAAATGGACCGCCGCCGCCGAGCGGCGCGCCAAGCTCATCCGCGAGCTGCTGTGGGACGAGACGCGCGGACTCTTCCTCGACCACGACTTCGTCGACGGTGGCAGGCCGGGGTACGCCTACGCGACGACCTTCTTCCCGCTGTGGGTCGGCGCCGCGACGCCCGAGCAGGCCCGCCGCGTGGCCCAGAGCGCCTTGGCCACGCTCCTCAAGCCGGGGGGCATCGTGACGAGCACGAAGAGCACCGGCCAGCAGTGGGACGCGCCGTTTGGCTGGGCCCCCCTTCAGCTCGTCGCGGTCGAGGGCCTGCGCCGGTACGGGTTCGATCGGGAAGCGGACCTGATCGCCGTCCGCTTTCTCGGCACCGTGCTCAAGGAATTCGTCGAGCACGGAACCGTCTTCGAGAAGTACGACGTCGAGCGACGGGAATCAGACGTATCGCAGGACCTCCACTTCGGCTACTCGAGCAACGAGATCGGCTTCGGGTGGACGAACGGCGTGTTCCGCGCGCTCGAGGACGGGCTCGGTCCCTCTGGACGAGCGGCCATCACCGCTGCGGCCGCGAATCGATAGTTGGCGCGTCAGCCTCCGGGACCGTCGGCCATGAGCTCGCGCTCGAGGTCGTCCACTTTCAGATCGAGCTCGTCGAGAACCTCGAAGAGCACGCGGCGGAGAGCCACCATTCCCAGATACTTGCCGTCGGCGTCGACGAGGGCGAGGTGACGGATCTTGCGTTCGCGCATGAGGTGGGCCGCCTGCAACACCGTAAAGCTCGCCGGCACCGACTCGACGGGACTGGTCATGACATCGCCCGCCAACACCGCCGCGCCCTCCGCGCCGAGAGGCACGGCCCTGCGGACGAGATCGCGCTCGGTCACGATCCCGACGATCCTCCCTTCGTCGAGCACGACCGCCACCCCGGCCTGCAGATCGGACATGGCCCGAGCGGTGGCCTGCACCGTCGCCGTCGGTGGAATCTCCAAGGCTGGCTCACGCAGGTCGAGCAGGTTCATCGCGTTCTCCTCAGCGGGAGCGGCCGGCCGCGAGGCGCGCGACGCTCGCCTTTTGGACCGCCTTTCGCTCCAGGCTGTTGGTGCGCTTGACGCGTCCCTCGCTCTTGCGGGTCGATTTTCTGGAGGGTCGGCCCGAGGCCGAGCCTTCGAGCTTGGCCCCGCCTTTCCGCTTGGCCCGCTGCGACCGATTTCGTTCCTCCGTCGCGCCAATCCCGGCCTTGCGATCGGTCGCGCTGGTCCCGACGAGCGCGGTGTCCACGACCGAATCACGCCGCGGCTTGGGAGGATGCTTCGGTCGCGGCGGATTGGCGTCGCGCTGCTGCTGAGCCTTGAACTGCTCGGCCTTGGTCGACATGACCTCAGGGTACATGAAGCGCGCGCCGGTGACTTGCAAGACCGGCCGCGGCGCGAGAAACGTCGGTTCGGCTCAGCGTGATACCGTACGTAGCAATGACGACGCGGGCGCAGCGGGCGGGCTACGTCCTCGCAGGGCTTCTCGCGGTCGTCGCGATCGGTGTCGCTGACTATTTCACCGGCACCGATTTCGGCATGGCCGTGTTCTATACGCTCCCGATTTTCCTCGTGACCCGTCATGCAGGGCTGCCCGCTGGAGGCGTCATCGCCGCCGGCAGCTTGACCGCTTGGATCGTGAGTGAATGGTCGGCGCCTGCCGTTCATCCGCGCCTGCCCGTGCTCGTTTGGAGCTCCCTCGTCCGCGCGGTCTTCTTCGTGATCGTCATGGCCTTTGCGGTCACGAGGCGAAGGCTCGAGCAAGAGAGCGTCGCCGCGGCGACCGACAGCCTCACGGGCATCGGCAACCGGAGGGCCTTCGACGTGGCTCTCGGGCGGGAGCTCGCGCGCGTCGCACGGTCCGGCCGCGCGCTCACCGTCGTCTACATCGACTGCGACAACTTCAAGCGCGTCAACGATTCGCTCGGTCACGCCGTCGGAAACGACCTGCTGCGCACCGTCGCGGAGGCATTGACCGCCGGCATTCGTGCGGTCGACGAGGCGTTCAGGCTGGGCGGCGACGAGTTCTCGGTCCTGTTGATCGAGGCCGATGTGACCCACGTCGAGGAGATCCTCGCGCGCTTGCAGGCCACGTTGCGCGCCGCCATGACGGCGCACCGCTGGCCCGTGACCTTCAGCATCGGAGCCGCTACCACCGTCAGCGCGGACGCGCGAGACCACGATCTGCTGCGCGAGGCGGACCGCCTGATGTACATCGCGAAGAAGCGCGGCAAGGATGCCGTCGTCCATCAAATCTTCGGCGGACGCGACGAGAGCGCGGCCTGATCGTCCCTTGGTCGGCGACGACGGCGCGACGCGGCCCAGCGCCTGGTCGTCCTTCGGACCGTGGTATACGCCGAGGCGGGACCACCAGTGAGCTCTGAAGCGTCTGCGGCGACCGCGAAGAGCGGGTGGAAGAAGAACCTGATCGTAGCTGGACTGCTTCTCGCAGCCGGCGCGATCGGGCTGGCCGTGTCGATTCAGCGGGTGGACGCCGTGCCCTCGCGCCAGGTGCTCTACGTCGCGAGCGCGGCGCTCGTCGCGAGCATCGCGGTGATGTACGCCTGGCGTCGCGCGAGCCTCTGGCAGCTCCGGCGGGTCGGGCGCCAGCAGCGTGAGGCCCTGCTGGCGCGCGCCGCAGCGCTCGCGGAGACCGCCTTGTCCGAGACGGCGTCCTTGGCGGGCGTCACTCTCGCGTGGGCGGTCCGCGCGGAGCTCATGCGCGACGACCTCCGCGACGTCGAGGAGTACATGCTGCAACTCGGAAAGAACGCTCGCGTGCGCCGCGCCGTGGTCGCCGGACGCGAGGGCACCGTCATCGCCTCGACGGACGCGGCCCTCGAGGGCCAGCGCCTCGACCGAATCGTCGAGGGCTCGCTCGAACAGCGCGCCGAAGCTCAGAAGACGAGCGAAGGTCTCCTGCGGCTCGTCGTTCCCATCATGGGCCTCGAATCCCGGATGGGGACGCTCGTCGTCGAGTATCGAGGGCTCGACCTCGTCCAGCAGATCGGCGTCGACGAGACCGCCTAGCGCCGGACGAGCTCCGCGGGAGCCCGCCCACGGTTGACGCCGGTCGAGATCGTGATGACATTGCCCCCGAGCCCTTGATGACAGCGACAGGTTTTCTCGTCTGGATCGCGGCGGTCGCCGCGGAGGTCGTCCCCGCGGCGCCAGCGCCCGTTCCGGCGTCCTCGGCGCCCGCGGCTGCGAGACCGGCGCCCGTGTCCGCGTCCCCCGCGCCCGCGCCGCTCGCCGTTCCCAGCAACCGGTTCCGCCTCGCCCTCACCTACACGCACGTCCTGTACGAGGACGGCGCTCTCGGCAACGACAGTCTCGCGACGCAGGCGCTCGGGCTCCACTGGACGTTCGCGTCCAGCACCTACGTGCGCAATCACTTCGAGATCGGCGAGCAATGGGAGAAGGCGGGCGCTTACTCCGCGCGCGGCCTCCGCATCGACCTCATCTCGTTCGGCTATCCCATTCACCTCGTCGAGGGCGAGGTGCAGTTTTCCCTCGAGCCGATCATCACGCCCGTGCGCGGCGAGATCATGTTCCCCAGCGGTGCGGGGACCTTCCTGCGCATGGAGGGCGGCGTGGGCCTCGAGCTCCTCGTCGCGAGCCGCGGCTGGTACGTCGGCATCGAGCCCCTGCACATCGACTTCCGCTACTGGGTCTATTCGAGCGCGCAGTCACGCACAGGCTTTACGCAGGTCTTCCCGCTCCGCGTCTCCGTCGGCCGCGAGTTCTGACGCGCCTACTTCTACTGGTACTTGTACGTGCCCCTGCCTCTGTTCGATTCGTTTCCACGGCTTCACGGGCTCTTCACGCGGGGTGCGCTCCTCGTGACTGGCTGGCTCCTCCTGTCGCTGGTCGCGGGCCGTCTCCTCGGTTGGCTGTCGCGGCGTTTCCTCGCGCGCATGGCGCGGCGAACGAAAAATGAGTGGGACGATGAGATCGTCGCGCGGCTGGGCGGCCCCCTCACCCTCGGATGGACGTTGCTCGTCGCATACGGCGGTCTCGCGGTGCTCGAGCTCAGCCCCACCGCGGACGGGACCGCGCGCGGGGTCCTCAAGGGCATTTTCCTCGCGACCGTGTTCTGGGTGCTGCTCCGCCTCGCCGAAGTCGCCGGTCACCTGTTGGTCGAATCGTCCTGGGCGACGCGCCGGGCGGCGTCGCGATCCTTCATCGGGCTCGCGACCCGCGCCACGAAGATCGCCGTCGTCATCATGGGCGGGCTCGCGATCCTCTCGCAGGCGGGCTATCCCGTCGGGACCCTCATCGCCGGCCTCGGCATCGGGGGACTGGCCCTGGCCCTCGGCGCCCAAAAGACGCTGGAGAACGTCTTCGGCGCCTTCTCGCTCGCGGCGGACGAGCCGTTTCACCTGGGAGATTTCGTCTCCGTCGACGGCATCGTAGGGACGGTCGAGAGCATCGGGCTCCGGTCGACGCGAATCCGAACCCTCGATCGAACCGTCGTCGTGATCCCGAACGGCAAGCTCGCCGAGATGCGAACGGAGTCCTACTCAGCCCGCGATCGCCTCAGACTCGCCTGCACGATCGGGCTCGTCTACCAGACGACCGCCGCGCAGATGAGGCAAGTGCTCGACGGGCTCGAGGCCGTTCTCCGCGAGCACCCGAAGGTGTGGCCGGACGCCGTCGTCGTGAGGTTCAAGGAGCTGGCGGCGTCGTCCCTCGACATCGAGATCATGGCCTGGTTCACGACCTCGAGCTGGCCCGAGTTTCAGCTCATCCGACAAGAGATCCTCCTTCGGTTCATGGAGGTCGTCGAGGCCGCGGGAAGCTCGTTTGCTTATCCCACGCGCACGGTCCACCTCGCGCGACCAGATCCCGGCTGACCCGGCGTCCCGGCGAAGGCCTCGCCTCACCGGCGCTCATTCGAAAATCTGGGCACCGTCAATCGACGCGCAGCGGAATGTCGATGCGTCCGACGACGGTGTCCGTGCGCCCCGAAGGCAGCTCGGCGCTCAACGTCACCTTGCTCTCCGTGTCGATGGGGTTCTCGAAGTAGAGGTACCCCGTGAGCTCTCCGCCCGGCGCCAGCACTCCCTCGGGCAACGCCATGCGCCGGATCTCGCGGCTCGGGAGCGCGCCGTGCCAAGCGCTGTAGGCCTTTCGGTAGTAGTCCTCGTCCCGCGGAAGACGGTTGGGACCTGGCGCCAGGCTCGGGTAGACGTCGCTGTAGCGAGGCGCGACCTGAAATTTCGCGGTGGCAAAGATCGGCCGGATCTCCTGCCGCCCGCCCTTCGCCCCATCGTCGACGAGCGGGACGACGGGCAACGCTCGATACGCCTTGCCCTTCCTTCCTATCAGCGCGATCCGCTCATAAAGGATGGCGATGCTCTGACCGCTGTGGTTGACGATGCGCACCTTGATGGGGGTGACGTCATCGGGGAGCTTGTCCCCGAGACCGCGCCAATCATCCAGCGTCGCGACGAAGCGGACGCCGTCGTCGACCTGAAGCGTGGCCCCCTCGCCGTCTCTGACCAGCTTGGCGCCCTCAGCGGGCACGAGGCGCGAGTGGGCGCAAGACGCCAAGGCCGAAGCGGCGAGCGCCGCGATGACGAGGTCCCAAGCCCGAGGCCGTCGGCTGTCGGCGAGGCCTCGCGCGTGTCGAGATGAGGTTTGCATGACAGACGCACCTTATCACCAATTAGTTTGAGTACAAACCAATTCCCGTAAACGCCCATCGGCGACACAGGAGATGCCGGGCCGTGCTTGCCCGCGGTTCGCGCGGCGAGCGCGGGCTGCGATACGACGGCCTCGTTCTTCGCATCGACACCTTCAACGTCGAGGTCAGCGTTGGCCGTGCGGGCCGGTGGGCGCGAAACGCGCGCTGACGCGCCGATTCGTGCCCTGCGCGTCGGCCTGGACGTCGGCACCCACTTCCCTGGTCTGCCCGGCAGCCGCGGTCGTGGCGAAACTGGTAGACGCGCCAGATTCAGGTTCTCGAAACGTGAACCTAAACGCGTGTGGATGTTGAGATCGCGTCAGTCCCCAACTGTCCCCACCGTCGTCGGTCGCTTCCGCTTAGGTTCTTCCGCCGACCGTCTGACCGAAACCAGGACTCACGCGCTGCTTTCGCTCGACGCGAGTCGCTTCCCGGTTGCGTGACAATACCTTTTCCGTCGACTCCGACGCCCCTTCGACGCCTCCAAGAGTGCCTGTTTTCACGGGCTCGCGCTGCTCGTTTCGTCGTGAGCGCGACGCGTCTCAGTGGTAGTCGTCCCCGCCCGCCGCCGCGATCTTCCCGCGGAACGAGCGGTAGAGGTAAGTGAACGTCCCCGCGACGAGCGCGAACGCGACGAACCACCAGATCAGCGCGACGCGCATCGCGTACGAGCCCGTAGCCGCCGCCGCGATCGTCAGCGAGCGCGCAGGATCTCCCGACGAGGGAAGGAGCACGGGGAAGATCGCGAAGGCCGCGCCACCTAGCATCGCGACGAGGTACGTCGTCGAGGCGGCGAAGGCCGATCGCTCGCGCCCGCCACGCCCCGCGAGCTCCATGCCGACGAGGCTCGCCGCGACCGCGAGCGGCAACGCGAGACCGATGGGATGCGCCTGGAAGTTGTCGATGACACCCGGGCGCACGATCAACGTCGCGACGAGGCTCGCGGGCGTCAGCGCGAAGAGCGCCCGCCGTCCCAGCGTCGCGATCCGACGCGCGCGCACGTTGACCTCGCCCTCGGCGCGCAGCGCGAGGTAGTGCGCGCCGTGCGTCGAGAGCGCCGCGAGCGCGACGCCGCCGCAAAGGACGGTGTACCAGTCGAGCACTCCCGGCAGGGGCCCTGGACGGAAGTTCGTCCACAGCGGCAGGAAGAAGTACCCGTCGGCCTCGAGGGGCACGCCGCGCACGACGTTGCCGAGCGCAGCGCCGTAGAAGACACAGAGCAGAGTGCTGGACACCGCGAAGATCCCGTCGCACCCCAGCGCGAGGAAGGCATCCGGGACGTGGCCGCGCAGCTCGAGCCCGAGGGCGCGGCCGATGAGCAGCCAAAGGACGATCATGAGCGGCAGGTAGAAGCCGCTGAAAGCTGAGGCGTAGAGCGGTGGGAAGGCGAAGTAGAGCGTCCCGCCCGCGGCGAGCAGCCAGACCTCGTTCGCGTCCCAGACGGGGCCGATCGCCCGCCGAGCGACGGACCGCTCGACATCGGTCCGCGCGACCCACCGGTAGATCGCGCCCACGCCCAGGTCGAAGCCGTCGAGGACGACGTAAGCGACCAGCATGATCGCGACGAGCAAGAACCAGAAGATCTCCATGGCGGCTCCTCAGTGCGCTGCTGCGGCGAGCGCGCCTGCGCCGGCCTTCGGGGCGCCGTGCGAGGTGATGCGCGCCATGATGACGATGAAGACGATGGACAGAAACGCGTAGAGGCCCATGAAGCCGAGCAACGAGAACAGCGCGTTCCCCGCCGAGACGTGGTGGGAAGTGCCGAACTCCGTTCGGAGAAGCCCATACACGAGCCATGGCTGGCGCCCGAGCTCGGCGGTCATCCATCCCGCCGTGTTGGCGACGTAGGGCAGCGGCACGGCGAGCAGCAGCGCCCACAAAATCGGCCGCGCCGTGAGGAGTCGCCCGCGCCACAGCCACAGGAGCGCGAGGCCCATGAGGGCCATGAAGATGGTCCCGAGCCCCACCATGAGGTGATAGCTGTAATAGAGGAGCGCGACGTTGTCGGGCCGATCCGCTTCGGGGAAGGTGTTGAGCCCGACCACCAAGGCGTCCGCCTTCTGGTGCGTGATGATGCTCAGGACCGTGGGGACCTCGAGGCCGTTGTCGATGCGTCCGTTGGCGGCGTCGGGCTGTCCGATCAGCACCATGGGCGCCCCCGCACGGAAGAGTCCCTCCATGGCGGCGAGCGCCGCGGGCTGGTGCTGCAAGACGAGGTTGGCCTGGCGATCCCCCGTCGGGAAGAGCTGCCAGACGCTGGCGACGACCGCGACGATGACGCCCGTCTTGAGGAGGGCCGCCGAGACGCGCTCGTCGTCGCCGGCGTTGCGGCGCAGCACGTAGTACGCGCCGAGCCCCGCCGTGGCGAACGCGCCGGTCACAGCAGCGCCGCCCATCGTGTGCAGGTACTCCCAGAACGCCCAGCGGTTGAGCAGCAGCGCCGAGAGGCTCGTGAGCTCCACGGCGCCGTCGCGCCCGGGCGCGAAGCCCACGGGGTGCTGCATCCAGGCGTTGGTCGCAACGATGAAGTAGCCCGAGAGCCACGAGCCGCCGAACACCGCGATGGCGGCCGCGAGGTGGGCGCGCGGCGACAGGCGCTTTTCTCCGAAGAGGAAGAGGCCGAGGAACGCCGACTCGAGGAAGAAGGCGAACATGCCCTCCATCGCGAGCGTCTGGCCGATGACGCCGCCCGCGAATCGTGAGAAGCGCGCCCAGTTCGTGCCGAACTGGAACTCCATGGGGATGCCCGTCACGACGCCGAACACGAAGTTCACGGCGAACAGGCGCGCGAGCAGGCGCGCGCTCTCGGCGTAGCCCCGGTCCGGGTGGCGCATCGCCAGAACCTTCAGGATCACGATCAAGGGCGCGAGGCCCATCGTGAGCTGGGGGAACAGGTAATGGAACGTGTTGGTGAAGGCGAACTGAAGTCGGTGAACGACGAGCGCGCTGTCCAAGTGAGCCCCTCCGGCCGCTGCTCCGATGCAAGTTCCGGGGCACGACGTCGGAGCGGCGGATGCTTGCGTCAGGGGCGTGCGACCGCGCAGAGCTTGCGCGAACTCGGTCCCGAGCGCGAACAGAATGCGCGTCCCGACCAAGGGAACCGAGCCGGGAGCCGGTCCGGGACGTGTTCCTCGTCGTGAACGGATCAGGCACCCTCTCGAACGCGTTTGTGCCGCCGTCGGCGTGATGCGAGCGCGTAGATCCTGCGCGGCGTCTCCGTCCCTCGAAAGATTTGCGCACCCCACTGCGATCCACGCGCATGAACGTGGGCTTCGCTGCCCGAGGCGCTGGCACGGTTGTTGGAGAAGATCCGACGGTGGAGGGGCTACATGTTGACCGTACGCGACATCATGACGACGACAGTCTTCACAGTGGATGTGGATGCCTCCGCGGAAGAAGCCGCCTGGGGCCTGACGAGGCGGCACATCGGCGGCGCGCCCGTGCGCGACAGTCGGGGCACCGTCGTCGGAGTTCTCTCCAAGGGGGATCTCGTCAACCCCGAACCGTCACAGTGGATCAAGGGTGAGCCGACCGTCGGCGACCTGATGAACCCGGATGTTCTCGCCGTCTATCCGGAGGATCCGGCGCTCGCGGCCGCGGTCGGGATGGTTCAACGAAACGTCCACCGCGTCATCGTTCTCGACGAGGAACAGAAGATGATTGGAATCGTCTCGTCGATGGACATCGTCAAGGCGGTCGTCGCAGGTCGCCAATTCGCCGTCGAGTCCAATGACACCTATCCCGCGCCAGCGATCGCGCCCCCCCCGTGACTTCAGCAGCGCCGACATCAGCGAGGTTTCGGCTTCCGTCGAGCTCTGCCGCGGCGGGCTTGATCAACTCGACGAGCGCTATTCAATGGTTCGAACGCATGAGGTACCACCGCCGAGGACCGTCGCACAGACGGTGCCGGCACAGCAGGCCACGGCCGTGGGGTCGCACGACTCCCCGATTCGAAGGCAGAGAGACGTGCCGGGCAAAAGTCCCATTTGGGGCGGGAGGCAAACCGTAGCGCCGGGCAGGCCGCCGCAGGTTCCCTGACAGCAGTCGGTCGCTCCGGCACACGGCGCACCCACGAGCGCGCAGCTCCCAGCGCATGACAGCAGACCCGTCGCGTCCGGGAGACAGAAACCGGAGCAGCACTCGTCGGGCAGCGCGCAGGGGCGCCTATTGGTGGCGCAGGCCGCGTCCTTCGCGGCGGCGTGGCAGCGGGCGACCCCGTCGCCGTCGGGCCGACAGGCGTCGGTCCCCTTGATGCAGCATTCGTCGCTCTTGCCGCAGCGCTCGCCGTCCTGGTGACACCCCATCGTCTTGCAGCGGGCGTCGCCGTCGGGGCCGGCCATGCACTTGCCTGAGCAGCAGTTGACTCCGACCGAGCACCGCTCGCCGGACGAGCTGCAGCCGCTGAGATCGGCGCAGCGCTTGGGCCCGTGCCCCAGGACGAGGGGGGCCGCGCGGCACGCCCCCGAGCAGCAGTCCTTGTCGTCATTGCACGTCTCGTCGGCGGGACGGCAGCCCGGCATGTTCTTGCAAATGGGTCCGCTCGTCGGCCCGGCCATGCAGTGGCCGTTGCAGCAGTCCGTCGCGCGGCTGCACGTCTCGCCCGCGACGCGACACTGCGAGAGCAGCCCACACGCCCCTTTGCCGCCCGTTCCCACCAGGCAAGCACCGCCGCAGCAGTCGGTATCCGCCGCGCACGTCTCGCCCGCGGCGAGGCACATCGCGCCGCTCGATGCACAAGCGCCTGCCACGCAGGTGCCGCCGCAGCACGCGACGGCGGCGGCGCACACGCTCGCCTGCGCGGCGCAGGTCGCAGCGACGCAACGGCCCTGCGCCGGATCGCACGCGAGCGAGCAGCATGCGCCGGCACGCTGGCAAGGCTGGCCGAGCGACGCGCACCCGAGCGGCGACTGACAGACGAGGGATCCGGTGGCGTCGGGACCACACCAGAACGAGCAACACTCGCCAGGCGCCGCGCGCAGGTCTGGCCCTCGGCGAAGCAGGCTTCCGCGCCGCCGCAGACGTTGCCCGAGCATTGACCCGAGCAGCAGGCGGCGCCTGTGGTGCATGACGCGCCCTTGGGCGCGCAATCAGCGGAGCGCGTCCGATCGACGACGACCTCGAAGTCGCGCCGACAGGCCGGCGACGTCAGCGCCGCGATCGCGAGGACGAACGACCAGGCAACCGAGAGGTCCGTCCGTTTGCTCACGTCAGCGGGCCGGTCCGGGAGATCCCGCCGAGCCCGCCGCCAGCGCGCGCGCGCGCGCGGCGCCGAGCCCGCTCGGAAATGCGTCCAGGTATCTGACCGCGAGCGAACGCGCGCCTGGCGTGTCGCCCTCGGCGGCGGCGCTGTCCATCGCGCCCAGCATCGACTCCTCGCGCAGCGCGCCCGCGGAGGCCGCAGCGAGCGCACTCTCGAAGTCGGCGCGCGCGGCGGCCGCTCGGCCCATCCGCTGTTCGAGCTGTGCCGCCGCGTAGAACGCGTTCTGTCGCATCGCCGCCGGCGCCCCCCGGTGGTCGAGCGCCTTGTACGCCGCAACGGCGTCGCCGAGCCGGCCCTGTTGGCGCATCGTCTCTGCGCGCAGGTAGCGGAGCTCGTCGCCGCAGCTCGAGGACCCGGGCGTGCCTTCGCAGCCGTCCCCGCCGTCCAGCGCCCCCTCGATCAAATGGAGAGCGCGCGCGGCGTTCCCAACGCGCATCGCCTGGCGCGCCTGGCGCGCGACCTCGCATCCCGCGGCCCTGGAGGTGCACGGGCGGACGTCCCGATCCACGGAGGTCAACCCCGGTGCGACGGTCCGCACCGGAGGGACGGGCCACGGCGTGAAGCCCTTGGCGCCGAGCGCGATCCGCTCGCCCTTCCCGACGCTGCGCTCTTCCCCCGCGCGCGAGAAGACGGCAACCCGTCCCTCTTCGACGGAGACGCTCGTACCCGCGTCGTCGGCCGCCACGAAGAAGCGCGTTCCGCGTACCTCGACGCGACCATCGCGCGTCGAGACGACGAACGTCGTGCCGGGATCGCGGTGCGCCACCGAGGCGGCGAGCGCGCCGCGATCGAGTCGGAGCGCAACGTGGGCGCGGTCACCGCCGAGCGCGAGGCCCGCCGGCCCCTGGATCTTCAGGGAGGCGTCTGCGACGGCGAGCGAGACGCTCCCTCGTGCGTCGACCGACAGCTCGCCCGGACCGTCGAGGCGCCCGCCCTGGCCGACCTCCTTGGCGCCGATCCGTGCGACGCCTTCGACGGTGACGACGTCGACACGCAGGCGCACCGCCTCGCGATCCCCCCGGACTCTCCAGCCGAAGACGAGCGCGATCGCCACGGCCGCAGTGAGGCCAGCCCACGCGAACGCGCGCGCGGGAGCCTCCCTGCGCGCCGGGGCCCTGGTCCGCAAGAGGCGCTCGATCTCGATCTCCATGCGCCGCGCCTGCATCGGCGAGGGTGGGGAGGGCGCGAGGCGCCTCATGAGCGGCACGAGCTCGCTCCAGGTCTCCGCACGCTGGCGGCAAGTGGCGCAGGTCTCGAGGTGCGCGTGAACGGCGAGCTCGCGCGCGCGCGCGACCTTGCCGTCGATGAGAGCGACGAGCTCGGCCTCGGTCTCGAAGCACCTCACGCCCGACCCTCCCGCGGCAGCCATCCGGCGAACCAGGCGTCGGACCGAGCGCGGCGTTCGAGCTCTCGGCGCGCATCGTGGATGCGGACCTTCACGGCGGCGATCGACGCGCCCACCATGACCGCGATCTCCTCCATCGAGTAGCCCTCGAGGACGTGCAGCACGAAGGCCACGCGACGCTTGGGCCGCAGCGCCGCGAGGAGCTGGTCGAGTCGGCGAAGCCCCTCGCGATCATCGGCCAATTGCTCCGGCCCCGCGGCGCGGTGCTCTGGATCGGCCGAGGTCTCCAGCGAGGTCGTCGCGAGCCGGGGCCGCTTCACCCCGCGCATCGTGACGCGCACGGCGATGCGTCCGAGCCACGTCGAGAAGAGGGCGTCACCGCGAAAGGTGGGCAGCGCGCGGAAGCCCTCGACGAACACGACTTGGATGAAGTCATCGAGGTCCGGGCCGGGGCCGGCGAGGCGATGAACGAGGCGGCGCACGCCTTCATGGTGCAGCCGGAACAGCTCCCGAAACGCCGCCGGCTCGCCCTGACGGGCCTGCACCACGAGGGCCGTGACCTCGGCCGCGGGCGGCGGGTTGCGTGAGTACGCCGTGGTCACGTCTTCATAGTGGCGAGCGGGCCAAAAAAGAGAGAAAGAAAAGCGCTCGCGACGCGGTGCGTGTCGTCAGAACGACACGGCCACGCCCCCTTCGACGGTGACCTCGGGGCCCGTGAGCGCGAGGAGAGGCTGCGCCTGCGCCGTGTAGCGCCGGTCGACGAGCGCCTCGAGCGCCGCCGCCCGCAACAACAGCCACACCCGCTCCGAGATCCGCAGGTGCGCGCCCGCCTCGACCCCGAGAGCCGGCACCACCGACCGCTCCGATCGGACGGCGAGCGTCTGGCTCGTCGTTTCGAGCGAGACGACGCCCAGCTCGACCGCAGGCCCTGCGGCGGCTTGCCATCGCGCGCCTCGAAGCACGAAGCGCAGCACGGCACGCACGGGGATGCGGTTGACGACGGCGTTCACGTCTCCCCGTTGGGCGCGCAGCGCCGAGAGCGCCTGCGTGCCGATCCCCACCTCGAGCCTCTCGCCGAGCCGCGCTCTCAACGACACGGCCAATCCCTGCTGCGTGAGGCCGTTGCTCGGAAATCCTACCCAGGCAAAGGCGGTGTCGAGCATCAGCCGAGGTTGCGTCTCGGCGCTCGCAGCCGGCGGGGGGGCCAAAGCCAGCTCGGCCAGCGCGGGGGGGCGAGCACCCGGCTCGCTCGGCTCGGCGAGCGTGGCGTGCAGAAGCGATTGAACCTTGAGGGCGACGACGCGATAGAGATCCTCGTCGCGAGGCGGTCGCTGCACGCTCGTGACGATGGCCTTCGACGTCAGCCGATCGACGAGGGCGATCTCGGCACTTCCCGGAGTGGCCTCGTCGAGGCGTACGATGGCCCACGCGCGCGCATGCGCGCCGAGCTCCGCGGTTCTCGCGAGCTCGTCACGCAGCTCGCCTTGCGGCGCACCAGGCGCGGTGCGCACCTCGATGTGAAACTCGTCGAGGTAGGTCCGCAACGCGTCAGCGAGGCGCTCAGCGTCGAGGCGCGGCGTCGCGGTCACGAGCAGCAGCGGATGTGCAGCATCCACCGACGTCGCTTCGTCGGCCGAGGCCACACCTTCACCGATCCCGAGGGCCGCGAAGGCAAGGGCAGCTCTCCACGCGCGCACACTTCATCGTAACAGCTAAGCGCGACGGCGAAGCGGGACGGCGAAGCGCGCGTTCGTTCGTGCCGGTCTTCGCACCTAACCATTTGGCGAGGCCACACCACTATAGGCGTGGAGGCCATCATGACGGGAAGATCATCAGCCGGGATGTGTGCTGCCGCGTTGCTCGCGTTCGGCGTATTCGATTGTGGCGGCTCGTCGCCGGTCGCGAACCATACGGGAGGTGCCGGTACGCCGGGCGGAGCGGGACCGGGTGCCACGGGCGGAACCGTCGGTGGCGCCGCCGGCGGCGCTCCGGGCTCCGCGGGCAAGGGCCCCATGGGCATGGGAATGAAGGGCAAGGGCGCGGCGGGCGAGCCCGCCGTCGTGACCTGCACGCCGGGCGTACAGGGGACGCTGGTGACCGGCTGCGGTTACCCGATATCCGGCGCCGGAGTCCTCGACGGTGTCGTCTTCAACGAGAACGAGGTGCTGAGGGCGATCGAGTCCGAGGGCGGTGCGCCGAACGGGACAGTTCGTATGTTTTACAACGACGAGCACGCGCTCACGCTCGGAGTGCGGAGCGTCGTCGTCAAGTCGGCGTCGGGGACGACGAAGACGGACTATCCCGTCTCGTCGCTCACGACGAACCCGAGCAGCGTCACCAATCCACTGACGGGCACAAACGAGCTCGTCGGCGATGGCAGCGGCCTCGATCCGTCGCTACGGCCCATGTGGCCCTCGTTGTTCCTGACCGACGTCACCGCGAATTCGCAGAGCCGCGCAGGTGACTGGCAGCAGGGTGGCAGACCCATCAATCCGACCGCGCTGTTCGGCAGCTGGAAGGCCGCCGTCCGGACCGTCGACAAGACGGTGACGCCCAATGCCGTCACGATCACTCCTGACGCCGATCCCGAAAAGAACAACTGGGACCTCGCAGGCGGCGACCCCGTACCGGCGGGCCTCACGAACGAAGGGTTCGGGGCCGAGGCTCGGTGGAACGTCTCGCTCGCCGCCGGCCATTCATACCGGCTCCAGGTCATCGTGCACGACGGAGATCAGAACAAGGCCGGCGGTGATTCGGGCGAGGCATGCGTGCTGTTCTGCTCGGGGGGTGGCGGCACCGGGGGGGCGGGCGGTGCGGGCGGAGGCTACACGCCGCCGCCCGTGTGCCCAACAGGGAGGCCCTCCTGCGGGAGCGCCGACGGAATCGAGCCAGCGTCGTGCGCCAGCGGAACAGCCTGCGTGAGCGGCTGCTGCTTGCCCATCATCCCCTAAACGAGACTCGCGCCCGGCCCCATCTTCTCGATCCCGTCAGCCCTTTAACAGCGAAGCCGTGAAGTTGTCCTGACATGGGTAGAGCTTCGGCGGTGCGGGTAGGCGAATAAAAATAGGGCGAACTTTTTCACGTTGGCCCTACCGACCCAACCAGCGCGCCACATGTTGACGGCATGAGGAAATTAATCCTGTCGATGGGCGTATCACTGGACGGGATCGTCGCCCGACCCGGCCGCAACGGCGCGGTCGGGGGGGATCGACCGGACGATCCTACGCTCAAGAAACGGAAGCTCGAGTGGATGCGAGAGATCGATTTCCACCTGATGGGTCGCAAGACGTACGAGGAGATGGCCACGTTCTGGCCAAACTCTGACGACGACTACGCCGCGCCCATGAACGACATCCCCAAGATCGTTTTCTCGAAGACCCTTCAGCAGGCGGAGTGGCCCGAATCGCGGATCGCACGTGGCGACCTGGCCCATGAGATCACCGCGCTCAAGCGTGAGCCGGGCAAGGACATGTTGGCTTGGGGTGGCGCCGCGTTTGCGCAGTCTCTCAGCCGGCTCGGACTCGTAGACGAGTATCGTTTGATTCTGGAACCAGTCGCGGTGGGGGACGGGCTTCCTCTGTTCAAAGACCTCGCCGCGCCCCTACGCCTCGAGCTGGTCGACGCGCAGACCTACGGCAATGGCGTGGCGCTGCACGTCTTGCGTCCTGCGCCTGCAGCCTCAGGAAAGAAGTTGGAGAAGACGTAGCCCAGCTCCCCCCGCGTCAGCGGACGACCGGCTCGAACCCGAGCGCTTCGTCGAACGTTCCGCGCG
>JBBQJG010000104.1:0-17063 GCA_038325725.1 Polyangia bacterium | reverse complement strand
CCGCGCTGCCCATCGTGCCCGCGGCGCCCGTTTGTCCCCCTTGGCCCGTGCCGGCGCCGCCCGTGGTGCCGCCCGCATGACCCGCGGCGCCGCCGTCACCTTGGCCGCCGCTCGAGCCGCAGCCCGCGCCGATCCAAAGAGGCATCCCCACCATCAGACCCACGACGAGCCATCCGCTCATTTGCATCGCGCGGGCATTGTAACGCCTGCGCGCGTGGAAGGTGGAAGGGGTGAACGTGAGCGGAGCGACGGCGGGCGCCGATCGTTTCGCCCGCGGCAGGCGCCGAGCTACAATCGCGCACCTCATGAAGCGTCTCGCGTTGGCCCTCGCGTGCACCCTGGTTGGACTCGCGTGCGCCGAGGCGCCCCCGCGCAACGCCGTCGCGACGACGCCCGTCGGTCGCGGCGTCATCGGCAAGCCCGCCGATTGCGGCGCGCTCGCGGCGCCACACCTCGCCGAGCTGTGCGCAATGGACGAGCCGTCGCTCTCGCTCTCGGGGAAGGAGACGTATCGCTTCTTGTGGATGCGTCACCTGCACAACCCCGTCGCCGTGCGCGTCACGCGCGCGGGCGAGGGCATCGCCGTCGTGAGCGTCGAATCCAACACGCAAAACCCGCGCGACAAGCGACGCCATGAGTTCACGACGGACATCGCGCCGTGGAACGCGTTCCTCGCGCACCTCGCGGCGGCCGACTTCTGGAACCTCGCGGGCGATCCCACCGACGACGAGCGGGGCCTCGACGGCGCCGATTGGGTCCTCGAGGGGCGACGCGGCGGCATCTATCACTCCGTCATACGCTGGAGCCCGAAGGCCGGTCCGTTCCGCACGGCGTGCGAGGACCTCATCACGTTGTCGGGTCTGTCGTTCCCCGCGGAGCTGCGGTGACGAGCCTGCGCGCGCCGCTCGCCGTGCCCGTCGAGATTCGCGTCGACGCGCGCGCCGACGCGCGGCGTGTGTTCCGCCTCGCGGCGACCGTCGGCGAGGACGGCGTGCGCCTCGTGCGCCCCGCGCCGTTCGAGATCGGGCGGCCCGTCACCGTCCGCTTCGCGTTGCCGATGCCCGGCGCAGCGCCGCTCGCGCTCGACGCCGAGCTGCTCCACGCCGACCTCGACGACGAACGTCGCTACGAAGGCGAAGGCGGCCGCGAGCTGACCTTCCTGCACCCGTCTTCGGAAGCGCGCGAAGCGATCCGCGCCTATGTCCGCACGCGCCTGAGCCTGCCCGAATGAGCGGCCCCGTTAATGACGACAAGAAGGAGACGCCGCTCGAGCGCCTCGCGACGATGGAGCGGCGCGCGCTCGAGGGCGGTGGCGTCGCGCGCGTCAAGAAGCAGCACGACGCCGGCAAGCTCACGGCGCGCGAGCGCGTCGAGCTGCTGTGCGATCCCGGGTCGTTCGTCGAGATCGGAAAGTTCGTCACCCACCGCAGCAGCGACTTCGGCATGGCCGACAACAAGATCCTCGGCGACGGCGTCATCACGGGCTACGGCACCGTTCACGGCCGCACGACCTACGTCTTCGCGCAGGACTTCACCGTGTTCGGCGGCTCGCTGTCCGAGGCTTACGCGGGGAAAATCTGCCGCGTGATGGATCTCGCGATGAAGTCGGGCGCGCCCATCGTCGGGCTCAACGACTCGGGCGGCGCGCGCATTCAAGAGGGCGTCGCCTCACTCGGCGGCTACGCCGACATCTTCTTGCGCAACACGCTCGCCTCGGGCGTCGTGCCGCAGCTTTCCGCCGTGCTCGGGCCCTGCGCGGGCGGGGCCGTGTACTCGCCCGCGATCACCGATTTCATCTTCATGGTCGAATCGTCGAGCTACATGTTCATCACGGGGCCCGACGTCATCCGCGCCGTGACGCACGAAGAGGTCACGAAGGAGCAGCTCGGCGGCGCGCACACGCACGCGGCGCGCTCGGGCGTCGCGCACAAGGCGTTCGCCGACGAGCCCGCGTGCTTGGAGGCGCTGCGCGAGCTGCTGGCGTTCCTGCCGCAGAACAACCGCGAGGACCCGCCCCGCCGGCCCACGCGCGACCGCGCCGATCGCGAGGACGTCGAGCTCGACACGCTGATCCCGCTCGACGCCGCGAAGCCGTACGACATGCGCAAGCTCATGGAGCGCGTCGTCGACGACGGGCGCCTCTTCGAGATCCAGCCCGAGTTCGCGCAGAACATCATCGTCGCGTTCGCGCACCTCGACGGGCGCGCCGTCGGAATCGTCGCGAACCAGCCGGCGCACCTCGCGGGCTGCCTCGACATCGACGCGTCGGTGAAGGCGGCGCGCTTCGTGCGCTTCTGCGACTGCTTCAACATCCCGATCCTCACCTTCGTCGACGTGCCGGGCTTCTTGCCAGGCACGGCGCAAGAGTTCGGCGGCATCATCAAGCACGGCGCGAAGCTGCTCTACGCGTTCGCCGAGGCGACCGTGCCCAAGCTGACGGTCATCACGCGCAAGGCCTACGGCGGCGCGTACGACGTCATGTCGTCGAAGCACATCCGCGGCGACGTGAGCTTCGCCTATCCGGCCGCCGAGATCGCCGTCATGGGACCCGACGCGGCCGTCGGCATCGTGTTCCGCGACGAGCTCGCAAAGGCGGCCGATCCCGCGGCGGCGAAGGCGAAGTATCTCGCCGCGTATCGCGAAAAGTTCGCCAACCCGTACGCGGCGGCGAGCCTCGGCTACGTCGACGAGGTCATTCGACCGCGCGAGACGCGCGCGCGTCTTTCGCGCGCGCTCGCCGCGGTCGGCACGAAGCGCGACACGAATCCCTCAAAGAAGCACGGCAACATTCCTTTATGAGGCTGTCGGGGCGATGGGCTGCGCGGCCAGCGATCGCGGTGCTTGCAGCGGTGCTCGCGGGGTGCGCGACGGCGGCGGCGCCGGTGACGAAGATCGTCAACGGGCGGGTCGTCGTGACGCGCGCCGTGAGCCCCGAGGCGTACGAGCACGTCGCGCGCGCGCTTTTGTACGAAGAGGAAGAGCGCTGGGAGGACGCCGCGGCCGAGCTGCAGCGCGCGTTGCCGTTCGACGAGGACGCGGCCGAGGTGCGCGCACAGCTGGCCGAGCTGTTCGTGCGGGTGGGCCGGCTCGACGACGCCGAGGAGCAAGTCGAGCGGTCGATTGGGACGGCGCCCACCGTCGCGGGGTACCTCGCGCGCGCGCATCTCGCGGCGGCGCGGCACAATCAGGCGGGCGAGCTGGACGGCCTGCGCGGCGCGACCGTCATGGCGCTGTCCGACGAGGATCCCGAGGCGATCGAGCGCGCGCACCTCGAGCTCGCCGACGCGCAGGTCGCAGCGCTCGACGTACCGGGTGCGCTCGAGACGGTGCGCAAGCTCGAGCGCGCCGCGCCCGCGACGATCAAGGGACGCCTGCAGCACGCGGCGCTCGCGTGGGCCATGGGCGAGCTCGACGACGGCGCCGTGGCGTTGCGCGCGGCGCTGACGCTCGAGCCGGCCGACGTCGACGCGCGCTTGCTCCTCGGCGAGCTGCAGGCGGCGGCGGGCGACGTCAAAGGCGCGAAGGCCACGTTCAACGAGGCGATAGACCGCGCCGATGAGCCGGTACAAATCACCGAAGCGGTCGCGGGGTGGCTCGTCCAGCGCGGGGACGTCGCTGACGCCGTCGATCTCGCCGACCGCGCCGTCGCGAACGTCGCCGACGTCGACGGGCTCGCCCTCGCGAGCGCGCTCGAGCGCACGGTGAAGCGCCCCGAAAAGGCCTTCGAGCTGGCGACGCGCGCCGAGGCGCTGGGCGCGTCCCCGGGCCGCGTCGCGCGCCTGCGCGCCGAGGCGTCCTTCGTGAAGGCCGATCACGCCGCCGCCTGCAAGCTCCTGCTCGGTATCTCTCCCGACGCGGCCGAGTACCTCGAAGCGCGGCTGCGAGCCTCGGAGATCCTGCGCGAGGACGGCAAGCTCGACGACGCCGACCGCGCGCTCGTCCCGGCCGTGGCGCGCGCCGACGCGGCGGCTGATCGCCCGGCGCAGCTCGCCTTCGCGCTCGCGCGCAGCCTCGTCGACGAGAAGCGCGGTGACGCCGTGCAGGCGGCGCGCCGGCTCGACGACGCGCTCGTGCTCGCGCCCGAGGATGCGCGCCTCGTGCTGGCGCGCGCGGGCGTCGACGATCGGCGCGGCGAGTGGCGCGCGGGGCTCGCCCTCGTCGAGAAGCTCATCGCGCGCGAGCCGCGCAACGTCGAGGCGCTCAACTTCGCGGGCTTCGTCGCCGCCGACCACGCGCTCGACCTGCCGCGCGCGACGCGGCGGCTCCAGGCGGCCGTCGCGCTCTCGCCCGGCTCGGGCGGCATCATCGACAGCCTCGGGTGGGTGTACTTCCGCGCGGGCGACCTGCCGCGCGCGGGGACGTTCCTCGAGCAGGCGAACCGCCTCGAGCCCGCGGACGCCGAGATCCTGGGCCACTTGGGCGATCTGTACGCGAAGCGGCTCGACCCCGCGCGGGCGCTCGAGACCTACCGCCGCGCGCTTGGCCTGCACCCCAGCGAGAAGCTCGCGCGCGAGCTCGGCGAGCGCGTGCGCACCCTCGACGCGAAGAGCGCGGCCGGCCGATGAAGCACCTCGCCTCCGCCGTTTCTCTCGTCCCCTTCGTCGCGCTCGCGGCGTGCTGCGCGCCGAAGCCGCCCGTGCAGCGCCCCTACGCGGCGCCGACGGCCGAAGAGCTCGTCGCGGCGCTCGACGCGCGCGCCGCCGCCGTGCGCGGCATGAACGCGCGCGCGCGGGCGACGAGCTGGCTCGGCGGCGAGCGCGTGCGCGCGACCGTGCTCCTGCTCGTCGAGCGCGACGGCCACCTGCGCATCGAGGCCGAGGTCAGTTTGCAGGGCACCGTCGCCGCGCTCGCCACCGACGGCGCGCGCTTCGAGTTCCTCGACCTGCAGAAGAACGAGCTGTCGCGCGGTCCCGCCTGCCCCGCGAACGTCGCGACGCTCGTGCGCATCCCGCTCGCGCCCGCCGACGTCGCCGCCGTGTTGCTGGGCGACGCGCGCCACGCGCCCGGCGTCGCGCCCGCCGCCGACGTCGCGTGGGACGCCGCGCGCGGGGCGGACGTCCTCGAATTCCCGACGCCCACGGGCGCGCTGCGCGTGTTCTTCGCGCGCCATGGCGCGGACGTCGACATCATGGGCGCCGAGACGCTCGCGGGTGGCAGGCGCCTGTGGCGAACGTCGTACGAAGACTTCGAGACCGCCGGCGGCGCACGCCTCCCGACGACGATTCACTTCGCCGAGGCGGACGGCTCTTACGACGACGGCGTCGAGATCAAGATCAAGGACCGCAAGCTCAACGAGCCCGCGTCCGCCGACGCGTTCAAGCTCACGCCGCCGCCGGGCGCCGCGATCAAAGACGTCGGCTGCGGCGTCGCCGCGACGCGCGGCCCTTGAGGCGCGCGCGCTCAACGAAAAACGCCGCGTGCGCAAGAGCGAACGCGGCGTCTCGAAGCTCCGGCGCGGGGCGTGCCCGCGCAGTCGCTCAGCCCTGCCAGAAGTTGTAGCCGGCGCCGACGACGAGCTCCATCGAGTCGCCCGCGTGGCCGAGGTCCAGGATGTGGAGGCCAGCGCGGATGTCGATCGCGTTCAGCTTGTAGCCGCCGCCCAACGTCAAGCCGAGGTTCGTGTCGCTCGACGACCCCGTCGTGCCGCCAATCTTCACCGAGGCCCCCGTGCGAATGACGCCGATCTCGGCGGCACCATAGATAGCGTCCGTTACGTCGTACTTCGCGCCGACGAGGACCGGGATCTCCGTGTAGGTGATCGTGGCCGTACCGACGTCCTTGCCGAGGTGGTAGATGAAGCCGACGCGGCCCGTGAGGTTCAGCTTGGGAATGAGGTTGTGCTCGAAGCGCACGAGCGGACCGAAGCCGATGCCAGCGGCGTCGCCGAAGTTACCCAAGGGCACCCCGATGGCCACGTCGACGCCCAGTAGGTTGGCGGCGCCTCCCGTCGCGGCAGCGGCGGGGGCGGGGGCGGGGGCGGGGGCGGCGGGCTCGGCCGCGGCGGGCGGCGCTCCGTCCGGCGGGGTTTGAGCGAACGCCGCGACGGGCGCGAGGACGAGGGCGAGGGCCATAGAAATGGGGGCGAGCGCGAGGGTCTTCTTCGTCAGCATTCGGTGTCCTTGTTCGTGTAGGGGGCGCGTCCGCCACATCGACGAGCGCGGAGCGAGTATGCGGACGGTCTTCGCGGGACACAAAGAAACTGTCAACGCGTCGACTCAGCACCGACGGGAAACAAAAGGCTTGTCTCAGGAGGCGAGCGGCGCCTCGACCGGATCCTTGGGCACGAACCACACGAGCACGAGCGCGGGCCAGCTCGCCACGAACGCGAGCGTGAAGAAGATCGGGTGGCCGAAGTGTTCGTTGAGCGGACCTGACAGGTAGCCCGACAGCGTGCTGCCGAGCGACACCACCGCCGTCGCGAACGCATAGTGCGACGCCGAGAACACGCCGCGCGAGCGCTGGATGAGGAACACGACGTGCGCGGAGCCGCCGATGCCCGCGACGAGCTGCTCGACGAGCACGATGAGAAAAACGCCGCTGAACGTCGGCCTGACGACGGCCATGAGGACGTAAAGAGGGATCGCGAGGTTCTGAAGATACAGCATGGGCACGAGCGCGCGGCGCAGCCCCACGCGCGCGATGATCGCCCCCCCCACGAGCGAGCCGAGGATGAAGGACGTCGTCCCGAAACCGTTGAGCAAGCCCCGGTGGCCGAGGTCGACGCCGATGTCACGCAGGAGCGGCTTCGACATCGCGAACATCATGATGTCGCCCAGCTTGTAGAAGAACATGAAGGCCAGCACCCGCACGGCCTGCGGCTGCGCCAAAAAAGTCCGGTAGGCGGCGAGGAACGCGGGCGCTTCGGTGCGCTGCTTCGGGGCTGCGGTGGGCGCGGGGGGGCGCGGCAGGAGGGCGGCGTTGACCAGCGTCGTCACCAACATGAAGACGCCGGCGGCGACGAACGCCAGGACCCAGCTCTTCGTGGCGACGATCGTGACGAGCACCGACGACCCGAAGATCATGGCGACGCGAAACGCGGCGACACGCACGCCCGCGTACAGCGCGTGGTCCTTCTGTTCGAGCGCTTGGATGTAAAAGCCGTCGCAGGCGATGTCGTGGGTCGCGTGGAGGACCGCGAAGAAGCTCGCGACGATCCAGAAAACCGTGAAGCCCGGCGCCGTCGTCGCGGCCCCAATGGCGACCATGCCGCCGCCAAGGAGAAGCCCCATCGCGACGATCCAAGCGCGCTTGCGCCCGAAGAGATCGACGACGGGGCTCCACAGGAACTTGAACGTCACCGCGAGGTGAAAGAGCGACGTCGAGGCGATCTGCGTCGGCGTGCCGCCGCGCTCGGTGATGAACTCCGTCCCCATCTGGTGCAAGACGCTCCAGGGCAGTCCCTCGCCGAAGTTCGTCGAGAAGACCCACGGCAGGGCGCGTCTCGACCGGCGGGGCGTGGCGTCCATCGTCGCTCATGCTCCCCTGGCGCCACACATCCCGCCAATTTTCCCGATGCCGATTGACTCGGGTACCACCCGCTGGGAGACTCCGCCGTCTTCAAACGCCCGCTTCCCGCGGCCAATAAGGAGTCCCGACGATGTCCGAGTATCTCTTCACCTCCGAGAGCGTCACCGAAGGTCACCCCGACAAACTTTGCGATCAGGTCTCGGACGGGATCCTCGACGCGCTCCTCGCGGGCGACAAGACCTCGCGCGTCGCGTGCGAAACGCTCACGAAGACGGGCTTCATCATGGTCGCGGGCGAGGTGACGAGCGCGGCGCGCATCGACATCCCCAAGATCGTGCGCGGCGTCGTCAAGGAGATTGGCTACAACGGCTCGAAGATGGGCTTCGACTGGGAGACGTGCGGCATCATGGTCGCGCTCGAGCAGCAGTCGCCCGACATCGCCCAGGGCGTCGACGGCAAGGGCGTCTATACCAAGGAAGAACAGGGCGCGGGCGACCAGGGGATGATGTTCGGCTTCGCGTGCGACGACACGCCCGAGCTCATGCCGCTGCCGATCCACATGGCTCACCGCCTCGCGAAGAAGCTCGCCGACGTGCGCAAGAAGGGCACGCTCGACTTCCTCCGCCCCGACGGCAAGACGCAGGTCTCCGTGCGCTACTCATCTGAAGACCGCGCGATCGGCCTCGACGCCATCGTGCTGTCGACCCAGCACAGCGAGGACGTGAAGTACAAGACGCTCAAGGAAGCCGTCATGGAGGAGATCATCAAGCCGATTCTCCCCGCGAAGATGGTCCTGCCGAAGACGAAGTACTTCATCAACCCGACGGGGCGCTTCGTCGTCGGTGGCCCCATGGGCGACTCCGGCCTCACGGGCCGCAAGATCATCGTCGACACCTACGGCGGCATGGGCCGGCACGGCGGCGGCGCTTTCTCGGGCAAAGACCCGTCGAAGGTCGATCGCTCAGCGTGCTACTACGCGCGTTACATCGCCAAGAACGTCGTCGCCGCGGGCCTCGCCCGTCGCTGCGAGGTTCAGGTCGCGTACGCGATCGGCGTCGCCGAGCCGGTGTCGCTGCTCGTCAACACGTTCGGCACGGCGAAGATCCCCGAGGATCGCATCTCGGAGATCGTCCGCGCGAACTTCGACTGCCGCCCCGGCGCGCTCGTCAAGGAGCTGAACCTGCTGCGCCCCATCTATCAGAAGACGGCGGCGTACGGTCACTTCGGCCGCGAGGACGCCGAGTTCACGTGGGAGAAGACCAACAAGGCCGACGCGCTCAAGTCGGCCGCCAAGAAGTTCTTCGCCTCCGCCGGCAACGGCGCCAAGGTGGCGACGAAGACGGTGAAGCCGGCGAAGCGCGCCTCCGCTCAGGCGTAGCGCTCTGAGCTCCCTCTCCCGCTTGCGGGAGAGGGTCGGGGAGAGGGCAAGTCATGCACGCTGACCCGCGCTATCTCCCCACGGTCGAGCGTTTGTTGCGCGGGCAGGCGTACCGCGAGCGCGGCGCCGCCGAGCTGTTCGAGGCGGCGTTGCCCCTCGCGCCCGACGCGGACGCGCGTCGCCGCCTGCAGGGTCACGTCGCCGAGGAGCGCGCCCACTACGCGCGCGTCGCCGCCGTTTGGTCCGAAGCCTTCGCGCGCCCCGCCGCCGAGCTCGACGCGTGGGTCACGGAGCGTCTGCGCGAGCGCCCGCTTCCGACGGTGACGACGTGGCTCGAGCTCGCCATGGCGCAGCTGCTCTTCGATCGCGCGGGCCGCTTTCAGATCTCGGAGTACGTCGACTCGTCGTTCGCGCCCTACCGCGCGCTCGCGCGTGAGATCGTCGACGAAGAGCGCGGCCACCAAGACGCGGGCGCCGCGCTCGTGCTCGCGCTCCTCGCCGCGCCCGGTGCCGCGTCGGATCGGACGGCCGCGCAGGCGGCCCTCGATCGTTGGTTGCCCGTCGCGCTGCTCTCTTTCGGCCGTCCCGGCGGCGACGGCAACGCCTTCGCGATCGCCGCCGGCCTCAAGCGCCGCGACTCCGCCGACGTCGCGCGCGACTTCCTCGCCGACCTCGCGCCGACGCTCGCCGCGGCGAAGCTCGTGCTGCCGCCCCGCTGACGCGCGCCCCGCGCGCTCTTAGATCGCCCAGCGGCGTGGTTGAAGCGCTGTAGCTCGGGGGCTCGGCTTCGCGACGATTTGAACGGCGCGATCATCACGCGCAATTCGCGCCTCGCAAGAGTGTCAGCTCAGCCCGTCCACTCGTCGGTGATTGACGGCGCTCGGCAGCCCTGCCAACCTTCGTCACACCTACGGAGCGGGGGGGTAGTGGGGGGAGGTTTCATGCGCGAATTGGATCGGCTGCACCTGCTCTTGGACCTGGCGCGGGAATTTTCGGCCGCGAGCGATGATGACACCGCCCTCCTGCCGCTGGTGGCCCGGCGCGTGGGCGAGCTGTTCGGTGACCTCTGCGCGATTCGCCTCCTCAGCGCCGACGAGCTCTTCCTCGAAGAGACCGACGCCATTCATCACCCCGATCCCGATCTCATGGCCGCCGCCCGGAGCGCGACCGCGAACTCCCGCCAGCGCGTCGGTGAGGGCCTCGAGGGACAGGTCGCGGCGACCGGTCAGCCGGTCGTCATTCCCGTCGTCGACGCGGCACGCCTGCTCTCCAACCTCGATCCCGAACGGCGGCCGTTCGTCGAGCGCCTGAACATCACGAGCATGGCCGTCGCGCCGCTCGTGTCGCGCGGTCGGGTCATCGGCGTCGTGAACCTGGCGCGGAGCGATGCACAGCGACCCCTCGGCCCAGACGATCTCCAGCTCCTGCGAGACGTCGCGGCGCACGCCGCGCTCGCGATCGCGAACGCCCGCTCCTACGCGGCCGAAAGGGCGGCCCACGCGTCCGCCCTGAGCGCCAACGAGGCGCTAGCCGAATCCGAGGAAGCCCGGCGGCTCTTGTTCGAGGCGAGCCCGCTGCCGCTCTTCGTCTTCGACGTCGAGACCCTCGCGCCACTCGCCGTCAACGAAGCGGCGTTGGCGCTGTACGGTTACGCGCACGACGAGTTCATGGCGCTGAACGTGTCCCACCACGCCGTGGCCGAACGCGAGACCGCGAAGGCGAGGGTCGCGGCGTTGGGCGACGCGACGGTCGCCGGGATGTCTCGCTATCGCCGCAAGGACGGCTCCGAGTTCGTGGCCGAGTACGCGACGCGCGCGCTGCCGTTCGGTGGGCGGCGGTCGCGCATCTCCGTCATCAAGGACGTGACGGACCGCGACGACGCCGAGCAAGCGCGCGCTCCTCGTCGCGATCGTCCAAACGGCGAACGACGCGATCGTCAGCAAACGCCCCGACGGAACCATCACGACCTGGAACGACGCCGCCGCCAGGCTCTTCGGTTACACGGCCGACGAGGCCGTCGGCAAACCGATCACGCTGATCGTCCCGCCCGGGCGGCTCGACGAAGAACGCATGCTCCTCGGACGTGTCCTCGCGGGCGAGAGGATCGATCACCACGAGACCGTGCGACGGCGCAAAGACGCGACCGAGGTCATCGTCTCGATCTCCGTCGCGCCCATTCTCGACGCCTCCGGCGCGATCATCGGCGTCTCGAAGACGGCGCGGGATCTGACGGCTCAACGAAAGGCTGCCGAGGCATTGTCGCGGACCGAGGAGCAGCTCCGTCAAGCTCAGAAGATGGAGGCCGTGGGACGCCTCGCGGGGGGCATCGCGCACGACTTCAACAACGTGCTGTCGGTGATCCTGAGCTACAGCGAGCTGCTCCTCGGCGGCTTGCCGCCGAACGATCCCATGGCCGGCGACGTCGCCGAGATCCGACAAGCGGCCGGGCACGCCGCCGAGCTGACGCGACAGCTCCTCGCGTTCAGCCGCCAACAGATCGTCGCGCCCAAGGTGCTCGATCCGAACCTGCTGCTCGCGGGGATGGATAAGATGTTGAAGCACATCCTGGGAGAGGACATCGATCTCGTGAGCGCGCCGTCGCCCAAGCTGGGACGGATCCGCGCCGATCCGAGCCACATCGAGCAGGTCATCATGAACCTGGTCGTCAACGCGCGCGACGCGATGCCGACGGGAGGGCAGCTCACGATCGAGACGGGCGACGTCGAGCTCGACGCCAACTACGCGCGCGAGCACCTCGGTTGCGTGCCCGGACCTCACGTCATGATCGCCGTATCCGACACGGGCACGGGAATGGATCGCGAGACTCAGGCGCGGATCTTCGAGCCGTTCTTCACGACGAAGGAACAAGGCAAGGGGACGGGGCTCGGCCTGTCGATGGTGTTCGGGATCGTTCAGCAATGCGGTGGCAACGTGTGGGTGTACAGCGAGCTCGGCAGGGGAACGACGTTCAAGGTGTATCTGCCCCGGGTCGACGGCCTGGTGGAACCGGTGCAGCCGTCCGCGGTCCCCGTGACCCTGCGGGGCTCCGAGACGATCCTGCTCGTCGAGGATCAAGAGCAGGTCCGCGTCGTCGCGGAGAGCATCCTCAAGCGAAACGGCTATCGCGTTCTCGTCGCGCAGGGGGCCGGAGATGCGCTGCTCTTGTGCGAGAAGCATCCGGGGGCGATCGCGTTGCTGCTCACCGATGTCGTCATGCCGCAGATGAGCGGCGCCGAGCTGGCGAAGCGGTTCGCCGCGACGAGGCCGGACACGAAGGTGCTTTGCATGTCCGGTTACACGGACGACAGCGTCGTTCGCCACGGCGTTCTCGAGAGCGGCATGGCCTTCCTTCAGAAGCCCTTCACGCCCGAGTCGCTGACGAGGAAGGTGCGTCTGGTGCTCGATGCCGATCCCGCCGAGGCGTGACCCTTGCGCGCGCCCCGCGCGAACCTAGGTTCTTCGCGGAGGCGAAACCATGGCGTTCTTCTCGAAGGCTCCGAAGCGGTCCGTCTTGTGGCTGGGTCTGTTCGCGGGCGCGACGGCGCTCGCGGCGGCGCTCGGGGCCTCCGTGACGTACCCGCGACAGCCGTGGTACCGGGCGCTGTCCAAGCCACCGGGCCAGCCGCCGGCGTGGGTGTTCGGTCCCGCGTGGACGACGCTGTACGGGATGATGGCGTGGTCGGCGTTCCGCGTGTTTCGCGCGCGTCCATCGACGGAGCGGCGGCGTGCGCTGCGGATGTGGTGGACCCAGCTCGCGCTGAACGCCGCGTGGTCGCCGTTGTTTTTTGGGGCGCACCGCCCGCGGGCCGCGCTCGCCGATTTGGTCGGCATGACCGTGGCGACGGCGGCGTACACGAAGGACGCGGCGTCCGTCGATCGCGCGGCGGCGTGGATGATGGCGCCGTACCTCGGGTGGCTCGGCTACGCGTCGTATCTGAACGGCGCGATCGTCATGCGCAATCCGCGGCTCGCGAGCGCCTGACCCGAGCAGGCCGACTCACGCGAAGACTGATTCACACATCGGTGGGCGCGATCGCGCGCCACGCGCCCGCCGGCAGGTCACGCGGCAGCGCGAGGCGCCCGAACGAGACGCGACAGAGCGCGAGCACGTGCGAATCCAGCGCCGCGAAGATGCGGCGCACTTCGTGGTAGGCGCCGCCCACGATCGTGATCGTCGCGAACGCCGCGGGCGTCGCTTCCGGCGGCAGGACGAGCGCGGGGTGCGCGTCTGACGGCGCCAGCGGCGCGACGTCCGCGATCGTCGGGCGGTGGCCGTCGTCGAGCGTGAGGCCCGCTGCGGGCAGCGGCGCGAACGGCGCGGCGAGCGCGGCGTGATACGTGCGCGGCACGGCGCGCTTTGGGTGCGTGAGGCGCTGCAGCCACTGGCCGTCGCTCGTCCAAAGCAAGAGCCCTGACGTGTCGAGATCGAGGCGGCCCACGGCGCGCAGCTCGGCATACAGCGGCGCGTCTTCGAGCAACGCATACGCCGTCGGGTGGCGCAGGTCGGCGAGCGCCGTGATGCACCCGAGCGGCTTGTGCTGGAGCACGTGCGCGACGACCACGAGCGACAGCGGCGCGTCGTCGAACGTCACCGCGAACGGCAGCGACGCGGGCGGGATCTCGACGCGCGCGTCGCCAAGCTCCGCGCCGTCGGCCCCGCGCACGCGCCCCTCGGCGAGCGCCTCACGCGCCTTCGTCTTCGAGCAGCCGAGGTTGAGCGCGAGCAGCGCGTCCAAGCGAGGCATGCGGCGGATCTACCACGCGCGGGATCGTTGTAGGTTGGAGGGGCGATGTCAGACCCTCTCCCCGGCCCTCTCCCGCACGCGGGAGAGGGAGACGGACGTCCAGGGACGAACGCGACCTCGGGAGCGGAGCTGCACGTCGTGCTCGTCGAGCCGGAGATTCACTGGAACACGGGGAACGCGGGGCGGACGTGCCTCGCCGTGGGGGCGCAGCTCCATCTCGTCGGGAAGCTCGGCTTTTCGATCGACGATGCGCAGGTGCGGCGCGCGGGGCTCGACTATTGGGCGCGCGTCAAGCCGCGCGTGTGGGCGAGCTGGGACGACTTCGAGCCCGCGCTGCCGTCGCTGGGCGCGCCGTTTTTCTTTTCAGCCAGCGGCGCGCGCGCGTTTCAGTCCGTCGCCTACGAGCGCCCCGCCGTGCTGATCTTCGGGCGCGAGAGCGTTGGCCTGCCGGCCGCGCTGCTCGCGCGCCACCGCGCGCGCACCGTCTCGATCCCGATGCGCGATCCCGACCTGCGCTCGCTCAACCTGTCGACGAGCGTCGCCCTCGCCGCCTACGAAGCGCGCCGCCAGTGGGCGCTCACGGCGGCGGAATGAAGCTCTACGCGGCCTTCTCGACCGCTTCGCGTAGATCCGGCCGTCGCACGTCCTTCGCGAGGCCGACCTTCTCGAGCCCGAGGATCACCAGCCAACCCACGTCGAGCTGACCCTGTCCGTAGCCGAGCCGCGCCGAGCCGGGGCGGTCGTGATGATTCTGGTGCCACTGCTCGCCCTGGAAGGCGTGCATGACGCCGAGCCACGGCACGTTGCGCGCCGTCTGCTCGCCCGCCGGCACCGACGGGTTGATGTGGCAGATGCTGTTGACGAAGCACTGCGCGTGCAGCGCCCACACGAGCCGGATCGGCCCGAGCCAAAAGAACGCCGCCCACCCGTAGCCCTTGAGCGCGAGCGGAACGCCCATCAAGAACGCGATCGCGAACAGCGGGATCTGCCACCGCGTCCACTTCTGGTACGCGGGCGTGTTCAGCTCCTTGCAGTACTTCCCGACCGGCGCCGCGCCCGCCTGCCACAGCCACTTGAGGTGCGACCACCAGAAGCCGCCGATGCGCGGGCTCGAGATGTCTTCGGGCGTGTCGGACTTCGCGTGGTGCAGGCGGTGGTTCGCGACCCACGACAGCGGCGAGCCCGACCCGTTCATCATCGCAAGGAACGTCAGCACGTCACGCGCGAACGGGTGCAGCTTGAGCGTCTTGTGCGACAGCGCGCGGTGAAACGCCACCGTCGTGCCGAGCCCGCCCAAGAAATAGACGCTCCACGCGAGCAGGCCCAGCTTCAGCCCCGGCATGGGGAACAGCACGAAGCCCACGATCGCCGTCACATGGATGAGCATCATCCACGCGAACGTCGCTTCGTCGCCGGGCGCCGGCTTCCACCACGGCCACTTCCACGGCTGTAGTTGAGCGATGTCCGCAGCGTCGATGGCGGGCGTCTGGGGGGATGGTGTCACGACGGCCTTTCGTCAGCGATGGCAATGCAGATCAGATCGGAAACGCTCAGTCCGCGGCGACCGAGGCGCGCAGGCCCGCGTCGCGCAGCAGCGCGCGATCGGCCTCGACGTCCGGGTTCCCGGTCGTGAGCAACTTCTCACCGTAGAAGATCGAGTTCGCGCCCGCGATGAAGCACAGCACCTGCGCCTCGCGCGAAAGAGCGAGGCGGCCCGCCGACAGGCGCACGCGCGACTTCGGCATGAGGATGCGCGCCGTCGCGATCATGCGGACGAGCTCGATCGGATCGACGGGCGGCCGATCGGCGAGCGGCGTCCCCGGCGACGCGACGAGCGCGTTGACGGGCACGCTCTCGGGCTGCGGATCGAGGTTCGCGAGAGTCATGAGCATGCCGCAGCGGTCATCGAGCGATTCGCCCATGCCGATGATGCCGCCCGAGCACACGGTGATGCCCGCCTTGCGGACGTTGCGCAGCGTGCGCAGACGGTCCTCGAAGGTGCGCGTCGAGATGATCTGGCCGTAGAACGTCGGCGACGTGTCGAGGTTGTGGTTGTAGGCCGACAGCCCCGCGTCGGCGAGGCGCGACGCCTGCGCCTCGTCGAGCATGCCCAAGGTGCAGCACGCCTCCATCCCCAAAGCGCGCACGCCGCGCACCATCTCGAGGACGCTGTCGAAGGCCGGGCCTTCCTTGACCTCGCGCCAGGCGGCGCCCATGCAAAAGCGCGTCGCGCCCGCGGCCTTGGCGCGGCCGGCGGCCTCGAGCACCTCGGTGGGCTTCATCATGCGCTCGGGGTCGACGCCCGTGTCGTACTTGGAGGACTGCGGGCAGTACGAGCAGTCCTCGGGGCAGCCGCCCGTCTTGACCGAGAGCAAGGAGCAAAGCTGGACCTCGCCCGCGGCGTGATGCTCACGGTGCACGGTCTGGGCGCGGAAGATGAGCTCCGGCAGCGGCAGATCGTGGATGGCGCGGACGGCCTTGAGGGTGTGTTCGGTGCTCACGGGCGGGATATTTCTAGCATGAGGGCCGTGGGGCGCCCTGACATAAATTCGGGCGCCCGGCCTGGGCTAATTGACCCGGCGCAGGACGACGAGGACGCGCACGGTGAGCCAGCGCGCGGCCTCGCGATCCTTGGCGGCGGCCGTGTCGTTCTTCGTGTCGTTCTTCGTGTCGTTCTTCGTGTTGGCATCGTTCCTGGCGGCGGCGGCCGTGCCGGGTCGCGCGGGGGCGCCCGGGTACCAGAGCCCGTCGGCGTGCTGCCGGCCGCGCAGGTAGGCCTCGGCGGTGCGCACGCCCGAGTTCTCCTTCCCGAGGCCCACGGCCGTGACCCCGTCGAGGGCGTCGAGGACGTCGGTTTAGAAGCGCGGCTCGCCGATCTGCTCCCAGAAGGTCGCCGCCTGGCGATCGGGGTAGCGGTCGCGCTGCAGGAAGCGCGTGGCGAGGAGCTCGGCGGCGCGCTTGGCCTCGCGCGAGGTCCGCCGCATTGGCGAGGCTGCGAAGGCGCGCAGCGCCATTCCCGTCACGAGGTGGCTCGAGGGTCGGGCCGCGGAGTCCGTGCGCACGCCGCGCCAGGCCCAGCCGCCGTCCGCCTGCCGCGAGGCCTGCAGGAAGCTGAAGCCCTTGGTGACGCGCTCGTCCTCGTCGTGTCCCGTCCGACACAGCGCCGCGAGGGCCCAGCCGTGGAAGTGCACCGCCACCGCCTTCGTGCGCGACTCGGGCGTCTCGCCGAACGCGAGATCGCTGAGCGCGCCGTCGGCGGCCTGCGAGGCGAGCAGCAGCGCCGCCGCCTTGTCGACCGAGGGGTGGCCGCGCCCGATCCCGAAGTCGGCCAGGCGCTCGAGCGCGCGGATCGTCGCGACGGCGCGTACGAACTTCGTGGAGCCGAGGCCTTTTTCCGGCGGCTTGGCCGGGAAGGCGCCGCTCGCCTCTTGCTTGCGAAGGAAGGCCTTCACCTCCGGGTAGGTGACGACCTC
>JBBQJG010000103.1:0-17226 GCA_038325725.1 Polyangia bacterium | reverse complement strand
CCCCCTTCGCGCCCTCGGCTTCCCCCTTCGCGACGGCCTCGCACGGCCCGACGGACGGCGTGCGCCTGCGGCCCTGGCAGCGCGACGCCCTGGCCAAGCTGCAGGCCAGCGCGTCGCCGAACTTTCTGGCGGTCGCGACCCCGGGCGCCGGCAAGACCACCTTCGCGCTGACGGCGGCGCGGCGCGCCCTCGTCGCGCGCGCCATCCGGCGCATCGTCATCGTCGTGCCGACGCAGCACCTCAAGCACCAGTGGGCGCAGGCGGCCGAGCGACTCGACATCCACCTCGATCCCGAGTGGAGCGTCGGCTACGGTACGCCGCCGTCGGACGTGCACGGCGTCGTCGTCACCTACCAGCAGGTGGCCGTCGACCCGGCGGCCTTCCGGCCCCTCGTGCGCCACGCGATGGTCGTGCTCGACGAGGTCCACCACGCCGGCGACAGCCGCGCCTGGGGCGACGGCGTCCGCACGGCCTTCGACGGTGCTTGGAAGCGGCTTTGTCTATCTGGGACGCCGTTCCGGTCGGATCAGATGGCGATCCCGTTCATCAAATATGTGGGTGATCTGGCGCAGCCCGACTACGAGTACGGCTACGGCGACGCGCTCAAGGACCAGCGGGTCGTGCGGCCCGTGTACTTCCCGCGCATCAACGGCCGCATGGAGTGGACGTCGCCCGACGGTGACAGCTACGAGGCGACCTTCGACGATCGCCTCGCGCGCGAGCTGGCGAGCCAGCGGTTGCGAACGGCGCTGGACGTCTCGGGCGAATGGCTCCCCAACGTCCTGGCGCAGGCGCACGCGCAGCTGTGTCACCTGCGGACGCGCGATCCGACGGCCGGCGGCCTCGTCATCGCGTTCGATCAGGATCATGCCCGCGGCATCGCCGCCATCATGGAAGAACGCCTGCGCGTGACGCCCACGATCGCGACGTCGGACGATCCGCTGGCGTCCGAGAAGATCGCGCGGTTCGGCGGCGGCATCGCGCCGTGGATCGTCGCCGTGCGCATGGTGTCCGAGGGCGTCGACATCCCGCGCCTGCGCGTCGGCGTCTACGCGACCAACACGATCACGGAGCTGTTCTTTCGCCAGGCCGTCGGGCGGCTCGTGCGCTGGAACGCCCACCAGCCGCGCCAGGGCGCGTACATGTTCATCCCCGACGACATCCGGCTGCGGAAGTTCAGCGCCCAGATCGCCGAGCAGCGCCGCCACAGCCTCGCCAAGCCGAGCGACGACCTCGATCGCCGCGATCGCGACGGCGACGCGCCCGTCGCGCGCACGGAGACGGAGCGCGATCTGTCCGAGCAGCTGTCGCTCTTCGCGCCAATCTCGGCGATGCCGCTCGACGAGCACGGGCGGCCGCTCGAAGAGGCGCGCGTGTTCGCGCCCGACAACGACGCCGAGATCCCCGACTTCTTCGACGCGGGTGGCGGGGACGGCGGCGAGCTCACGAATCTCCTCGGCGCCGCCCCCGTGCCGATGCCCGAGGCAGACCCATCGCCCGCGCCCGCGACGCTGCCCAAGAACAGCGCGCTCGCGCGTCGTCGTCAGCTGCGCGAGGACAACAGCGAAGCCGTGCGCGATCTCGTGCACCTCACGGGCAAGACGCACGCCGATTTGAACTCCGAGCTGAACCGCAAGGTCGGCATCAAGCGCATCGGCGAGGCGACAGTGCGCCAGCTCGAGCAGCGCCTCACCGCGGCGCGCGCGCTGTTCAAGCGTCGCTGACGGCGGCGCGTGCGGGCACTCGACGACTACGGCGACGCGGTGACCTGAACGGACGCGGCCGGCGGGTGCGTGAACGCGGTCGACGAGACGACCACCGTTCCGATGAATTGATCATCAGCGCCGAACGAAGGATCGGTGGCGAAGCTGAACGAGTAGGTCACGTCGATCTGAAGAGCCGCTCCCGCCGCGACGACCTCTTCTTGCTCACAGTTCAGGTTGGGTCGGCACGCGTTGGCGATCGAAGGCCAGATGCGCCCGTCCCACGTCCACTGGAAATGGTCCCCGGCCTTGACCTCCTGGACCCGCGCGAGGCTGCGACCGCACACCGAGCACGAAGGACATTCGCTGCAGTCGCACACTGCGCACGTGTTGTTGACGGGCAGACGTTTGCCCCCCTGGGTCACCGACCAGTACTCCTGACCGCTGAGACCAGAGGTCTGGATGTAGATCGAGCGATCGGTGGTGTTCGTCAAGACGAAGGTCGCGGCAGCCGCCACCGGCCCCGCCTCGCGATCCGCGCCGACATCCGGTGCCCGTCCCTCCGCAATCGAGTCGGCGGCGAGGTCCGGCTGCCCGACGGCGTCACCGCCGTCTGTCGCGTACGCGGTCACGGGAACGGTCCCCTTGTGTCCGCACCCCGCCGCAATGGCGGCGATCGCGAGGACGAGCCCGACTGACGACCGCCGCATGTTGCGAGTCTACTCTTCTGCTCCCCCGAACGCGCGCGGCTCAAATGACCCGCGCGCTGGGAACGCGGGCCCTACGGACCGCAATCGCTCGTGGGAGCGCGGCTGTAGGTGAAGCCTGGGAACCAATCGTTCTGTGATGGTCCCGGCCGAAACGTCTGCGGCTGGCTGGAAATGTACGAGTAGAAGCGGAAGCTCACGTGATCGCCCGCGTGGAAGCTCGACGCGGGAACGATGCGCGTGTACGTGAACGTTCCGTCGAAGTTGACGACACCCGATTGCACGATGTTGCCCGCCGCAACCTGCGTGCTGCCGACGCGCACGAAGGCCTCGACATAGCTTTGCGCGGCGGTGAAGGTCGTCGTGACCTTGACGCTGCCGTCAGCGAGCTGCTGGAACTTCGGGCGGCACGCGGTGCTGCAGGTCGTGCTCCCGCTGCCGTAGACGAAGTCGGGGTAAGAGACGAACTCGAGCGGACCGGGGGTGTAAACGGCGGGTTGGCCTGACCGATACGAGTAGAACCTCACGTTGAGCACGTCACCCGCGTGGTAGTTCACGGCGGGTACGATGCGTGAGTAGGTGAAGGTTCCATCGGGATTGGTCACGCGGTTCGCGACGATGTTGCCCGAGACGGACTGAACGCCGTTCTGCCGGACGAACGCCTCGACATAAGCTTGCGCCGCGCTGAACGTGATCGCGTACCGCATGTCCCCGTTCGCTAGCTGCGTCGCCGGCAACGCGATCGGCGCGGGAACCAGTCCCGTCGCCGTGTTGTTGGCGAGGTTCGGATCCGTCGACGTCGCGGTGGCGGTCGCGGTGTTGCTGATTCCCGAGGATGAAGTCGAACAGGCCGTGACCGTCGCCGATCCCGTCTGACCGCTACCCAGCGACGCAAACGAGAATGCCAGCTGACTCCCGCCGATCACACTGCACTGGCCCCCGGTCGTCGTCGTACAGGACTTGAACGAGATTGTCGTCGGGAGACGGTCGCTTACGGTCGGCATGTCGGCGGCGTCGGGACCGAGATTCCTCATGTCGAGATGAACGACCACGGTGCCGTCCGGCGTGCGCGTCACCGTCTGCGCCATCGACAGATCGGCTACCTTGCTCTCGGTTTTCATGACGGAAGCCTGCGACTGGGTGAGCTCCGGCGCCGACACCACCGTGCCCGCCGAGATCTGGAAGCCACGCAACAGATCGGCGAAGTCGTAGCGCAACGACTGCCAATCGTCGAAGCCATTGAGGCTGGCCGGCTGAGCGTTACCGACCACCCGCGACGTTCCTCCGCTGCCATCGACGACGTCGTCGCCCATCGTGGGAGATTCGCACGTTCGGTTCGCGCCGTCCCAGATCGCGAGGTTGCTCAGCAGATCATCCATGAGCGGCGTGGACTGGAGAACGCCATCGGGGCCGGGAACGATCGTATTCCCCACCAAAGGGACGTTCTGGAAGAGATCGTCGCTCCCCGCGGCAAGCGTCGAATCGAGAACGCCGTTCAGTCCTGGTTTGATCGTGCCGCCGGCGACCACGTCACCGGGCGCCACCACCGTCTGCAGGATCCCATCGGCCCCTGCGGTGACGCAAATGCGGTCGCCGTTGATGTCAGCCGTGACGCCCACGTTCGTCGCGGTGTTGGGCAGAGGCAGGCAGTCCCAGTTGAGCGGACCGTTGCCGAGGCCGGACGAGGAGAGCGCGCCCGGGCAACGCCAGAACGTGTTGAAGGCGCCGTCGCCGATTCCCAGGGGCTCGCTCAAGTTCGTCTCGGTGAGGTTGGCGAGCGCGGCCCGCGAGTAGTCGATGATGTTGCCCGGCGTGCGTCCCGTGGTCTGGAAGCGGTAGTTCATGACGCTGAGGTAGTTGGGCTTGAAGTTGATGGCATCGCCGCCGCCATGATCGAGGCCGAGATCGTGGCCGAGCTCATGCATGAATGTGCCGGCCTGGTCCAAGGTGGTTCCCACCTGAAGGGTCCATTCACCCAGCGACACGACCAGGTCCGCACTCGGGGCGCGGCTGATGCCGGACGTGCCGTCTCCGGCGTTGAGATCGTGCTCCCAAAGGCTGTAGCGGTAGACGAGCCGCTTGGCGAGCAGCGCCTTGCTGTTCGCGCGCTCCGCAGCCGTTCCAAAGTTGGCGGCTTTGATGACCTCGTAGCAGGTATTTTTGAAGGGGCACACCGCTTGGTGCGGGAGGGCCTCGTCGACGAGCAAGTGAAGCGCGATGCCCTGGACACCATCCGGGTTGTTGACCGGCGCCGCGACGAAGGACGCCACGACGATGTTGATCGCGGCCGCCATGGGCTGGTGCGTATGCAGGTCGCCCGCCGCGCAGTCGCCACCCGCGACCGCGCACGCGAAGTAGTCGGCCTCGACGTAGACGTCCTTGTGATTCTTGTTCGCGCCCGGGAGGGTGAAGTCGATCGTGCCGTCGCCGTCGTAGTCGATCCCTTCGTCCTCCCAACAGTCGAAGAGGCCGTCACCATCGGAGTCGGCGTTGTTGATGACCCCGCCCTTACACGCTGCCTTCGGGCAGAAGTCCGGGTTGGCCGTCTCGGTGGCCGCGACACAGACGTTGCTGGGAAACCCGTTGGGCATGCACAGCTCTGAGCCGGCCACGGCGGCCGCGCACGATCGAACGTGCGTCGAGCACGCGAGTGACGCGCCGGCAATGCACTCGTCGATCAATCCATCGCAGTCGTCGTCGACGCCGTTGAGGGCGACCTCCGTCGGCGTCGGCGGATTGGGGAGCCACGACATCGGCCCGATATCGGCCTGGCACCCGCCTCCGCCCCCGATGCAGCCCACGCCGAAGCACTTGCCGAAGCCGGGGATGTAGTCCGAGAAGCTCCCACAGCCACGCAAGGAGCCCGACACCACAGAGTGGCCGGCGTTGCACGCCGGGTTCGCGCTACCCGAGAGCGTGCAGTCGACCACGTCCTCGCAACAGCACCCGTCGGCGAACGTGACCGTGCCCGGACTCGCATCCGCGCGACGAGTCGTGGCCACCACGAGCAGGGAAACGGCGACGTAGAACGAGAGAACGACAGATTTCCGACGGCTCATCAGACCACCCCTTTTCACTTCTTTGAACGGATCACTGGCAAACGCTGACGGAGAATGGCTTGTTCATCGCTGGATCGGCCGCGCATCCGATCAGCGCCTGAACCGTCGTGCACGAACCAACCCCACACGCGACGGTGCTGTCGCAGAGCGAGGTGCAGGTCGTGCCTCTCGCTGATGCGAAGCAGATCGTTCCCTTGGGACAAGCGTCGACCCCGCTGGCTGCCGACGGCTTGCAGGTCGCGCCCACGACGAGGGTGCCTTGATCCTTCCGACAAGAGAACTGCGCGCGACCGCCCGAGCAGAACAGATCACACTTCTCGTCGGTGGCGCAGCCCGTCTGCTTCGCCGGGTCGCAGTTCGTCACGACGGCGAGCTTGTCGCCGGCAGCACCGTCATCCGCCGCGCCCCCGCTCGTGGAGCCGCAGCCGTTGAGCCCCTTCATGACGCCGAGCGCGAGCCCGACGAGCGCAATGAACGTCGTGCCGCGCATCAACCAACTGCGAACGGAACGCTCGTTCGAGGAAGCGACAGACATGCATCGCATATACGCCGGCGCACCGTCGCTCGAATACTGAGGTAAACCACAGGATCGAACGACGCGCGGTCTTTTGCGGCGAATACGCGAACCGCCGATCCCCGCTTTTACAGTCTTACGGAATCGAAGATCCGAACGAGTAGGCTGGCGCGATTGCTAACGCCTACCTTGTCGAAAAGCGTCGCCACGTGGAACTCGACTGTTCGGCGCGTGATGCACAACATCTCGCCGATGAGGACGTTCGTCAGGCCCCGCGCGACCAGATCGAGAACCTCTGTTTGTCGCGATGTCAGCTTCCAGCGATCCTGAGCGACCATCAACCAGGCCGCCGACTCGATATTCACAGCTGCCGGCTCTACGCCTACGCTCTCTCTTGGTGCCACGGTTCGTTGCCTCCCGTTTCCCCAATGGGCCCGACGACGTTGTTAATACGACGAAGGTGGCACCGGGGAACAGAAAACACGACGCGCATAAGCAGCTGCGACATGTTGTCGCACCCGAAGGCAACGATCGCGTGCCAGGACGCTCAGAGATCCAGGTCGGCCTGGGCGGCGCGTTCCATGATGAACTTGAAGCGCGCCTCGACGTCCTTGCCCATGAGCTCTTGGAGGACCTGGTCGGTCCTCGCGGCGTCCTCGACGGTGACGCGGAGCAGGCGGCGCGTGCGCGGGTCGAGCGTCGTGCGCGCGAGCTCCTCGGGCTGCATTTCGCCTAGGCCCTTGAAGCGCATGATCTCGGGCTTGGCGTTCTTGGGCATCGTCGCGATGATCCGATCACGATCGATCTCGTCGAGCGCCCAGTGCGTCTCCTTGCCGTGGTCGATGCGGAAGAGCGGCGGCTGCGCGAGGTAGACGTAGCCCTGACGGATCAGCTCCGTGAGGTGGCGGTAGAAGAACGTCAGCAAGAGCGTCGCGATGTGGTGGCCGTCGGAGTCGGCGTCCATCAGCAAGATGACCTTGTGGTAGCGCAGGCGCTCGATCTTGAAGTCGACGCCCACGCCGCAGCCGAGCGCCGACACGAGGTCTTGGAGCTCCTTGTTGACCATCACCTTCGCGAGTGAGGCCTGCTCGGTGTTGAGCACCTTGCCGCGCAGCGGAAGGATCGCCTGCGTCTTGCGCTCGCGGCCCTGCTTGGCCGAGCCGCCGGCCGAGTCGCCCTCGACGACGAACAGCTCGCTGCGCGCCGGGTCCGTCGACGAGCAGTCGGCGAGCTTGCCGGGAAGGTTGAGCCGGTGCGAGACCGCCGTCTTGCGCGAGACGGCGTTGGCCGCCGCGCGCGACGCCTCGCGCGCCTTCGCCGCGAGGGCGATGCGCTCGACGATCTGCGCGCCCACCGTCTTGTTCTCGAGGAGGAACCGCTCGAGCGCCGGGCGCACGGCGCCGTCGACCTGGGCCTGCGCCTCGGGACTGCCGAGCCGCTCCTTCGTCTGCCCCTGGAACTGAGGCTCGTGCATGTAGACCGACAGCACGCCGACGAGGCCCTCGCGGATGTCCTCGGCCGTGAGCGTCACGCCCTTGGGCTCGAGGTTCGCCACTTCCATGAACGACCGCACGGCCTTGACGATGGCCGCCTTGAAGCCCTGCTCGTGCGTCCCGCCCTGCGTCGTCGGGATCGCGTTGACGTACGAGCGCAGCGTCTCCTCGTGCGACTCCGTCCACTGGATCGCCGCCTCGATGCGGAAGCCCTGCGCGCCCGCCGTCGGATCGGCCGGCCGCTCGAAGTAGAACACCTGCGGCGACGTCGGCGCCTTGGCGCGATCCGTGACGACCTTCGCGAGCAGGTCGGCGATGCCGCCCGCGTGCGCGAGGACCTCTTCCGTCCCGGCGGCCTCGTCCTTGAAGATGATCTTGAGGCCCTTGTGCAGGAAGGCCTTCGTGTCGAGGCGGAAGCGGATCGTCTCGGCCGACAGCTCCTGCTTGCCGAAGATCTGCGGATCGGGGCGAAAGTAGATAGAGGTGCCGGTGCCGCGCGCGGGGCCGAGCTTCTTGATCTTCGTGACGGCTTTGCCGCGCTCGAAGCGCTGCTCCCAGCTCGCGCCGTCGCGCTTGATCGTCGCGATGAGCTCTTCGGACAGCGCGTTGACGACCGACGAGCCGACGCCGTGGAGGCCGCCCGAGAACTGGTACTGCGCCGCCGAGAACTTGCCGCCCGCGTGCAGCGTCGTCAGCACGAGCTCGAGCGCCGACTTCTTGAACTCCTTTTTGACGTCGACGGGGATGCCGCGGCCGTCGTCGGTGACGGTGATCGACTTGTGGTCCTTGTGCAGGACGACCTCGATGCGCGAGCCGTAGCCGTTGATGACCTCGTCGACGGAGTTGTCGACGATCTCCCACACGAGGTGGTGGTAGCCCTTCGCGTCGGTGCCGCCGATGTACATGCCGGGCCGGCGGCGGACCGGCTCGAGGCCCTCGAGGACGGTGATGTCGTCGGACGTATAGGAAGTGGTGCTCATGGCGTCAGTTCAACAGCGCGGGGGGCGGCGTGGGCTCGGGCATGGTGACGCGCACGACCTTCGTCTTGCGCATGAGGCCGTGGCCCTTGCCACCGCGGGTCGTGACCGAGAGGCGCTCGGGCCCGATGGGGATCTCTTTGCCCGCGTCCGTTTCGACGATGAGCATCTCGCGGTCCTTGCGCGTGCCGATGCCGAAGCCGACGACCGTTGAGCCGGGGTGTCCTTCATCCGTCTTGATGACGGTGACGCCGCGGCCGGGGTTCGACAGCTCGGGGATCTCCTCGACGCGGCACAAGAGAGCGTGGGCGTCGGAGGTCACGACGCAGACGAGCAGCTCGCGGTCGAGCTTGGGCACGAGCGCGACGCCCACGACCTCGTCGCCCTCGGCGGGCTTCGCGAAGCGGCGGCCCGCGCGCGTCGACAGCTCGCGGTGCGTCTCGAGGCCGAAGCGCATGCCGAAGCCGCGCTTCGTGACGGCGAGCGCGAGCGCGCCCTTGGGCGCCGCCGCCTCGCTCAGCAACATCGCGCCGACGACCCGTTCGCCGTCGCGAAAATTGAAAAGCTTCTGCATCGGCTCGCCGTAGCCCGTCGACGCGGGCACGTCGTTGATGCGAATGACGTAGGCGAAGCCGAGGTTCGAGAAGATCGCGATGGGCTCTTTCGTGGAGCCCCGCAGCGCCGCCAGGACGGCGTCGCCTTCGCGCAGACGCGTCGCCGAGATGTCCTTGACCTCGCGCGCGCGCTTGAGCCACCCGTCACGCGACAGGATCACCGTCGCGTCCTCTTCGACGATGAACGCCTCGGCGTCGAATTCCACTTCCTCACCGCCGCCGCCACCGAGCTTCGTGCGGCGCTTGTCCGGGAACTTCGCCGCGACCTCGGCGATCTCCGTGCGGACGACCTTCCAGAGCTTCTTCGTGTCGCCGAGGATCGTCTTGATGTCCTTGGCGGCCGAGCGCTTCGCGCCGAGCTCGTCGAGGATGATCTGAATCTCGAGGCGCGCGAGCTTGTACAGCTTGAGCTCGAGGATCGCCTCGGTCTGCACGTCCGACAGCTCGAAGCGCTTGATGATCTTCTGCCCGGCGTCGGCTTTTCCGTCCGACTTGCGGATGATGCGGATGAGCTCGTCGAGCGCGTCGAAGACGAGGCCGAAGCCCTCGAGGATGTGGATGCGGCGCACGAGCTCGGCGAGCTCGTGCTCGAAGCGGCGGCGCACCGTGCGCTCGCGGAAGTCGAGGAACTCGCGCAGCACGGCCTTGAGATCGAGGCGCATCGGCCCCGAGATCTCCTTGTTCTCCGTCGGCACGAGGCACGTCATGTTGACGAAGAAGCTCTGCTCGAGCGGCGTGTGCTTGAACAGGTACGACATGACGAGCGCCGGATCGGCGCCGGGCTTGAGCTCGAGCACGATGCGAACGTCGTCGGTGGACTCGTCGCGCACGTCGACGAGCAGCGGCAGCTTCTTGTTGATGATGACGTCGGCGATGCGCTCGACGACCGTCGCCTTCGACAGCGCGTAGGGAATCGACGTCACGATGATGCATTCGGCGCCCCGGTTGCCTGCCCCGCTCCGTTCGAGCTTCCACTCGCCGCGCACGCGCACGCCGCCCTGCCCGGTCTCGTAGATGTCGCGCAGCTCCTTCTTCGAGCTCGTCACGAGGCCGCCCGTCGGGAAGTCGGGGCCCTTGATGTACTTGAGCAGGTCCTTCGTCTCGAGGTCCTTGTCGTCGATGAGCGCGACGGCCGCGTCGCAGACCTCGACGAGGTTGTGCGGCGGGATGTTCGTCGCCATGCCGACGGCGATGCCCGTGCAGCCGTTGACGAGCAGCTGCGGGAACTTCGCGGGCAGCACGATCGGCTCTTCGAGCGAGCCGTCGAAGTTGGGCCGGAAGTCGACCGTGTTTTGCTTGATCTCCGAGAGCAGCTCCATCGCGAGCGGCGCGAGCTTGGCCTCCGTGTAACGGTAGGCGGCGGCGTTGTCGCCGTCGAGCGAGCCGAAGTTCCCGTGGCCGTCGACGAGCATGCCGCGCATCGAGAACGGCTGCGCGAGGCGGACCATGGCGTCGTAGGACGACGTGTCGCCGTGCGGGTGAAATTTGCCGATGACCTCGCCCACGATGAGCGCCGACTTCCGGAAGCGCCCGTCCGGATAAAGGTGCAGGTTCGCGTACATCGCGTACAGGATGCGGCGCTGGACGGGCTTGAGGCCGTCGCGCACGTCGGGCAGCGCGCGCGACGTGATGACGCTGACGGCGTAGTTCAGGTAGCGGCGCTGCGCCTCGTCGGCGAGCGAAGCGTCGACGGGTTCCGGGGGCGGATCGTCGCCGCCGCCTCCGCCCCCTTTGCGCTTCCCGCCACGCCCGCCGCCCGCGTCTTCTTTCGCCGACGCTTTCGCGCCGGACCCCATGAGATCTAGCTGCCGCGTCGCCATGAGACGTCCCGCAAGCTACGGGACGAGGATCCGAATTGCAAGATAGAGCGTGGGCGCGCGACGCGCCGCGCTCGGCGCTCTAGTGGCAGCCGGCGATGTCGACGGTGACCACCGTGGCGGGCACGCCGACGAGATCAGGGACGACGCCGAGGTCGATGGCGCCGCTGCACGACGTCCCGCGGACGATTGCCGCGGTAGACGTCGAGCAGTCCGTCGGGCCCGCAAAGATGTTGCCCCGCGCCTTGAGCGCGAGCGGCCCCATGCCGGCCGACATCGAGACGCACAGGCCCGTGCCATCGGGGTTCGAGCCGGGGAGCGCCTGGAAGATGTTGCCGCCCGGGTCGCCCGCCTGGCCGAGATCGAGCTGCGACAGATCGTTGCCGCTCGCGAAGCTGTCGTAGTGCGAGACGAACACGCCGTTCGTGCCGTTCGCGAGGAAGACGCCGTTGCGCACCTTGACCTTGTTGCCGCCGTAGAGGCGCAGGCCCATGCCGACGTTGCTCCACGCGACGAGCCCGTTGAGCGAGCTCGCGCCCGCGCCCGGCGCGTCGAAGATGTGCACGCCCGCCGAGAGGTTGCCGCTCACGACGACGGTGCCCTGCCCGTTCGGGGCCGGCGCCGTCACGGGCGTGCCCGAGATCGTGATGACGCCCGAGCCCAAGACATAGATGCCGTTCTGCGTGTTGTTGAGGAACGAGGTCGGCGCCTTGCCGAAGGGGACGTCGATGTGGACCGTGCCGCTCGAGACGTTGAGGCCGTCGCGCTTCTTCGCCGCCGTGCCCGCGCCCTTCACCGTGACGCCCTCGGCGATGTTGAGCGTGCCGTTCGTGACGCTGATGCCGTTGCCGCCCGTGTTCTGCACGGTGAGGTTCGTGAGGTTGGCGGACTTGCCGGCGCCCGGCGCGACGAGGATGCCGATGCCCGACGTGTTGGTCGCGCCGTCGATCGTGAGCGGCGCCGCCGGATCGGGCGTGATGCCCGACAGGTCGCCGACGAGCTGGAAGCCGCCCACGTTCGAGAACGCCGGGTTGCTGCTCGCGGGCAACGTCATCGCGATGGGGCCGTTGCGCGTACGAATCGTCACGTTCGCGGGCACGAGGATGGGCAGCGTCTCCGTCGCAGCGAGCGGCGTCGACTGGCCCAGCGTGCCGAGGATGATGATCTGCGTGCCGGGAGACGCGAAGCCGCCCGCGACGGCGAGCGCGCGCGTCACGGTCTTGAAGCTGCAGTTCGAGTTCGCGACCGTGCCGATGAGGCCGCTGCCCGTCGCCTTGGCGTCGTTGCCGTTCACCGGATCGACGAGGTATTGGTTGCCCGTAACGGCCGTGCAGCCCGTGCACTGGTTGTTGACGCAGGCCGTGCCGACGCCGAAGGCCGGGTTGCCCGTGCAGTCGACATCCGAGCAGCAGTTGCCGGGCACGCAGAGGCTGTTGCAGCAGAAGTCGCCGGCGTTCGCCGCGCACGCGCCGCTCAGGTTGCAGGACGCCGACACGCAGTGACCCGTCGTTGGCTGCGCGGGGGTCGTGTTGCAAATCGTGCTCGAGCCGTAGACGAAATCTGACTGGCACTGCTGGTCGGACGAGCACGCGCTGCACGTGTTCGCCGAGGCGGCGCCGCAGACGAGGCCCGCGCGGCCGCCCGAGCAATCGATGCTCGTGCCGTGGCAGTCGCCGTGCTGGCAGACGCCCTCGAAGCAGATGTAGCCCGCGCCGTAGCTCACGTCGCCTGTGCACTGGGCGTCGTTCGTGCACGCGCCGCAGGTGTTGGTCTGCGTCGAGCCGCACAGTTGACCCGTCGCGCAGTCGCCCGTGTCGCGGCAATCGCCCTGCGTGCAAGCGCCCGAGAGGCAGAAGGTCGACGAGCCGTAGGTGGCGTCGTTCTGACAGCTGTTGTCGTTCGCACAGACGACACACGCGTGCGTCGGCGTGTCGCACAGCTTGCCGCCGCTGCAATCCGCCGACTGCCGGCAGCTGCCGACGATGCAGACGTTGCCCTCGCACAGGTGCCCGGCGCCGTAAGCCGTGACACACGCGGCGTCGCTCGGGCACGCCTCGCAGACGTGCGTGCCGCCGTTGCAGATCTGTCCGCCGCCGCAGTCGGCCGTCGAGTGGCACGTCCCGGACACGCAGGCGCCCGCGATGCAAAGGTGATTCATGCCGTAGCCCGTGACGCACTCGCCGTCCGTGGCGCAGGAGCCGCACAGGTGGTTCGTCGTGTTGCACAGGCCGCCGTTCGCGCACTCGGGCGACGTGCGGCATTGGCCCGCGACACACGCGCCGCTGATGCAGAGGTGATCGGGGCCGTAGCCGCTCACGCAGGCCGCGTCCGTCGCGCAGGTGCCGCACATGAACGTGTTCGCGTCGCAGAGCTCGCCCGTCGCGCAGTCGCTCGCGGCGCGGCAGTTGCCCGAAATACAATTGCCGTTGACGCACAGCTGGTTCGCTCCGTAGGCGGCGACGCACGCGTTGTCGCTCGCGCACGCCGAGCACGTGAACGACGCCGTGTTGCAGATGCGACCGCCGCCGCAGTCGGCCGTCGAGCGGCAATCGCCAGCGACGCAGACGCCCCCGTCGCACAGGTGGTTGGCGCCGTAGCCCGAGATGCAGGCGTTGTCCGTCGTGCAGCTCGTGCAGGCGAAGCTCGCGTCGCACAGCTGACCGCCGGGGCAGTCGGTCGCCGTGCGGCACACGCCGGCCACGCAGCCGCCGCTCACGCACAGGTGTCCCGCGCCGTATTGTGACGCGCAGGTGACGTCGCTCGCGCAGTCCGTGCAGGCGTTCGCGACGCACAGGCGGCCGTTGCTGCAGTCGTTGGCCGTGCGGCAATCGCCGGCGATGCATGCCCCCGCGACGCACAGATGTCCGGCGCCATAGCTCGAACGGCAAACGGCGTCGCTCGCGCACGGCCCGCAGAGCATCGTGCTGCCGTCGCAGACGTCGCCGAGGACGCAGTCGGCTGTCGCGCGGCAATTGCCCGGTACGCACGCCCCCGCGACGCACAGATGGTTGCCGCCGTACTCGGGCGTGCAGCTCGCGTCGGTCGTGCAGACGTCGCACGTGTGGGCCGAACCACAAAGCTGCCCGGCGCCACAGTCGGTGGCCGTGTGGCACGTTCCGGAGATGCACGCCCCCGCCTCGCAGATGTGATCGGCGCCGAGCGCGGCGACGCAGGACGGATCGTCGACGCAGGCGGTACACGCGTTCGACGAGGCGTCGCACAGCTGCCCGGTCGGGCAATCCGCCGTCGTGTGGCAATCGCCCGAGACGCAAGCGCCGGAGACGCAGATGTGGCCCGCGCCGTACCCCGACGCGCACGACGAATCGGTGGCGCAGGACCGACATGCGTGCGTCGCGCCGTCGCAAACCTGGCCCGTGCCGCAGTCGGCGACCGTGCGACACCCGTGCTCGACGCACGCGCCGGCGATGCACAGCGTGCCCGCGCCGTAGACCTCTGTGCACCGCGCGTCGGACGGGCAGGCGCCGCAGACGTCGTTCACGCAGATGCCGAGATCGCCGTTCGGGAAGAAGCAGTCGACACCGTCGCAGCCCGCGCTCGCACCGCCCGCGCCGGCCGTGGCCGAGCCGCCCGCGCCGTCGCCCGCCGTCCCGGCGTCTCCGGCCGTGCCAGCGTCTCCGGCGGTGCCAGCGTCGCCGGCCGCGCCGGCGGTCCCGCCAGTGCCCGCGACGCCGCCGTCACCCGCCGCGCCGGCCGTCCCGCCAGCGCCCGCGACGCCGCCGTCACCCGCCGCACCGCCAACGCCCGCAGTTCCGCCGTCGCCCGCGACACCCGTGTCGCCGGCCAGGCCGCCATCACCGGCCACGCCGCCGTCCCCCGCGACGCCGCCATCGCCAGCGACGCCGCCAGCCCCCGCGAGGCCACCGTCGCCCGCGAGGCCGGTCGCGCCGCCGCCGCCCGTGCCGGCCATGCCGGTCGCGCCGCCGCCGCCCGTGCCCGCGGTCCCAAGGACGCGCGCCGGGATGTTGTCTCCGCAGCCGCTAACGACGAGCGACACGGCGAAGAGGGACACGAGCCCGAGGGCGCGCGCGAGAATGAGGGTGTTCGTCGGCCTAATCATTGGAGGAATGGCACCTTGTGCCACAATTCCGTCGTCAGGTTCCCGCGCGAACTTGACCAAGCGCAGCGCTCTACGCTGTCAGGAAAAACCGCGCCGAAAGCCGGCACGCGACCCGACCTCGGTTAGCTCTGGAGCTTCTTGCGCTTCCAGCCACGGGGCGGGCGCTTCTCGGACGCGTTCGAGCCAGGAGGCGAGTAGTCGATCCAGCGATAGCTGGGCGGCGGGCGCACGTCGATGTGCACGAAGCCACCGCGCGGGTAGAAGCCAATGCCGAGGCCACCACCGTCGAGCGTCTCCGCGAACTCGCGAATCTTCTTCGGCGCGACACCATCGATGCGGATGTCGGTCGCCGTGCCCTTGTAGTGGTTGCTCGTCTTCTTGCGCTGGTTGCGATAGCCCGAGACGATCTCCAGCGGCTTGCCGCCGAAGTGATCCTCGACGTGCGACAGCAGCATCAGCAGCTGCGGATCCATCGGCTTCTCGGTCTCGGTGCGGCGGCAGCGCAGCACGTGGCTGGCCTGCTCGAGCGCGTCGAGGTTGTACGAGCCGTCCTCGTTGTAGATGTTGACCTCGACCTCGTCTTTGACGCCGGGGAAGATCAGGTGCAGGTGACCCGACGGCCGCGCGAGCGGCGACTGCCGCAGGGCCTCCTCGGGGACGACGCGGCCGGAGACCTGCGCGTGGCGCCGCGACCTCTTCGAGTGGTGCTTCTTTTTCGCGCTCGGAACGGCCGCGGCGGGCGCTTCTCCGGCGCCGTCATCGGCCGAATCAGCCGTGGACGTGCCGGTCTCATCGACCTCGGCGCGAGCTGCGCGCGGCCCGGCGCCCAAAGTCAGCGCGCAGACCACTCCGAAAACAACCAACCGGAGCATCAGGGGGTTAGCCTCTGATCCCTGGCGGACTGGGTCAACGAAAAACGGTCACGACGACGTGCAAGTCGCCGCGGCGCAATGCCCCACCTTGTGGGATTCTCGCATTCTAGGATTCGCTGAAATTTGCCGCGCTATTCGCGGCGCGAGGCGGGCACGTGGCTCTGCAGGTGCTGTAGATCGATCGAAAGCTTCGAGGCGACTTCGAAGATCCGGTCGTCCCGGTAGAACTCGCCATAGACGATGCGACGAAGTCCCGAGTTCGCGATCTGCTTGAAGCAGTTCCAGCACGGGCTCGCGGTGACGTAAATCATCGCGCCGTCGATGAGCACGCCGTTCTTCGCCGCTTGGATGATCGCGTTCGCCTCGGCGTGGATCGTCGCGACGCAGTGGTCGTTCTCCATCATGTGCCCGCCCGCGTCCGTGCAGTGGGGCATGCCGCGGATCGACCCGTTGTAGCCGGTCGAGAGGATCGTTCGATCGCGCACGATGACGGCGCCCACGAACTTGCGCGGGCAGGTCGACCGCGAGGCCACGACCTGGGCGATGTTCATGAAGTACTGATCCCAGGGCACGCGCTCGTCGGTGGTCGACATTTCAGCTTTTTACCACCACGCGGGACTTCCGAGGCGCCTTTGGTAGTATCCGCGCGGCCGTGGACTGGAAACAAACACTCAATCTCCCGAAGACCGACTTCCCCATGCGTGCGGACCTCGCGAAGCGCGAGCCGCAATGGCTCGAGCGCTGGGCGAGCGAGAAGCAATACGAGCGCGTGCTCGCGGCGCGCGCCGCCGACGGCGCGACGTCGTTCGTGCTGCACGACGGGCCGCCTTATCCAACAGGCGGCATCCACTACGGGACCGTTCTCAATAAAGTTCTCAAGGACCTCGTCGTGCGCTCGCAGCTCCTGATGGGCAAGCGCGCCGTGTTCCGACCGGGCTGGGATTGCCACGGCCTGCCCATCGAACAGCAGGTCGAAAAAGAGCTGGGCAAGGACGCGAAGGCGCTCGACGCGCCGGCGTTCCGGCGCAAGTGCGAGGAGCACGCGCTCAAGTTCGTCGACGTCATGCGCGGCGAGTTCAAACGCCTCGGGTGCCTCGGCACCTGGGACGATCCGTACCTGACGCTGTCGAAGGACTACGAGGCGACGATCGTTCGGCAGCTCGCGGCGTTCGCGCGGCGCGGGCTCGTCTACCGCGACAAGAAGCCCGTGCACTGGTGCCTCGTGCACAAGACGGCGCTCGCCGAGGCCGAGGTCGAGTACGAAGACCACTCGTCGCCTTCGATCTACGTGCGCATGCCCGTCGCGGAAGGGCAACAGAAGGTCGGCCTAGCGGTGCCTGCCCTAAAGGACAAGAAAGTCGCCCTAGTCATCTGGACGACGACGCCGTGGAC